>NZ_CP022684.1:4249834-4582168 GCF_002863865.1 Ketobacter alkanivorans | reverse complement strand
TGGCGAACAGACGTTAATTTCGGCGAAACCAACAGCATCAACACCGAATTCTATCAACCACTGAACACTGACGGATTATTTTTTGTTGCCCCACACCTGGCACTGCAACAATCCACCCGAGATCTCTATCAGGATAGTGATCGCATCGCTATCTATGATCTAACATCTACACTGGCGGGCCTGGACCTAGGGTCACACTGGTACCGCTACGGTGAGCTACGGCTTGGTGTGATCGTTGGTGAAGTTCACCCCGATCTAGATACCGGCCCACCGGCACTGGTGCCTACGGAGGAGAGTATTCAGCAAGGCGCTTACACGATGAACCTGGTGCTAGACCAGCTCGATAGCGTGCACTTCCCACGCTCGGGTTGGCGAGGTGTAGTGCAGGTGTTCCAGTCAGACACCAGCTTAGGAGCCGATTTGGATTACACTCGCTGGGAATCGAACGCAAGCGTGGCCTACTCACTGGGTGAGCACACCCTGAATCTCAGCTATAGCGGAGGCGGAAACATCGGCTCCGACCCGTTACCCTATTACGACCAGTTTCAATGGGGCGGCTTTTTGCGTCAATCGGGATATGCCACTGACCAGTTGCTGCTAGAACAACTGGATTACGGGCGCGCAATGTACTATCGGCGTATCATGCGTGGTGGCATATTCGAAGGTGCCTACGGTGGATTCTCATTGGAAATCGGAAAAGCCGATATGGCCGAAATCGCGGGCGGTGGCGATAAATGGCTGCGATCTGGCAGTATTTTTGTCGCCACTGACACCCCCCTGGGGCCGGTTTATCTGGGCTACGGGCTATCGGAAGAAGGTGACAGCAGCGCCTATTTCTATCTGGGTTTACCGTACTGACTTGCCTTACTGCACAACACTGTAAGGCAGGCAGCAATCTTACCCAGGAAAGACAAAAATCCCCATATCATCGAGCTTCTGTGGAGTTTGCTCGAGGTCGCGATCAATGGCATCACCACTGAGCCAGTCACAACCTACTGCATTCAGAAAGTTCTGCTGGGCTTCTGAATTAACCGAAGTCGCCAACACCTGAATGCCCAGTTGATGCACCATCTCTACCACGCCTTTAATGATAGCCTGATCGGTTTTTGACAGTTCACAAGTCGCCACAAAAGAGTCCGATAACTTAATGAAGGTATAGGGCACCTCTTTGAGCAAATTGAGCGGCGCGAACCCTGTACCGAAACTATCCAATATTAGGTTAAATCCGTTGCGACATAGCTCGTTCAATACTTCACCATGCAAACTGTGACGAACGGTGTAGTAGCTCTCCGGCAGCTCAATGAAAATCTGATCCGAATTAAGGCCCACCTTTGCGATAGAACTGATCACCCAGTCTACGCCACCATCCTGCAACAAAATTGCAGGGGATATAGGCAATATCAGTCTTACCTTGGCCTTCGATTCCTCCGGCAGTTGATCGAAGCGATCCAGCGCCTGCCGCCATAACCAGCGAAATATGATAGGTGCAAGGCCAGCCTCTTCAGCCTGAGGCAAAAATGATTCCAGTAAAATTTCACCCCGAGTCGGGTGCACCCAGCTCAGTTTCACCTCACAGGCCACAACGTCGGAGTTCTCACGACTGGTTACTGGCAAGTATTGAATGCGCCATTGCTTCTGTTCCAGCGCCTGATGCAGCTCGAATTCCATCTGCATCTGTTCTACCCGCAGTTTGTTCATTTCAACGGTGTAGTATTGATAGTTGTTACGGCCAATCGCTTTGGCTCTTGATAATGCTGCGTCGGCGTTCTTCAGTAACGTTTTAGCGTCATCACCACAAGAGGGATACACACTCACACCAATGGAGCAACCTGTGAATACCTCATGCCCATCAATCAAAAAGGGTTCACGAATGCGCTCAATGATCTTCTTGGCCACCATACCGGCGTTTTCAGGCAGATCAATATGACTCAACACCACAACAAACTCATCACCTTCCATGCGGGCAACTTGATCATCACGGCGCACCAGACTGAACACACGATCGGCTACCGCTTTTAATAACCGGTCACCACGATCATGCCCCAAACTTTCGTTGATATAGCGAAAGTGATCAAGATCCACAGATAACACTGCAAAATAGAAGCCGGTAATGCCTGCTTTCAACACGGAGCGATCAACATGCTCCTCAATGGCGGCGCGCATCGGCAGGCCGGTAAGATGATCCACCTGCGACAACATGGCAATCTTATCTTTGGATTCCCGGGTATCTTTGAGTTGCCTGAATGCAAACAGAAGCTTGATTCCGTTATCAGAAGAAAACGGCACCGCTGCGAATTTTGCAGTAATAGCCTCACCATCGCGCCGCCAGAGTGACGACTTATCCACTTGCAGAATCTGATCTCCTGCGGTCACTCTGGAGATGGGATGCTCACTCCATCGAGACTTGGCTCTTTTGCAGGGTTCTTCGAATAAACTTTCTACATAGACACCGGTCAATTCAACCGAGCTGGCCTTGAGGATCTGTTCAGCTGCGTAGTTCGCAAATACGATTTTTCCGGCTCGATCCAGCGCCAATATGCCCTCTTCCGTGTTAGCAATAGGATCTGCTTTTTCTTCACTGTAAAGAGCATCAATTTCAGAACGATAACCATACTGTTTGATGTAGTGCTGCAAGTAGCCTTGCAACTGCGCTTCATTTACCGGCTTGGCAATTACCTCAATCAGCTCGAACATTTCCCGGTATAAACACATTTTGCGCTCAGACAGATTGCCCGCAACAAACAGCACCGGGATGTGTTTGCTTTTCTTGCCGGATTTAAGCAGGTTAAGCAGCTGATAGCCATCAGGCTCATCCATCTGAGAATCCAGAATGACCAGTGCCGGTTGGTGGCTCACCACCAAATTCATCACGTTGCCACCGGCCGTGGTAGCCAGGCAATGGGCACCCAGGGCCTGTACCACCTCGGTATAGAACGCGATGTTACTGTCTTCAGGATCGCAGACAATCACTAGGGGATGCTGTTTAGTCATAATAATTTGGTTTACAGATGTTGGTTTTCGATAGGAAACATTCTGTCAGCGTGTGATTTCAGTATAGATAGAGATTCCGGCAGGGACAGGTGAGAAGGCACAAAAAAGCCCCGATTTTGACGTCGGGGCTTTTAAATTTAGCTAAAAGTATCAATAAGTTGACTATTTCAATCTGCGGCCCTTGTTGGCAGCAATGCGCAAACGCAGTGCATTCAGCTTAATGAAACCGGCTGCGTCTTTTTGATCATAGGCGCCCGCATCGTCTTCGAAGGTCGCGATTCGGTCGTCGAACAGCGTATCATCGGACTTACGCCCCACCACCGTAACGTTGCCTTTATACAGTTTTACCCGTACCACACCGTTTACCACATCCTGGGATTCATCAATCATCGTTTGCAGCATCTTGCGCTCTGGGCTCCACCAATAGCCGTTATAGATCAACTCGGCGTACTTGGGCATCAGGCTGTCTTTCAGGTGGGCCACTTCACGATCCAACGTAATGGATTCAATGGCACGGTGAGCACGCATCATGATGGTGCCACCGGGCGTTTCATAAGCGCCACGGGATTTCATGCCCACATAGCGGTTTTCAACAATATCCAATCGCCCTACACCGTTGGCTCCGCCCAGCTTATTCAGCTTTTCCAATACTTCATGGGCTTTCAATGGCTCGCCATCAATGGCCACAATATCGCCTTTTTCATAGGTCAGCTCTATATAGGTGGGCTGATCGGGGGCGGCTTCCGGGCTTACGGACCAGCGCCACATATCTTCTTCAGGCTCGGCCCAGGGGTCTTCCAGAATGCCGCCTTCATAGGAAATATGCAGCAGGTTGGCATCCATTGAATACGGGGATTTTTTACCCGCCTTAGAGAAATCAACCGGGATATTGTGCTTCTCGGCATACGCCATAAGCGTTTCACGGGATGTGAGATCCCATTCACGCCAGGGTGCAATTACCTCGATGCCGGGGGTCAACGCGTAGGCCCCTAGCTCAAAACGTACCTGATCGTTGCCTTTACCGGTGGCACCGTGGGAAATAGCATCAGCGCCAGTTTCTTCCGCGATTTCCACCAGTCGCTTTGCAATCAATGGGCGAGCAATGGAGGTGCCCAGCAGGTATTCGCCTTCATATATGGTGTTGGCGCGGAACATGGGGAATACGTAATCGCGAACAAACTCCTCCCGCACGTCTTCAATGTAAATTTCTTTGATGCCCATGGCTTGAGCCTTGGCGCGAGCCGGCTCCACTTCTTCACCCTGACCCAGGTCAGCAGTAAAAGTAACCACTTCGCACCCGTAGCTTTCTTGAAGCCACTTTACGATAACAGACGTATCAAGACCGCCAGAATAGGCCAAAACCACCTTTTTGATGTCAGACATGCGCGTAAACCCTTAGACCTTCAGGACTGAATGTGATGGATATTTCGAGAGGCGCGTATTGTACCTGAATGCGGGCGGCTTTTCCTACTTCGGAGTCGGGATGATCGTGGGGTTAGCGCTGGAGTCGCACCAATACTCGACGATTGAACGCCTTATTGTTGTTGGTAGAGTTCTTTTTGGCCGGACGCCCTTCACCGTAATATTGCATCACGATCATGTCCGAAAACACGCCCTTCTGTTCCAAATACTCTTGTACCGCCTTGGCCCGCAAGCGAGAAAGCTCCCAGTTGTGGCCCCGACGGCCCACACTGTCCGTGTGCCCATCCACGTACACCTTTTTCACCGAAGTATCGACTGATACGTACCCCGCAATCAGATCCAGGCGCTCTTTCAGCGCGCCCTTGATGCCATATTTATTGGTTTCAAAATGCAGGTACGACTGCTGCAGCTCTTTGTAGCTGGCAGGATAAAGGCTGGCAACGCATGACACATAGCCCATATAGGCACTTTGAAAATTGACCGCGGACACCCCAACAGAAACATCGTGTTTACCGTACCAGCCAGGGTGAATAAAAGATGGCGTCATACCCACCTGCAGCTCTGCCAACAGCTCACTGGCCACTTCTTCGGCTAACTCTATTGGCCTGCGCCCGACCTTAAACGTGGTTTTGCCAATGGCTTTCGCAGCCAACCCATCGCGCCATTCGGGTGCCTCAATCAACATCTGAGCCTGACCGGCCCGTTTAACCGGCCGATACATATCCATATAGAATTGTAAGGATTCCCCGGCAGCAACCTCGAACACAGCGTCGCCATAGTTGGGCACCGCCTGCCACAAACGGCATTTTAGGGGTGAGGGATCCAGATGCCACACGGCCTCATCCACCCGCGCCACATAAGTATGTGCCATTACCGGGGATGAGACTAAAACCACAATCCAGATCAGTAAGTTACGCCACATTCACAAGAATCCTGCTGCCATACACACTGCTTCATAGTGTTATCGGTCAAAAATGCCAACTCTTGAGAATTTTCTCTGTTCCAGCAGCCAAAAAGTTTGTACCCGCTACAGCGGTAGGATAGCATTTCCCCCTCATGCACTAGAACTTCACCTAATGACTGACCATATCCCCAGCCTCGCCAAGCGCTTTCGTGGCTATTTGCCGGTTGTAATCGACGTAGAGACCGGTGGCTTCAACCATAAAACCGATGCCCTTCTGGAAATCGCCGCTGTAATTCTAGACATGGATGAAAACGGCAACCTGGAACCTGGCCAGCAAATTCATCGCCATGTGGCCCCCTTCGAAGGTGCAAATATTGAACAGGCAGCACTGGATTTTACCGGTATCGACCCCTATCACCCATTTCGCGGTGCTGTTACCGAGGTAGAAGCCATTAAGGATATGTTCAAGGCTGTGCGTTCTGCCATGAAAGAAGAAGGCTGTAATCGTGCCATTCTGGTGGGGCACAATGCTTTTTTTGATCGGGATTTCGTTAACGCTGCCGTCGAACGTAACGGCATTAAGCGCAATCCATTTCACCCTTTCTCCTGCTTTGACACAGCAACCATTGGCGGCTTAGCCGTGGGGCAAACGGTGTTGGCGAAAGCGTGTAAGGCAGCTCATATTCAGTTCAGTAACGCCGAGGCCCATTCCGCCATTTACGATGCAGTGAAAACAGCGGAGTTTTTCTGCTGGGTCGTGAACAAATGGAAAGCCATGGGAGGCTGGCCATTGCCGGAACCACGAGAGACCGATTAGAGTGATGTGACGTGAGCTGGTACCTTCTCATCAAAACGCTTCACATTCTCAGCGCAACCATACTGTTCGGAACCGGTATTGGAATCGCCTTCTTCATGTTCCGATCCCATTTCACCGCAGATTTGCAGCAGAAGCTCTACGCCGCAGAAAATACCGTATTAGCCGACACGCTGTTTACATTCCCTTCGGGTGTGTTTCAGCTGGGTAGCGGCTTGTGGTTGGCGTGGTACGAAAATGCCTAAGCCATGGTACTGCGCTGCCTACCAGCTACAATAAACTATTCAGGATTTGGTTCTTGCTTGGATGGCCTGCGTTTCTGGCGCTGGTGACCGTTTTCTATTTCATGGTGGTAAAATCGGTATGAATCCATTACTCGAACATGATCGCGTCTGG
Source organism: Ketobacter alkanivorans (assembly GCF_002863865.1). Classification (NCBI taxonomy): domain Bacteria; kingdom Pseudomonadati; phylum Pseudomonadota; class Gammaproteobacteria; order Pseudomonadales; family Ketobacteraceae; genus Ketobacter; species Ketobacter alkanivorans. The sequence continues at coordinate 4,575,641 of NZ_CP022684.1, read as the reverse complement.
TTTGTTTATGACGGAGATTGCCCCATATGTCGTATGGCTGCTCATGCTCTGCGCATCAAACAGCAACTGGGTGAGCTGCATTTAGTGAACGCCAGAGCAGAACCAAACCACCCTCTGTTGAATGTGATTCGTGATCAACAACTGGATTTGGATGAGGGCATGGTGATTCTATACCAAGGCCGGTTTTATCACGGCAAGCAGGCGTTACGCTTCATGTCCCGACACGGCGCACCCAAAGGCCTGTTTAATCACTTCAATCGCCTACTGTTCTGGTCGGAGAGGCTAAGCTCCCTGCTCTATCCATGGATGAGGGCAACAAGAAACACCTTGCTGCGCTTTTTGCATAAGCAGCCCATCGACAATCTCAATCTACAGGCGCAACCGATCTTCCAACCAATATTTGGAAACCAGTGGGACAACCTGCCCATAGTGATTAAAAAACACTACGCTAACCGCCCCTACAGTGACGACAAAGTGATTGTGGATGGCATTATGAATGTAGAATGCCATTGGCCAATGAAATTAGCTGCGCCATTCTATCGACTGATGGGCTCCATACCTTTGGTTACCGAATATGGCATTCGCTGCACAGTGCATTTTGATAGTTTCAAAAATAGTAAACACTTTGGGTTTCTTCGTCATTTTTGGTTTGTGCAACGTCGGTTCTATTCATTTCGCTCTCGCATGCTTGCTATCGGTGAAGATAAGGTAATCGAAATCATGCGGTTTGGCTTCTGCTGGAAAACGCGATACGCATGGCAGGATGACACCGTCAAACTGATCCATGACGGCTACGGGCTCTACTGGTTTGGCCATCTGATTCCTTTGCCTATTACAGGTATTCTGGGAAGAGGTGATGCCGAAGAAAGGGCGATTGATGACGATCATTTTGCAATGAATGTCACGATTCGCCATCCAATATTCGGTGTGATGTACTCCTATTCGGGCCGCTTTAAGGTTATTCAGTGTTTATCATGAAACGAATTCTGGTTATTGGTGGATACGGAAATTTCGGCCAGTTTATTAGCAAAGCCCTGGCGCAGGAGCCAGACATTCAACTCATTATTGCGGGCCGTAGCCTGGGCAAAGCTCAGGCCTGCTGTAGCCGAATTGAAGCCATCAATCAGCCTGTTGCATTGGCCATAAACATATATTCCGATCTGGCCGCATCTCTTCGCAACGCAGCGCCCGATATTGTTATTCATACCTCCGGCCCATTTCAGGATCAAGGTTATCAGGTGGCAGAAGCCTGCATCGAGATAGGGAGTCATTACATTGACCTGGCGGACGGTCGTACTTTTGTGGCGGGCATCACATCACTGCAACAGGCTGCCGCAGAAAAAGGCTTATTGATCTGCAGCGGTGCCAGTTCAGTTCCTGGGTTAAGCAGTGCGCTGATTCAGCACTATCAGCCTCAGTTTCACTCGATCACCGAAGTAGATTACGCTATCAGTACCGCCCACAACACCAGCCGCGGGCTGGCAACGACCAGAGCCGTTCTGAGTTACGCGGGCAAACCGTTTGCTGCGCTGCGTAATGGCCGATCCACTAACGTAATAGGCTGGCGAGGCACCAGATCAAAACAGTTCTGGAAACTCGGCAACCGACTGTTGGGAAATTGCGACATACCCGATCTAGCCCTGTTCCCCAGTCACTTTCCTGACTTGGAAACTATTCGATTTCAGGCTGGGTTAGAATTGCCTTTTATTCATCATGCGCTCGCCACGCTAGCCTGGCTGGTACAGCACAGGCTGTGTCCCGATCTGCCGGCTTTTGCCCCGGCAATGATGGCATTATCCCGATTATTTGATGCATTCGGTACAGAAGACAGTGGCTTTTTCATGGAGCTTATCGGGTTAGATGCGAAGAAAAACCTGAGGAAAGTTCGCTTTGATCTGATTGCCCGGCAGGGAGATGGCCTTTACATACCCACAATCCCTGCCATTGTGGTTGCCTTGAAATTGGCTCGCAACCAAATCACACAAACAGGTGCCTGCGCCTGTCTCGGTTTGGTAACACTGGAAGAATATTTTGAACGACTCAAACCTGTTCACATCGAATGGCAGGAGCTCATCACTTAAGCGACTGCAACCACTCCACCAACACATCATTCAACGCATCCGGCTGCTCTTGCTGAGTCCAATGTCCGGCATTTTCAATCACTACTTTCCGCCAATCACTGCAGTAACCGTCCAATAAATCATAAAAATGATGGGCAGCGATAAAATCCAGATCCGAACCAATCGCCAATACCGGTACTTCAATTTTTGGCAGGCCATTGGGGTACACTTGTTTTTGGTACTCATAGTCTAACGGCAGGCAACGGTACCAGTTAAGTGCTCCACCAAAACCGGTTTTCGCATAGGCGCTGGCGTAATAGTCCAAATCTTCATCTGCCAGAATCACTTCTCCTGGCCAAGTGCTCTCATCATCATGAATCCAGTGAACGTGTCCGATGCTTTCGGGATCGTGTGCACGGCTGCGAGACAAGTTAGTACCCTGCCCCAAATCACGGCGAACATAAAATCGAAACGTACGTGCGGGATCTTCATTGAATTTGTTTTCGCACTCCTGTGTTTGGAAGTAAGCGAAATAGTTATTGGGGCCATACAATTGGTTGTATAAATCCAGGGGATTCATCGGCATATCAGCGAAAGGAGAATTACAGGCACACAAGGCCTTGACCCTATTCTGATGATACAACCCCATACCCCAAACAATGGTTCCGCCAAAATCATGGCCAATGAAGATGGCCTGCTCGTAGCCAAAATGATCCAGCAGGCCGCACATATCCTCCAATCGCTTACCCAGAGTGTAATCAGATTTATTTTTCAGAACGGATGAATGCCCCACTCCACGCATATCCGGTGCAAGCACGTGAAACCCCGCCTCGGTCAACGGCTTAAACTGATAACGCCAGGAGTACGCAAGCTCGGGCATCCCATGACAAAGAATCACCGGCCAGGGTTTCGCAGGGCCTTCTGGACGAGCCTCGTAAACGGCTAACTGAATATCGTTCACTGCAATCATTTCCGGCTTATTAAAGTCTGGCATCGCACATCTCCAACCTAATCCTTTGTTTTTTATAATTAAATTTCAGGGCTGTTCTTTTTTGGTATACATCGTATACTAGTGACTATCGATTCACAAAACAACAATCCAAAACAACAAATTCAAAACAAGTACAGACCGGGAGAGAACAGAATGGCATTTGATTTCAAAGGCAAGGTAGCCATCGTGACAGGTGCAGGCGGTGGCTTGGGCTATGCCTATGCTCAATATCTGGCGGAGCTGGGTGCTAATGTGATTGTTAACGATCTGGGTGGCGGCACCTTCGGCTATGATGGCAAACCCAGCTCTAAAGTGGCCGATGCTGCCGCTACTAAAATAAACAACCTGGGAAAAGGCAAAGCCATGGCAGACGGCCATGACATATCCGAATTCAAAAACGCGCAACGCATGGTGGATGCCGCCATACAGAAATGGGGGCGCATCGACATCATCATCAACAACGCAGGCATCGCCAGCACCTCGGTGTTTCCCGAGGTAGACCGCGAAGAAGTGGATCTACACCTTGGCGTTCACGTCATGGGCGCCATCAATACTATGCGCGCGGCCTGGCCACACATGGTTAAACAAAAATTCGGTCGCATAATTAACACTGCATCTGATTCCGTGTTGGGTTTCAGCCCTCAGATCACCTACCCCTCCATGAAGTCCGCTCTCATTGGCTTATCCCGGAATGCAGGCTTGCTAGGTGCCGACCACAATATCAATGTGAATGTCATTATGCCGGCAGCCTTTACACGGCTGTCCGCACTGCTGCCACAAGGTGATTTCCGTGATCACTTAGAACAAGACTTCCAACCAGAGAAGCTGGCGCCCGTTGTGGCCTATCTCTGCCATGAGAAAAGCGACGTCTCACGAGAAATTTTTTCCATTGGCGGAGGCAAATTCTCTCGCATTGTATTGGCATCAAGTGATGCTGTGTCCGTAGACATGAGCATTGAGTCTGTGGAGACGCAGATGCAGAACCTGATGGTCGACGACACCAGCAAACTGAAAATATTCAAGTCAACTTTCGATGATTTGAAGAACCTTGGTTTTTCCGATGACGAATGCCAGATGTTCTACGACATGACAGCCACGCAGGCAGAATTAGGGCCGATTGAAGCCGTTCCTATCGACACCGTTGATAACGTATGGGATATCACCATTAAATCACCGGTGGGCGATCAGTTCAGTCGTTTGGTACTGAAATCATCCGGCGGAGTAATTAAAGGCCATGTGCTCAATGAAGAACACGGCAATCAGATCGTGTTGGATGGCAAGATCGAGAACGGTGATGCTTTGGTTTGGAAGTGCAAGCTGACCAAACCTGTGCCGATGACGCTCACCTATACTGGCCAGGTCGATAAAGACCAAAAACTCCAAGGTAAAGTTGTTGGTACCTTGATGGGCAAAACGGTAATGGATTGCGCGTTTATGGGCAGCCCAGTGTTTGGCGAAAAATCTGATCTGGCCAAACAACAAAGTGCACAACAAGCAGAGCTGGATGCCCAAAAGAAACCTGGCCTGTTAAAGCGACTGTTCGCCAAAGCATAAAATATGTGGCCGATAAAAAAGGGGTGGGCGTCTCACAGCCCACCCCTTTTTTGTTATCGAAAAAAACTGTGGCTAACCTTTCACACCGTTGCAACTTTCGGTGGCATCTTGCCGCCAGGTAACGCCAATCGAAGATTATTACGCCAAGTGGTGCCAAACTGCCGCCATATCGAAGCTGTGTTGTAAGGCAATCCATAGCGGGCTGCAAGCGCCTGAATGCGAGGCGATAGTTCAGGGTAGCGGTTGCTGCAAAGATCCGGAAACAGATGGTGCTCGATCTGATGGCTTAGATTTCCAGACAGTACGTGGAACAGAGGGCCACCCTGAATATTGGCAGAGCCCAACAACTGACGCAGATACCACTGCCCCTTGGATTCGCCCTCTACCTGATCAGGGGTGAAGCTGTAGACACCCTCAGGAAAATGGCCGCAAAATATGATGATGAACGCCCACACATTGCGAATGATATTGGCAACCCCGTTAGCGACAGCTACCAGTAGAAAAATACTGATCGGGGAAACAGACACAAACATCGCTGCTGGCAATGCCATCAGCGCAGCCGCAAGGGGCCACATAATATAATCCTTACGAACCTGCCCCCATACCTTACGACCAATGTGCTTCATAATAGGACGTAATTCTTTGGAATCCTTTTTACCTTCAACCACATCAATTATAACCTGCTCATGCAACGCGACACCTTCCTCAAATAACAGCATCAACAGCACAAACCATATTGGTTGCATGAGAAATTTCGGTTCCCATTCCTGCATGGGGGTAACCCGCATAATGCCATAGCCGACATCAAGATCCTTTCCCACTACATTGGTCCAAGTATGATGAACCACATTGTGAGAATGCATCCAACGATCAGACGGGCTCATATTATCCCATTCCCAAGTGTTGGATTGAATTTCCGGATCTTTCATCCAATCCCATTGTGCGTGCAGCACGTTATGGGCAATCTCCATGTTCTCCAATATCTTAGCGATTCCGAGCAACACTACGCCCAACGTCATCACAATCAGTGCGCTGCCCCAACTGGCTAAAGCATGAGAAAACGCAGGCAGAAAAAGCAAGCCAAGATATATAAGGATACGTCCGCCAAGGGCCATGCTGCGTTGGGTACGGATCAAACGCAAAATATACAGTCGATCTTTTTCCCCGCGGGAGGCCAGTGTTTCCTCATAAATGGCATCCATCTCACGACCAAATTCATCGATCTGATCATTACTTAGGTTTACGGGTAAGGGCTTTGCAGTAGGCATAATCAGTCTCGTTTATTATTAAAGGTCGAGTTCACAATCACCAGCCGTGGCACAAACGCAGGTTTGCACAATAGCGCCAACTTCGTTCAGCAACTCTCCGGTACGTAGATCACGTACACAACCTGATTTCAACTTGGTGTTACAGGTGTGACAGATACCCATACGACAACCATGGGGTGGGTTCATCCCTGCATCTTCTGCGATGCGCAGCAAGTTGGTCTCGCTGTCCGCCTCAACTTCAATGCCACTCTTAGCAAAACGTACTTTACCGCCCACTGCATCGCTGGGCACCTCTGCAAATTCCGCAAGAAAACGCTCGATATGCAGTTTGTTGGATAGACCAGCCTCACCCCACACCTTTTCCAACGAAGATAATAGCGACGCTGGGCCGCAGGCATAGCAGTCACGCTCTTTCCAGTCAGGGCAGAAACGCTGCAGCTGATCAAGATTGAAGTAAGCTTTGGTCTGCTTATCCTCACCGAAATCGCGAGTGTGTACCTCGTGCAGATGATAGTACTTCTGCTGGATGCTCATTTGTCGTAACTCTCTTGCGAAAATCACATCAAATTCATTGGGAGCAAAATGGATATGAACAGAATCGGGTAAACGCTGTTGAGCAATCAAGCTGCGCAACATACTCATTGCAGGCGTAATTCCACTACCTGCTGTAATAAACAGCGGTTGAATCGGAGAAGCATCCGGCAAGTAGAAATCACCTTGCGGCAAACCTACTGGAATGTAATCTCCCACTTTAAGATTGCGCACGATATGGCGTGATATACGTCCGCCATCAATAACTTTAACCGTAATGGTAAAACATCCGTCATCACGCTCAGGAGGCGACGATATGGTATAGGTGCGTGTATATTGCCGACCATCCACCGATATACCCACTCGAACATGCTGACCTGCTCTGTGTTTTCGCCAGTTGGCACCTGCTTTCAGGGTGATAGTGCGCGAATCTTTGGTTTCATCCCAAACCTCAACCACTTGGGCCTGCATCTTATGTGTGGTCCACAGAGGATTTACTAATTCAACATAATGGGAAGTTTTAAGGGGGAATGCGAACATGTCCGTGATGGTGGTCAGACGGTTCAGCCAGCTATTTTCATTGTTCTTATTATTAGTATACAAACTGATTGCCTCCAATGTGCGGTTACCATTAATAACGCTTTTGAGGCGTGCCCACAATCGAAATATAGGCCAGGCTCTGTAACCAGCTTAGTACAACCATTCAATGGAGACTGTATTTTTATAGCGCTGTAAGGCTTATAGGGAAACGAATTCGTTAAACCTATTTCCTCTTGTTTCGGCCTTTCGGGCCTGACTTCTGACGGGGGGCATTTCTAGCACCTTCATCTCGACCCCCTCTTGCTTTCGCTTTGGGATGAGCCTGGGTTTTCGGCTTTTGACCCTGTCGGGTAGATGTCTTCTTGCCTGGTACTTTTTTAGCTGCGGCTTTTTTGGCTGGCACTTTTTTGGCAGTGGTATTTTTTTTCGAAGATGGCGCTTCTGAAGAGGAATGCTCGATCATCTTGAACAGGCCAGACAGCTCATCATCATTCAGATCACGCCACTCACCCACCGGCAATCCTTTTAGACTGACGTTCATAATGCGCACGCGCTCTAACTTCGTCACTTCATATTTAAAGTGTTCACACATACGCCGGATCTGGCGGTTTAATCCTTGAATTAATGTGATACGAAATACGAAAGTGGACTCTTTGACAATTTTGCACTTTTTAGTGACTACGCCCAGCATAGGCACGCCTTTAGCCATGCCCTCAATAAAAGCGTCCGTAATAGGTTTGTTCACGGTTACCAGGTATTCTTTTTCATGATTGTTACCTGCTCGCAAAATTTTATTAACCAGATCGCCTTCGTTGGTGAGAAAAATCAGGCCCTGGGAATCTTTGTCCAAACGACCAATAGGAAAAATGCGCGTGGTGTGATTCACAAAATCCACGATGTTACTTTTTTCGGCGTGTTCTGTGGTGCTGACAATACCCACCGGCTTGTTAAGCGCAATAAAGATCAAATCATCAGCATCGGGGGCTTCGATCAACTGGCCATTTACTTTCACCTGATCTTTCGGAAATACGCGATCCCCCACTTTCGCCCGCTTGCCGTTGACAAATACATTGCCTTGCTCAATATATCGGTCGGCATCGCGACGGGAGCACATACCACTATCACTGATGAATTTATTGAGGCGGGTTGACGAATCGACTGGCATTGATGAATTACTTTCCTATTACGGCAGAGGTGTTTATGGTACAGCTAATATTCTTCCCCATTCACCCCATCCAAACAATCAAAAGTTATGGAATACACGCAGCAATGCATGTTGAATCATTTGTTTAAGCATTAATATTGGCAGTGAAGATGATATTATTACCGGCGTTAATTCGGCGCTGGACAGCGCAACGGCATAAACCACAACATTAACAAGGAATTAGATATGGCAACGGTAACACTAGGTGGCAACCCCAACGAAACCGTAGGTGAATTGCCTGCAGCAGGTACACAAGCGCCTCAGTACAACTTGGTACAGGGGGATCTGTCAGATCTCACTTCCGATTCACTGCAGGGCAAGCGCGTTATTTTGAACATTTTTCCATCTATCGACACACCTACCTGCGCAACGTCTGTTCGCACCTTCAATCAAAAAGCCGCCGCTTTGGACAACACTGTGGTAGTTTGCATCGCGGCAGATCTGCCGTTCGCCATGACTCGCTTTTGTGGCGCTGAAGGCATTGAAAATGTAAAAGTGGGTTCCAGCTTCCGCTCCACTTTTGGTGATGATTACGGCGTAACACTTAAAACCGGCCCTTTAACTGGCTTACTGTCTCGTGCAGTCGTGGTGGTTGATGAGAACGGCAAGGTGCTACATGCTGAGCAAGTTGCGGAAATTGCCGATGAGCCCGATTACGACGCGGCATTAGCGGTACTGTAAATTCACAATCCGAACTGATATGGCTGAATTCAAAGATTATTTCTCAACCGCATCTGATGACTACAAGCGCTTCCGGCCCCAGTATCCGGAAGCGCTGTATCAATACCTTGCGACCATCGCACCGTCAACTCAACTTGCATTCGATGTAGGCTGCGGCAATGGGCAAGCATCAAGACAACTTGCCCAACAGTTCGAACATGTGCGGGCGAGCGATGCCAGTGCCACCCAGGTTGAGCACGCCATCCCTACGGCTAACGTAACCTATCACGTATCCCCCGCTGAGCAGATACAGAGCGCTGACAACAGTGTGGATTTGGTAACCGTTGCCCAGGCGATTCACTGGTTTCGACATCCTGACTTTTTTGCAGAAGTAGATCGTGTACTTAAGCCTCAGGGTGTACTGGCAGTGTGGGGCTATCAATTGCTGTATACCGATACGGCGTTGGATGCTGTGATAGAAGATTTTCACAGCAACGTTGTGGGCCCATACTGGCCGCCTGAGCGCGCGTTACTGGACAACGGTTACACCCGCATTGCGTTCCCCTATGCGCGGGAACCGGCCCCGGAATTCTTCATGCGCGCCCGCTGGCAGCTTTCCCATTTGATCGGCTATCTCAATACCTGGTCTGCTGTGAAACAGTATGAGAAACACCTGGGCCATAACCCAGTTGAAACTCATTTCAAAGCAATTGAATCCGCATGGGGAGACAGTAAAGCGACCCAAGAAATCTATTGGCCTTTAATCCTTTACGTTGGGAAGAAATCGGTCTAAACAGCCTAAATTGATTAATATTCATACATTTTCGACAGGAGTATAGTTTACCGTTGAGGAGGACTATGCCATGCCGCAGAACATCAACTCTAACCTGTCGTCGCTGGTGGGGCTGCGCCAACTGAGCCAGACTCAAACCAACCTCAATCAGATTCTGGAAAAAGTAGCTTCAGGCAGACGCATCAACAGCGCTCGGGATGACGCCGCGGGGCTGGCTATCGCTAACCGTTTCAGTGCTCAGATCAATGGGCTGAATACTGCCAGCCGCAATGCAAATGACGGTATCTCGTACGCACAAACCACAGAAAGCGCATTAGAAGAAACCACCAGTGCCTTGCAACGTATTCGTGACCTTTCTTTACAGGCCGCAAACGGCACGCTTTCGGCCTCGGATCGTGGCGCTATTCAAAAAGAAATCGATCAGCTCTCAAGTGAAGTCGATCGAATTGCAGAAACAACCAGCTTCAATGGCAAGAAAGTGCTGGATGGCTCCCTGGGCAGTCAGTCATTTCAGATTGGCCCCAATGCCGGAGAAAGCGTTTCCATCCGTGGTTTTGATGCGCGCAGTTCGGCGTTGGGAGGTCTGCCGGGAGAGGTTCAATCCACGGGCAGCCGTGCTGAACTGGGCAGTGGCGATGCCGGCAGTCAGGGCATTCAGGAGGGGGATGCAGATACCGCTGCCGTTACCGACTTGGGTATCAGCGTTGGCAGTGAAGATGCCGTAAACATTGCAGATGATGCGTTTGGTGGTGCCATCAACACTGTGCAGGCCACCTCAGAGTTAACCGACCGCAATAGCCTCAGTTACGGATCAGGCCTGGCAAAATCAATAGCAGAACGTGTTAACGCCGTGCGGGAAACCGAAGGCTCGGGGCTTGATAATGTTTACGCCAGCGCTCGTACCGAGTTCAATGCCAGTGCAGTTCAAAGCAGTGATTACAGCGGCACCGTGAACAACAACGCGGCAACCAACGTAGCCTCCGGCGCGTTAATCAGTGGCGACCTAACCATCAATGGTGTTGATATTGGCCCGGTAAGTTTCAACACAAATGATGCCGATGGAAGCCTGACCGACGCCATTAACGCCAGGAGCGATGTCACCGGGGTGACGGCCTCCACCAATGATCAAGGTGAACTGATCTTAAGTGCAGAAGATGGTCGTGACGTTATCGTGAGCACCTCTTCGACGGCTGTCAGCAACCGAATCTTTGGCGGCTCGGAAAACCGCTTTAGCGACGCGTTTCAGGACTTACGCATCAGCGGCGAGGTTACTATAAGTGGTGAAGATACTCTGACGTTTTCCGGTTCAGACCAAGCCCAAGCAGGCTTGGATTCTTTGCAGCAAGAGAACGTGCAAGCCACAGGTACGTTGGCGAACATCAGCGTCAACACCGCTGAACAGGCTCAGGCATCCGTGGATACCGTAGACGCGGCCCTTAATAGAATTGACAGCTATCGAGCATCGTTAGGTGCTATCCAAAGCCGCTTTGAATCCAATATACGCAACCTGTCTTCTGTATCTGAATCACAGACGGCAGCTCGCTCTCGCATCGCAGATACAGATTTTGCTGCGCAGATAACTGAATTGTCCAAGCAACAAATCAAGCGACAGGCCGGGCTGGCATTACAGGCACAAGCCAATGCGCTATCACAACAGGTGCTGTCTTTGCTGTCGTGAAAAAATCAGTCCAGAATGATGCCATACTTACCGGTATCGTCGGAGGGGCCTTGGTATTCAGTTTTACCCACGCGCTCAATGAAACGGCGGTGCTCATAGATCACCTCATCGGGTTTTTCCAAATGGGGTAAGTGTCCACACTCATTCAGCTCAACAAAGTAGTGACCGGGCACATTAAGCTGCCAAAAGCTCTCATCGAACAGGGGCGAGATATTGTCAACATCTCCGTTCACTATCAGGCAGGGAACTTTGATCTGCCGAATCTGCGCCATCAATAAAGGCCCGGAATCACTAAACTCCCGCATGGATTGCAACACCCGGTCTCGCTGCTTTCGCACTTCTCTTAGGTTGTAGCGCAATACAATATTAGGAATGCTGGGCGGGTTGGCATAGGAGCGACGATAGTAGTCGGCAAGAGGGGCTATATCCGCCGTGCTCACTACGTTATCCATCTCTGCCAATAAATTGCGAAACACTTGGCCCTTGTTGCTGAACACGTCCGGGAATGACAGGAAGGCCGCAGACTTCACCATCTCTGGACGAGTCGCGGCAAAATACGCGCCCACCGCACAACCAAGGGAGTGGCAAACCAAATGCACACGATCCGCCCGCAGGCGAGTTACCACCCGCTCTAGCCATAATGTAATTTGGCGTAAGGTATGTTTTTTCTGTGCAAATGATTGATGCAAACACAAGCCGGGCACATCCACTGCAACCACATGATAATGGCTGGTGTAGGCTTGCATCAGGGTACGCCATTGGGTTTTTGAGCCCATCACGCCGTGCAAAAAGATGAGGGTATCCCCTTCTCCGCCTTCTAAATACTTGAATTCTTCGCCCTCGATATCCATACACAGAGAGCGCAGCCCTCCAAGATAACCACGCACATAGCGACTCAGACTTTTCAATTCCTGGGATTCAAAAAAACTCAAATCGGTTTCAACCTCGAACAACAACAGCGGGGCTTATAGATAAATATGGCGGCATATTGACACACAAAAAGCACATTATCCGTATACTTTTTGTGTGTCATAAGGATAGTTATGTGACGCTGGCTCTGCCTGCAAAATAGCTATATTAATTAGGCCGCCCAGATGAATATTCTACCTTAAAATTGCGCGCTGCCCGGAACCCGAGGGAACGGAATCGCGTCTCGAATATTTTCCATACCGGTGATGTAATTTAATAACCGCTCAAAGCCCAGGCCAAAACCTGCATGAGGAATGGTGCCGTAGCGTCGTAAGTCTCGGTACCACCACAGATTTTTTTCCAGCCCTAATGCCTCCATTTTTGCATCCAGGATGTCCAGGCGCTCTTCCCTTTGACTACCACCGATGATCTCACCAATGCCCGGAGCCAGCACATCCATCGCAGCACAGGTCTTGCCGTCTTCATTCTGCCGCATATAAAAGGCTTTAATTTCTTGCGGATAGTTCATGAGAATAACCGGTCTGCCAACATGCTCTTCGGCCAGATAACGCTCGTGCTCTGACTGCAGGTCGAGGCCCCATTGCACCGGGTACTCGAACGTTTTGCCACAGTTCTCCAGTATCCGTATTGCCTCAGAATAATCCATACGCACAAACTGGGACGACACCACATTTTCCAATCTGCTGATGGCACCCGGGTTTATATGCTGGGCAAAGAAAGCCATATCATCGCCGCGTTCTTCCAGCACCGCCTTAAACACAAACTGCAGGAACTCCTCGGCCATATCGGCGTTATCCTGCAGATCCGCAAAAGCCAGCTCCGGCTCCACCATCCAGAACTCGGCCAAATGACGGCTGGTATGGGAGTTTTCCGCCCGAAACGTGGGGCCAAAGGTATAAATGCGGGAGAGAGCCGTACAATAGGCCTCACCATTGAGCTGGCCGGAAACGGTAAGGAACGCTTCATCCGCAAAAAAATCCTGAGAGAAGTCCACACCACCCTTATCGTCTTTGGGAAGATTGAGCAGGTCCAAGGTGCTGACCCGGAACATTTCTCCGGCCCCTTCACAATCACTTGCAGTGATAATTGGCGTATTTACCCAATAGAAATTGCGCTCATGAAAATAACGATGAATGGCTTGAGACGCTGTATTGCGAATTCTGGCGATCGCACCGAAGGTATTGGTCCGAGGCCGCAAGTGGGCAACCGTACGAAGATACTCAAAGGTGTGGCGTTTCTTGGCAACCGGATAGGATTCCGGATCGTCGACCCAGCCCATAACCTCAATTGCCACAGCTTTAATCTCTAGAGCCTGCTCTTTGCCTTGGGAGGCCACCACTTCGCCACTGACCGTGATGCTACACCCTGCACCCAACTTGAGAATGTCGGTTTCATAATTGGGCAAACTGCCATCAGCAACAACCTGTATACCATCGAAGCAGGAGCCATCGTGAAGATTAATGAACGAAAAACCCGCTTTGGAATCACGGCGCGTACGCACCCACCCTTTGAGAGTAAGCGTTTCCCCAACGGCGATCTTGCCCGCCAGGCAATCCACAACTTGAACCGGCCAGTCCATAAAATTCCTTAATAAACCATGGAGTTATTGATCCAGTTAGACTCTATCAGCAACTGGAATTCGTCAAGCCCCACAGCGGAATTTCTTAAGTGCAGCTCAGTGCAACGCTTTGGTTACCTTACCTGCTGCCGCCGACAGATGGGTAAAGTTTAAACGGACCTGATACATATCCAGTATGCTTTGCACTACTTCGCAAGAGCCACAAGTGGCAGAAAACATTGCCATCTTGCCTGACTCCATGCGGGTAACATCCTCAAGCATAAAGGAAAGTTCTTGTTCGGATTCGATGGCAACATCAGACAGCATCAGCAACCCGCCATCATCCACCGACATTACGTGCCCTATAACATGCGTACCATGCTCATCAAAGATGCGTACGTCGTGAAGAAACCGAGAAGTCGGCATAGGGTTCACCCTCCAAGTTGTGACGAACTTCACACTATCAGAATTGAAAGAAAAACCGAAAAACTGTTTAGGAATAAGCAATTAGCTCTAAAGCATCGAATTTTCTATGCGTGAGCGGCTCAATAGCCCCACGTTAATCTATTCGGCTCTCTATACTGAACACAGCGCCCAAATTTATGCTGTTGCTGGTAATTGCTGGTATATGAAACTTCAAACCAAATTTCTCACCATTCTGTTTCCTCTGGTAGTGGTTCCGCTGCTATTGAACGCCTTCATCACCCGCTCTCATTTTGAAAACATGATGATGAGCGGATCTCAGGAGCAGAGCCGAATACTGAGCGATCAGGTTCATTGGAGCATCAAGGTGGCCACGCGGCAAGGGCACGAACTGATGGATGAAATTGCCGCATACCCCCACATGGCGCAGGCTATCAGCCAGGCTGCCAACCAGCCGGATCAACTGCAGCAAACATTGCGCGAGTTTCACGCCCACCACCCCAGGCTACTGTTTGCCGAAATTCTGTCTGACTCCAAACAGACGCTGGCAGCTACGGAATTACCAAAAGGCTTTTCCATACCAGAGAGCTGGACCAATCAGCCATCTATGTTTTTCAACGACGGGCAACATCTGTACCTTGCCCTGACACAGTCATATATCACCCAGTACGGCGCTGATTCTGGGTTAAAAATAAGAACCGTAGTACAACTTGAGCAACTGGAAAGCTTCATACAAAACACTCGACGTGCATCGCATGTCCTGTTGATACTGCTGGCCAAACAAACGATCCTGACAGAAGACCGGTCTATTAGAGAGCTGATCTCCACTGCCAAGATAGAGGATGGCAACACCATTCATTGGAACAGCAACCGCTATCTGGTGAACACTCGTAACATCGCTGATTCTCTGCAAATGATTTCCCTCACTCCAATGGTTGATATGGACGCCGCCAGCGAAGCACTGAATAACATGCTGAGTTATGTCGCTATTGCTGCTGGGCTGCTCAGTTTGTTGATACTGCATCGCAGCGTAGCCGTTCTGGTGACCAATCCTCTCAGACGCCTGCAGAGCCTGGTTACCAATATCAGCAATGGCAACTTTAATGCCGTCAAAGTGCTGAATCGCGCCGACGAGCTGGGCGAGCTGTCGCAATCGTTCGAATCCATGCGAGAACACCTGCACGATACTTCCCAGCACATTGAAGAACTCGCCTACTTCGATGCGCTTACGGGGCTTCCCAACAAAGTAAGTTTTATCGACACCATTCAACAGCTGATTGAAAAATCGCAAGTCTCCGGGCACCAAGTCGCGATACTGTTTTTTGATCTGGATAACTTCAAACACATTAATGATGGGCTCGGCCATGAAGTGGGTGATGAACTCTTAATGCGGGTGAGCGGTCGCCTCAAAGAGTGCGTTCGCAGTCACGATATGGTGGCACCTACCCACCCGCTGGCACTGCGTGAGAAAGAATCCATGATTGCGCGCTTGGGTGGCGATGAATTCACACTGGTGCTATCCAAAATCAATTCCCCGGAAGAAGCCGCTAAAGTGGCCAACCGTATTCTGCAAAAACTGTCTAAGCCCTTTAACCTCAACGAAAATGAAGTATTTACCAGCGCCAGTATCGGTATCTCCATGTTCCCGAAAGATGGCCGCACCCCGGAAGCTCTGCTCAAAAATGCTGATACTGCCATGTATGCGGCAAAAGCCAGTGGAAAGAACAACTCCCGTTTCTACGATTCCAAAATGAACAAACCCGTGCTGGAACGGATTGAGCTGGAAGCCTCGATGCGCTCTGCCCTCGCGAACAATGAATTCGTTCTTCACTATCAACCAAAAGTGCCCCTGTTCGGTGAAATGCGCTTTGAGTTTGAAAACCTGATGCGGTGGAATCACAGCGAAAAAGGCATGATTAGCCCCGGTGTCTTCATCCCGCTGGCGGAGGATACCGGCTATATTCAGAATTTAGGTGACTGGGCGATCGAGCAAACCTGCCGTCAGATCGAATACTGGAACAAAAAAGGGTTCAGGAACATCACAGTTTCCACCAACCTGTCCCCAGTGCAATTAAACTACGGCAACCCGCTGCAAACTATTAAGGATGCGCTGGATGCCTATGACATCGAGCCCCATCAGCTAGAGGTAGAAATCACCGAATCCGGCCTGATGCAGAACGAAAAACACGCCGTAGAATTGTTAAATCAGATCAAGGCTCTGGGGGTTCGTATTGCCCTGGATGATTTTGGTACAGGGTACTCATCCCTGGCCTATCTGCTGAAGTTCCCGATCGATACCTTGAAGATTGATCGCACCTTTATTCGGGATATTGATTCCCAGCCAGAATCACTGAAAGTTCTGGAAGCCATTATCGGTTTGGCAAAAAGCCTGAATCTGCATGTAGTGGCGGAGGGAGTGGAAACCAAAGAACAACTGGATCTGCTGCAACAACGTGAGTGTGATTACATTCAAGGCTTTTACTTTGCGCGACCAACCGAACCGGATGAGGCCATGCGCTTTTTTGAAGAACACTTTCGAAACAAAAGCAGGGTTCACCTGGCCGGGCTTAATCGCATCGGCGCCTAAGTTACACTGGCATGTCATCGGAGTTAAAACCAAAAAGAGCGCCTTTAGGCGCTCTTTTATCAGGCACAGTGCAAACGGTTATTCAGTCTGCCCAGCCGCTTCTTCAACAATCGTTTTTAACTCGCCCTGTTGAGCCATCTCCAGAATGATATCACTGCCACCGACCAGTTCACCGGCCACCCATAGCTGTGGGAATGTCGGCCAATTAGCATACTTGGGCAGCTCAGCCCGGATATCAGGGTGCTCAAGAATATTGACGTATGCGAAAGGCTTACCCACCGTCATCAATGCTTCCACGGCGCGGGCGGAAAAACCACACTGAGGAAATTGCGGTGAACCTTTCATGTACAACAACACCGGGTTGCTACTGATTTGATCTTTAATGACGTCAAGCGTTTCCATATTGCACCTACCAATGTAAAAGTTGCGCTATTGTAGCAAAACACAGCCTTGCTAACACCATAGACAGTTTGTGGTTTCAGGCCCCAATAATGGCCACTGGCACCCCGTTAAGAGCCGCATTACCGGACAATTCATCCACAAACTGATCATCGGTAAGGTCATTTACGCTCACGCCAGGGTGGGCCTGGGCAATACCCGCTTTAACCCCCTTGCGGCCGTGGCCCCAACCATGGGGCAAGCTCACCACACCGGGCATCACTTCGTCGGTGGCCTCCAGCTCGGCAATTACCTCACCCACCCGGGAACTGACTTTCACGGCCTGCCCGGTTTGCAAACCCAGTTTGGTGGCGTCATCTGGATGCATCATAAGCTGGCAACGCCCCTTACCTTTAACCAAACGCTGGTAATTATGCATCCAGCTATTGTTGCTGCGCACATGGCGGCGGCCGATCAAGCGAAACGGCATGTCTTCACTGTCGGGTTCCTGCTCCAGCAACCGCTCCAGATCCTTTAACACGGGCTCTGGTGCACAGCGAATCAACTTGTCACCATGAACCAAACGCTCGGGAAACTGGGTAGCGTGAGGCCCCATGTCCAGACCGTGGGGGTTATCCTTCAACACTTGTAAATTAAGCTCATCTTTATACGGGCCACTTTGTAGGCCCATATTCAACACCATTTCCGGTGGGAACACCGGTGCCGGTTGCACCCCTTTCAATGCACTGACGCGCTCACCCAGAGCAGAAAGAATCTCCCAGTCGTGCAACGCGCCCGCTGGCTTGTCGAACACGGCCTGACTGTATTTAGCGATGTTGCGTACAGCGAAAGGTGCCAGCGCCAGATCATAGTGATCGTGTTCCAAGGGGCTGGTGGGGGGCAGAATAATATCGGCAAACCGGGTGGTCTCATTGATGTAAAAGTCAATGGACACCATGAATTCCAGCCCTTCCAGGCCCGCTTCGAGTTGCTCACCATTAGGCGTAGACAGCACCGGGTTGCCAGCACCGGTAATCATGGCTTTGATCTGCCCCTCACCAGGGGTCAGGATCTCTTCGGCAAGCGCGCTACAGGGTAACTCCCCACCGAATTCAGGCAGCCCTCGCACCCGTGTCTGCCACACATCGAAATGGCCAGCCTTATTCATCGGCCCCCACACCATGTCCACCGCAGGCAGGCTGAGGGTGTAACCACCGGGCACATCCAGATGGCCGGTAATAATGTTCAGCAGCTGAATGCCCCACTGGCAGATGGCACCAAACTGCTGCACAGAAATGCCCATACGGCCGTAGATCACCGCATTTTCAGTGTGCGCCAGATCATAGGCCAGCTGGCGAACTGTTGCTGCCGGAACGCCAGTTTTGTCAGCGGCCAGCTCGAGGGTAAACGGGGCTACCGCCTGCTCGGCCCGATCCAAATCAGCAAGATGCTCACTAAGATGTCCCGTTTTCACCCATCCGTTGACGAAGATCTCGCGCGCCATGGCCAGCAGCAGGAAGGCATCGGTGCCGGGGCGGATAAACGCATGCTGATCCGCTATTGCCGCCGTTTCAGAGCGACGGGGGTCAATCACAACCAACTTACCGCCCCGCTTCTGTAATGCCTTGGCCCGTAAGCGAAACCCAGGCACGCTCCACAGGCTGCCGTTGGACGCCATAGGGTTACCACCCACAATGATGAGGTAATCGGTGCGATCAATGTCCGGCACCGGCACCTGGACTTGATGACCGTACATCCAGTAGCACATTAATTGATGAGGTAACTGATCCACCGAGGTGGCAGAGAAACGGGCCTTGGTTTTCAACGGTTTGAAGAAATTGGAACCATGGGTGAGCATGCCCCAATTATGCACCGAGGGATTTCCCAGATAGATGCCGACTGCGTTATTGCCATATTGCGCCTGAATGTCCACCAAACGCTTGGCTACTAGATCGAAAGCCTTGTCCCAGGCAATGGGCTGCCAGCGATCTCCCACCCGTTGCATGGGCTGACGAATTCGGTCAGGATCTTCATGAATATCCGTGATAGCTGTGGATTTTGGACACACATACCCTTTGCTGAACGGGTCTTGTTCATCGCCTTTTACCGTTAACACCTGATCACCCTGGGTGGTGAGTTCAAGTCCACACATGGCCTCACACAGGTGACAAACCCGGTAGTGCACCTGCTTTTCCAATTGCTCCGACATTCCCGAATCCTCTCTCAAATCGTATCGTTATTATTCGTTGTCAGTTGCCTTGCCCCATCCCCCACCGCCGGGCGTGGCTATGGTCAGCACATCCCCGGCCTGGGTTTGAAACGTGGTTTTAGCGGCCAATGCCTTACCATTCAACGTGTTAAGGCCAGCGCAACCACTGTCGCCACCATTCAAGCCCCAAGGCTTAGAGCACCGCCGTTCCGTGAGCAAAGTGACAGTAGCAGGCTTATTGAAACGCAATTCTCGCAGCAGACCATCACCACCCCGATAAACGCCGTCACCACCTGAGCCCCGGCGAATTTCATAGCGAGTCACATGGACAGGGTAGTGCAATTCCAAGCTTTCCACCGGCGTATTCAACGTGTTGGTCATGTGGGTCTGAACCGCCCGAAGGCCATTTCCCGCCGCAGAGGCCCCCATTCCACCCCCCATGGTCTCGTAATAGTCCCAACGACTGCCATCTGACTCAATGGCCCCCATGGCAACGTTATTCATACTGCCATGGCTCGCTGCCGGTATGCGCTCAGGAATAGCCTGAGCCAAGGCCCCCAGCACCACATCAACCACACGAGTGCTGGTTTCCACATTACCGGCGGCCACTGCGGCAGGATAGCAGGCGTTAAGCAGACTGCCCGGCTCCGCTTTCAGCTCAATACTGCGGAACGCTCCGGCACAGGCCGGGGTATGCTCCGGCATGAGACAGCGAAACACGTAAAACACGGCAGCAGCCGCTACCGATAGTGGGCAGTTCACGTTGCCTGCCACCTGCATTGATGTGCCGCTGAAATCTACGCAAACCCGTCCTTGATTCACGGTAATGGCGGCACATATCGGAATATTCTGTGTTCCGGCACCATCATCATCCAATTGATCCTGATAAGAATACTGGCCGTCAGGAACCCGCTTCAGGCTTTCCTGCGCCAACAGGTGAGCATAATCATTCAACCGTTCCAGCATCGACTGATAGGTATTACTCCCGTAGTAATCAATCAGCTCCATCAGGCGGCGAAGCCCGGTGCGATTGGCGCTGGCCTGAGCGGTAAAATCGCCAATCGCTGCCATTATGTGAGCACCAACGGAGGTCGACCCAATCTCTTCCAAAGCCCCCCCACGCAATGCTCCCGGCGTTAACCCAGCCAACTGCTCCAGCACCGGCTGGCACCATTGCCCGGCACGAATCAAATGGGTGGGAGCAATGATAACCCCCTCCTCTTGCAGAGAACGCGACACCGGCATAGAGCCCGGCGCGGAGGCCCCTATATTGGCATGATGAGCCCGGTTAGCCACAAATCCCTGCAAGTCGCCGCCTGCAAACACCGGTGCAATCACCGTCACATCCGGCAGATGAGTACCGCCCATAAACGGATCGTTTACTACCACCATGTCCTGTTCCTGCCACTCAACAGCCGACACTATCTGTGCCATGGCATAAGCCATGCTGCCAAGATGAACAGGGATATGGGCGGCCTGGGCAACAAGCTGGCCTGCGGCATCAAAAATGGCGCAAGAGAAATCAAGCCGATCCTTGATATTAGGGGAAAACGCCGAGCGCTTGAGAGAGGCTCCCATCTCATCGCAGATTGACTCAATCCGACTGGAAAACAGGCTTAATTCAATGGGGTTCTTGGTCTGGCTCATAACGCTACTGTCGGGCTCGCATTGTTCTATGGTTTTATCGTGCGATTTTTAACTCAATCATTACACCATGGTTTCCCAATCGCGCTCGGGGTTCAACGGCGAAAAACGACAGGTTTGGGGTTAAGTCTGTGAAATGCCTGCGAATTGAATCACCGCCCAGGGCTCTGAGATTGCAACTGTCATCCTATAAGACTATGATTATCGGTTCCATTGGCAGCTACCGCTGCCTTTTTTTGTTTGCAGGACACAACTATGGCAGCATCCGGTTTGATGACCACTTACAAACCCCTGTCAGTTACCTTTGATAAAGGTGACGGGGTTTGGTTATACGACACAGACGGCAAAAAGTATCTGGATTGCATCAGCGGTATCGCTGTATGTGGTTTGGGTCATTGCCATCCTCGGGTTACTCAGACCATTCAGGATCAAGCTGCCCGCCTGGTTCACACTTCAAACCTGTACCGCATCAGCCATCAGGAAGCACTCGGTGCCAAGCTCGCAGAAGTGAGCGGCATGGAAGCCTGCTTTTTTGGCAACTCTGGTGCCGAAGCCAATGAATGCGCCATCAAGATAGCGCGGCTGTATGGCCACAACAAAGGTATAGAGAAACCGGCCATAGTGGTGGCAGATCACTCCTTTCACGGCCGTACCCTGGCCACACTGAGCGCCACCGGCAGCCGTAAGGTTCAGGCTGGCTTTGAACCGCTGGTACAGGGATTTGTCCGCGCGCCTTACGATAACCTTGAGGCCATTCGCACCATCGCCGAAAACAACCCCAGCGTAGTTGCGGTAATGGTTGAACCGGTGCAGGGAGAAGGCGGCATCCATGTGCCCAAAGACGACTATTTGAAAGGCCTGCGCAAGATATGTGATGACAACGGCTGGCTGTTGATTCTGGACGAAATCCAGACCGGAAACGGCCGTACCGGAACCTATTTCCATTACCAACAGCACGATATTGTGCCGGATGTGGTTACCACGGCAAAAGGTTTGGGCAATGGCATGCCAATCGGTGCCTGCCTCGCCCAGGGTGAAGCCGCCAATACCTTAAAGCCCGGAAATCATGGCTCCACTTACGGAGGCAATCCGCTGGTATGCGCTACCGCACTAACCGTAGTGAACACTCTGGTGAACGAAAACCTGCCACAACGGGCCGGAGAGCTTGGCCAGCGAATAATGGACGGTTTCCGAACTGCACTGGCGGGTAATAAAGCAGTAAAACAGATTCGCGGCAAAGGCCTGATGATGGGTATTGAATTGAATCGCCCCTGTGCAGAACTGGTGGGCCAAGCCATGGAACAAGGCTTGTTGATTAACGTTACCTCAGACAAAGTAGTGCGATTGCTGCCTGCACTGGTAATGAGCGATGAACAGGCCGACAGCATGGTGGCCTCTGTCAGTCAGCTCATCAAGGATTGGGCTGCGCAGCAATAACCAAAATTGATTATTAAAGAGATGTAAGCCATGGCGACACGGCATTTTCTGACACTATTGGATATCGAACCAGATACGCTGGAAAAACTCATGCACCGGGCGATCGAGCTCAAACGCATGCTGCGGGAGGGGGTTGTCTACGAGCCCTTCAAGAACAAGGTACTGGGGATGATTTTTGAAAAATCGTCCACCCGTACACGCGTGTCCTTTGAAAGTGCCATGATCCAGTGCGGCGGTGGCGCAATATTCCTGTCTCCCAGAGATACCCAATTGGGCCGGGGCGAACCGGTAGCCGATACCGCAAAAGTACTGTCCCGCATGGCGGACATCATCATGATTCGCACCTTCGAGCATGAGAAAATCGAAACCTTCTCCCGCAACTCGCGCGTGCCGGTAATCAATGCGCTTACCGACACCTATCACCCATGTCAGTTGCTGGCAGACATCCAGACCTACATCGAACATCGTGGCTCCATCCGAGGCAAGACAGTCGCCTGGATCGGTGATGGCAATAACATGTGCCACTCGTACATCAACGCAGCCCGTCAGTTCGGCTTTCAGCTGCGCATTGCCTGCCCTTCCGGCTTTGAACCGGACACCACATTAGTGGCCAACAACAGCGATCGCGTCACCCTCACCGCCACTGCCGAACAGGCGGTCGACGGTGCCCATATGGTGGTCACCGACGTATGGGCCAGCATGGGCCAGGAACAAGAACAGTCCGAGCGACGTGCTGCCTTTGTTAAATTTCAGGTATCGCCCGCGCTGATGGATAAAGCCCATGAGTCTGCGCTGTTCATGCACTGCCTACCCGCCCATCGGGGTGAGGAAGTAAGCGAGAACATGCTTGAAGACCCCCGCTCGGTAGTATGGGATGAAGCCGAAAACCGCCTGCACGCACAGAAAGCCCTGATGGAATATCTGCTAGGCACCTGGAAACCCTGATCCACGATGGATACGCTGCTGCGACTGGAAGAGGTGAGTTGTGCATACGACCAGACCAACGTGGTCGACAACCTCAGTTTCCATATTAACAAAGGCGACATTGCCTGCCTGCTAGGCCCCAGCGGCTGTGGTAAAACCACCACCCTGCGCGCCATTGCCGGTTTTGAGCCCATTATCGCAGGCGCCATCATACTGGATGGCAAACACGTCTCGGTGCAAAAAAAGCTCACCCCTCCGGAAAAGCGCCATCTGGGCATGGTATTTCAAGATTACGCCCTGTTCCCCCATCTGACGATTCGTGACAACGTCAGTTTTGGTCTGCGTAAAGCCAGCCCCGCCATGCGCCGTTCCACTGCTGCAAAAATGCTGGAATTAGTCGGGCTGGAACAATATGCAAACCGCTATCCCCATGAAATTTCAGGCGGCCAGCAACAAAGGGTAGCCCTGGCCAGAGCCCTGGCACCGGAGCCAAGCCTCATTCTGCTGGATGAGCCCTTCTCCAACTTGGATGTGGATCTGCGTCGCCGCCTGAGCCTGGAAGTGCGCGACATACTGAAAGCGCAGGGTGCCACGGCGCTCATGGTCACCCATGATCAAGAAGAAGCTTTCGCCGTAGCAGATAAAATCGGTGTAATGAATGAAGGCGTCCTGCAGCAATGGGACACCCCATACAACATATACCACGAACCCCTGAATCGCTTTGTCGCCAACTTTATTGGGCAGGGGCACTTCATTCGTGGCAAAGCGCTGAGCCCTGAGCTGGTCGAAACCGAAGTGGGCATCATTCACGGCAATAGAGCCTACAACTGGGTAGCCGATAGCCCAATCGACATTCTGTTGCGACCTGACGACATCCTGCCAGACCCAGACAGCCCCCTGCAGGCCAAAGTACTGCAAAAGACCTTCACCGGCGCCTCCATGCTGTTCAAACTGCAACTGCCCACTGGCAGCATCGTGGAGGCCCTCTTCCCCAGCCATAATGACCACGAAATCGGCACCTCGGTGGGCATTAGGCTGGAAGCAGACCACCTGGTGGCATTCCCCTCACCTACGCAATAAACCCCAATAGCAGGGAATAGCTATAGTGCTATGCTTAAACAAGGATCACTTGTGGAAGTCATAGACCAATGTTGCAAGCCAATACATCCACCCGCGTCAAGTTCATCACGGCCATAGTACTGGGGGCCATCGCCCTGCTCAGTACGCTATACATCAGCAATCAGAATGCCGCCCGTGAACGGCTTGATGCCCAACAGCAATTGCTGCGATTTTTAAGCAGCACCAACCAGATCCAGAATCAGGTGATCCAGCTGCAGCAACTGCGTACCGGCAGCAACCCCGAAGCCAACCGCACCCTGCTGAAAACACTCCAACAGAACAATAAATCTCTGGCAGAAGTGGCTTCAATCTCATTTAAAAGCTCCAATGAGTATCTCGAGAACGCCATATTAGGCTTAATTAACCAGCTCGGGCAGTATCAGAAAAAGCTGAACGAGTTGGTGTCCTTGCAAGAACAAGCTCTGAAAACACAAACTGACCTGCAAACAGAAACCGAGAGCCTGGCTACGTATCTTAAAGAACAAAATGCCGTTTACCTGTTCAGTTTATTCACCGACATGCAGACGCAACAATTAGGATTCCGCATCAGCCTGGATACCACACGGGCAGATGAAGCCAACAACATCACCGCCAAACTGATTGAAGAAATCCCTGCATCCGAGCTGCCAACAGAAGATCACGCAGCGGCCAAACAAAAAGTGCAAAAGCAGCAAACCCTGTTCAAAACACTGCAGACACAACTCAAACAAGTCAGCACACTGCAAACAGATCTGGAAAACACCTTTGCTGCCCTATCCCCCTTGAGCGCTGACTTCGCAGACCAAATTGAACGAGATAACAGCCGCAACGAAGCCTGGTCGGTGGAACTGATGTTTGTACTTACCTTGATTCTCATCGCCTTCGGCGTCTACTTTCTGTTTGCCACCATCACCCATGGTTTTGAACGCAAGCAAAAAGAGCTGCTTTCCATTGCCATTTCCATCAGCAATGCCCCCATGCAAAACCTGGATCAACTGAAAGACTTGCTGAAAAAGTTGGCACGCGAACGCCATGAACGCGACGCGCTTCTCAGCCAACTGCGTGAAACACTGCAACAGCCGGAAACCATCAAAATAGACCCCAAAGCCAGCGCTGCACTGAGCAAACGTATCGCCCATATACGGGAGCAATACCAGCGATCATTAGAGGCTTTTCAAAACATCGACCGCGATTGTGACAACTCCAACATTGCCAATTCAGAAGCCATCCAGCACACCCATGAAGGGGAAGCCTTGCTGCAAGGCATAACCGCAAACATCCTGCAATTAACCGATCAAATCGGCGACGCAACCCGTCACATTACCGAACTGGCAGAGAACAGCCAATCAATCGGCACCGTTGTTGACATGATCACCAATATCACCAGTCAGACCAACCTGCTGGCGTTGAACGCTGCCATTGAAGCTGCCCGAGCCGGAGAACACGGCCGTGGCTTTGCTGTAGTCGCCGACGAGGTCCGCTCACTGGCCACCAAAACTGCCAGCGCTGCAGTGGACATTAAAAACCAAGTGGAAGAAATCCAGAAATCAGCCAAAGCCAGCGTTAGCATGATGGAACGCAGCCAACAGATGGTGCGCGAGCGGGTAGAAGAATCCGCCACCACAGCAACAACCCTTCAGCATGTAGCCGCTGCCATCAACACTGTGCGCAACGAGCTTGCCAACATGCACACGACGGCCCACCAGGCATCCGAGCAATCAGAACACACTCAGGGCCAGCTGCAATCACTGGAGCATGAGCTACTGAAAACACTGGAGCAAATACTTAGCCAGCAGGAATCCAATAGCCATCGGGACGCTGCTCTCAGAATCTGCGACACATTAACAAGTCAGCGCTAATATTGGTCCAGCCTCCGTACTCTTCAGCCGATGGGGTTCCATGTATGATAAACTGCACCGGTTTCCTGAATAGAGTATTCCGCCATGGCCCAGTTTCCCCTCAACTACATTGAACCAGTGTTTCGCCCTCCGTCTGAGGCTCACTCACTGATCCTGCAGGTTACCAACGGCTGCTCTTACAACCAGTGCACTTTTTGTGACATGTACACTGCGCCACAAAAGAAATTCAAACCCAAGCCTGAAGCAGACGTACTGGCCGAGATCGACGCCGTAGCCAAGGCCCCCGTACGTAAAATTTTTCTGGCGGATGGTGATGCCATGGTGCTTTCCAGCCGACGCCTGACCACCATACTTGAGGCCATTCAAGCCCGCATGCCACAAGTGGAAAGGGTTTCGGCTTACTGCCTCCCCAGCAACATCAAAAAGAAATCTGTAGAAGAGCTGAAAGCTCTACGCAAACTTGGCCTGGGCATGGTCTACGTGGGCTGCGAATCCGGAGACGACGAAGTATTAGGCTACGTTAACAAAGGGGAAACCTTCGCATCGTCCAAAGCCGCGTTGATAAAACTCAAGCAGGCTGGCATCAAGTCGTCGGTAATGATTCTTAATGGATTAGGTGGCCGAACGTTTTCGCAGCAGCATGCCATTAACTCGGCCCGGCTGATGAACGAAGCTCAACCTGAATACCTATCCACTCTGGTAGTATCTTTCCCATTAGGAGAAGAGCGCTTTCGGGCCGGCTTTAACGGACAATTCGAACCCCTAAGCCAAATGGAGCTATTTCAGGAAATCCGCACCCTAGTAGAGCACCTTGAACTCAGCAGCACTGTGTTCCGTTCGGATCACGCATCCAATTATCTAGTCCTAAAAGGTACCTTGGGGGCCGACAAGGCCCATATGCTGGACACCATCGACACCGCGATTCATCAACCAGGCCGCATACCATTACGACCTGAGTGGATGCGGGGCTTATGACAAATCATATTTTCAAGAACTGACTATCCGCCATAAACTGCAGCGGCAGACAATCGCTGTCTTTATTAATAACCCGAGAAACATCGACTCTGATGCCGCTGCCCGCATAAACACCTGCGGCCATAAAAGTCGATATTTGCGTATACACACCATCGATTATGGGTAATGGAAAATACTGCTGGTATACCTTATCTTGCTCAGCAAAGCCGCCAGCAGTGGCTTCAAGCAACTCCTCGTTCTGATTAAACAAAGAAATGTTAGCGCCACAACGGCCAACAATCGGCTTGGTAACGTAGCCTCCTGATTTCAGTTCATCCGTCAACTCAAACGAAGCGTTCAACAACAAAGGATGATTGGGAAACAATGACCATAATACTGGCAGGATGGCCTTGTTGCTGGGAATGAGCGACCAGAGAGGTTCGAACACCATAACATTCTTACGAAACAGCACATCCGACAAACCCAAAGCCTTGCCAGGCACCATGCGCGGCTCATAGCCTTCTTCATGCACACCCTCGGCCTCGCATTCTTCGCGGATCTGATCCAGTGCGGTTTCCCAGGCCCAGGTTTTCCAAACCCAGCGCACCGGTTCACCATCCGCATCGATGATGTTGTTTTCATTATCCCAACTCAGCCCGGTTAGCCCAACAACGACCTTGCTTTCCAAGCCTGCAGCACGCATTGCATCCTGCATAAACAGAGCGTGATACTCTTCCTCTGGATCATCATCCCTCAGAATGTGTACAAGATCTTTGGCGTGGCTTCGTTTCCACGCCTTCACCAGATCGTTAAACAAATCCTTTCCGCCATTTTCTCCATCATGCAAGTCATGGTGGTTTAACCACTTCCCCTGCACCTTGCCGGTTTCCATATAACAGGATGCAGAATCGCAGTTATACTCATACACCTTCAGCCCCTGCTCGGTTAACGCGAAATCAAAGCGACTGGTAATGACTTCATTCAAGCGATTGTTCCATGATTGACGGATTTTGGGCAAAACTGCAGCGGGCAAATTAAACTTAGCTAACAATTCATCGTTAGAAAGCACGTACTCCGTTGCATGCATAAACAGGCCATGCAGTTCATTGCTGGCATGTTCCAACTCATCATGAATTGTTTGGGATAAAATCAAATAGCGATTTTGTTCAGCTTCTATATTAGTAAGAAAATGACCACCCATGGCTTTAACAAAAGCCGCTTCATCGTTGTTGGCAATATTCAACCATGATCGTTTTTTTGATTGGCCAATATCAATGCGTCGACTTTTAATACGGTTTAATTCAGGGTCATATTCCGGTGATGGCTCAGCGTATTCAGCATCGTCTGTCTGAATCATCCAGCCGAGAATTTCTGCGTCTCCATAAGAGCACGTAATCCAGTATTCACCCTCTTCCGTCACGGTGGCTTTCAACTCTCGGGAATAACTCTTGCCTTCATCCCAAAGACCGTGGCCCACGTTTTGCTCGGCTATGCGTATACAGTCGGCCGTTACATCCACAACAATAGCCACATGCCCCGTATCCTCAAACTCGCCGCCTTCTTTCCAAATCAGCAAACTGCCCGCAACCGGATGGCGTTGACTGCCATTGGCAAACGCATTTAAAGGCAGCAATAGGTTTTCTGTGACATCCCGAACACTGCGCAATTCGAAAATATCATAGGCCATGGCTACATCATTAAATATGTAGCCCTTATTGATGTACATCCAGCGCCGGGCAAACTCGACACATTGCCACTTGTACCCCATGTAGACTCCATCGTAGTAACTTCGATAAGAGCTTCGCTTGGGATACTCACTAGCGGATGCGCTAGCGTAGTCGGAAGAGTAGACAGCAACATTGCCTGGCGCATACCCCAGCAAAGTTCCAAATGGTTCTACCGGTTTAGCCGCATGCTTGTTCGATTGTGTCAAAATCGTTATCCGTTTCAGTCATTGTTTAATCGATAGTACGCACCCGCTCAACCGCTTTCAACCAGCCCTTATAAAGATCGTTTCTGAGATCATCCGACATTTCTGGTGAAAAATGTCGTTCGCAATGCCAAAGCAAAGAGATGTCGTCCAGTGACTGATAGACACCCACCTGTAAGCCCGCCAAATAGGCCACACCCAGAGCCGTGGTCTCGATGATGGCAGGGCGGTCAACGTTGACGTTCAGCACATCACTTAAAAATTGCACTACCCAGTTGTTGGCAACCATGCCACCGTCTACCCGCAACGTGGTAGGCTTACCGGCGCCATCGGCTTCCATAGCGTGAATCAAGTCTTTAGTCTGATAAGCAACTGACTGCAGGCCAGCGGTAACAATATCTTTAATGCCAGTATCGCGGGTCAGCCCGAATAGTGCTCCTCGAGCCTCCGGGTCCCAATATGGTGCCCCCAGCCCGGTGAAGGCTGGCACCATGTAGACACCGTGCTCCACCCCCACCTCTTGCGCCATGGCTTCGGTTTCGCGGGCGTGAGAGATCAAAGCAATGCCATCTCGCAACCACTGGATAGCAGCACCGGCGATGAAGATGCTGCCCTCCAAACCGTAGGTCACCTCACCGTTGAGGCGGTAGGCCACCGTCGTCAGCAAGCGATTGGTGGAGGCCAAGGCCTCGGAGCCGGTGTTGAGGATCATGAAACAGCCGGTGCCATAGGTGCTTTTGATCATGCCAGGCTTGAAGCAGGCCTGGCCAATCAAAGCAGCCTGCTGATCACCAGCGATGCCAGCCACCGGGATCTGGGCACCTAACCATTGAGCATCCGCACTCCCAAAGTCCGCAGCAGAATCCTCCACCTCAGGCAAAATCGCCTTAGGAACCCTGAACAACCTTAGCAGTTCATCATCCCAGCCCTGGCTATGAATATTGAACAACAGGGTGCGGGAAGCGTTGGTAGCGTCCGTCTTATGGCTGGCGCCATTGGTAAGTCGCCACAACAGAAAGCTGTCCACGGTACCAAAAGCCAACTCCCCCTGCTCCGCCCGCTGCCTGGCACCTTCTACATTATCCAGAATCCAAGCTACCTTCGTAGCCGAAAAATAAGGGTCAATTAACAACCCGGTGGCGCTTTGCACCGCCTGCTCATGGCCCTGTTGCTTGAGAGCCAGGCAGGTGGCCGAAGTGCGTCGATCCTGCCAAACGATGGCTTTATGAATAGGCTTACCCGTATCGCGCTCCCAAATAATAGTGGTTTCGCGCTGGTTGGTAATACCGATTCCAGCAATAGATGACGCCGGTAACTGGGCATTTTTCAGAGCCTGCCGACACACCGCCAGCGTACTTTCCCAAATTTCCTCAGCGTCATGCTCCACCCAACCGTCTGCCGGAAAAAACTGGGTAAATTCCTGCTGCGCCGACGTTACAATAGCCCCGCGCTGATCGAATATAATGGCGCGGGAACTGGTGGTTCCCTGGTCAATGGACAGCAAATATTGGCTCATGCTTGTGAATTCCTTGTATGTATACGGGTATTTCTTGGGTGACGGCGCCATAGAGCGGCGGCAAAGGGATGATAAACGATTTTCGAACCGAAACGGAATCAGTCACCATTTGGTGTATCATTACATGAGAAACGAATAATTTTAATAAGAAGCGAGAAAGTAACGTGGCAAATCTATCTCAAACTGCCCGACACGAACAAATAGTAGAGCTGGTCACAGCCAAAGGTTTTGTCTCGGTAGAGGATCTGGCCGGTCATTTTGATGTAACACCTCAGACCATGCGTCGGGACATCAACACCCTGGCCACGGAGAACCGGGTCAGACGCTTTCATGGCGGCGCAAGCGCTGCCCCCAGCACCCAGAATACTGAATACGCGCAGCGTAAGTTACAACAGTCGCCGGAAAAGAATCGCATTGCCAAACTGGTAGCACAGCATATTCCGGATCATGCCTCACTGTTTATAAACATCGGCACCACCAATGAGGCCATCGCAAAAGAACTGCTCAGTCACACCGGCCTCAAAATCATCACCAATAACCTGCATGTTGCTGCCATTGTCAGTGGTAAAGAAGACTTTGAAGTCATTATTGCAGGCGGTAAGGTCCGCAGCCGCGATGGTGGCATTATTGGTGAAGCCACTATGGATTTCGTATCCCAGTTCCGAACCGATTTTGGCATCATCGGTATTTCAGGCATTGATGACGATGGCTCTCTGCTGGATTTCGACTATCAGGAAGTGCGTGTAGCCCAGGCTCTCATCAAGAACTCACGCCAGGTATTGCTGGCCTGCGATCACACCAAATTCGGCCGTCAGGCCATGATCAAGCTGGGGGAACTCAGCGACATTAACATCCTCGTAACCGATCGGGCACCGGAAGATCATTTCGTCACCCTACTCAATGATAGTGACGTTACTACCCTTATTGCAGACGAAGATCTGGAAGAGGCAACCTAGAGCCCTGTTACGCCATCCATACATAAGGCTGCGGGTCAACACCGGGGGGCTCGCAGTGGATCAATTGCGCAACAAGACGGGCCGAACCCGGTGCCATATTGATCCCGTTGCGGTAATGTCCCGCATTAACCCAAAGGGATGGATAACCTGCTAACCGACCAATATATGGCACTCCGTTGGCAGACCCAGGCCGCACACCAGCCCATTGGTGTCGCACCTTGTTTACTGCCAGAGCAGGTATCAGATCAACGGCGGCAGCTTTCAATACAGTTTCCGCCGCTTCGGTCACTTCCACGTCATCTATCCCCGATTCGATGGTACTACCCACCAGAATCCCCCCATCCTGACGAGGTATAAGATATTTGTTGTTCTTAATCACGATACAGCTAAGTTGAACGCCATCACCGTCCAACAGCAACATTTGCCCCTTGACCGGAATGATCGGCAGTTCTGCATTCAATAAGGATAGTATTCGATTGGTCCACGCCCCTGCACACACCACCACCTGATCCACCGACAGCGAGGCCGCGTCAGTCTCCAGTATCATGCTACCTGACGGCAGCTCCCGTATTTGCCTGAGTTGCGATGGTACCTTCATCTGAAAATAAGGAAACTGCTGCAAACGCATGGCTAATGCCATCATCAACCGCAACGCTCGTAACTGACTCACCGCAGGTAGAAAGTGCGCCTGCCCGAACTCCGTATCCAGCATTGGGATACGCTGACTGACCTGCTCTCGCCCCAGGCATTCAACGCGGCATTGATCCTCATCGGCCCAGGATGATATCCGTTCCTGATCCGGCGCATCCAGCCACAACATCCCCTTTTGCATCAACTCGATGTCGGTACCGGTACAGGTCAACAGCTCATCGCATAACTCAGGGTATAGCCAGCTGGACCAAGACCATAACGCCTGAACACTTGGCTGCGCCTGCCAGGGGCAAAGAGGCGACAAAATGCCACCACTGGCCCAGGATGCCTGGCCCTCACCAAATCCCCGCCCTAATAGCGTAACCTGACAATCTCGTTTCAGCAGCTCCAAGGCAGTGAGCAACCCGATAACTCCATCTCCAATTACCGCTATATGATTACGATCCGCATGTGGCTTCGAAAAGCTATCGACCATCATTTTCCCCCCACCGTTTCACCAGGGATATATCCACTTTCATTTGATCCAGGATTCTTTGTACAACCGTGTCTACAAGATCATCTATACATTCAGGGTTACTGTAAAATGATGGCGATGCGGGCAACATGCAAACACCCAACTCAGAAAGCATCAACATATGACGCAGATGAATCGTTGATAACGGCGCTTCGCGGGGAACCAGAATCAAATTACCTCGTTCTTTTATAACAACGTCGGCCGCTCGCTCATGTAACGAATTACTGGCACCGGTGGCAATAGCACTTAGCGTTCCCATACTGCATGGACAAACCACCATCGTGTCAGGTGCAGCCGATCCCGATGCAATACAACTAAACCAATCATCATTATCCACAAACGTGACACTATCAAACGATTGATGACAGAGGGAGGCAAGAAACCCCCGCGCTTGTTCATTATGCAGAGGGAATTCCGGATGATACTCCGTTCTGAGTACCACCCTTGAGGCATCGGACATAACACAGAATACCGATAAAGAATGTTGTGCCAGAACCTGCAATAAACGCATTCCATATTGCACACCACTGGCACCGGTAACAGCAAGCGTGAATGATTTTTTCATGGCCGCATACTCACACAGCGCCCAACGCAAAAACTTGCTACAGATCAATATTGCCGAACTTTGACTGACCTATATTGTTTGCGCCTTACGGGGGAGCGACATGCATTACTCTGACCTCAGACATTTTCTCCAACACTTGCAAAACGCCGATGAGTTACACAAAGTTAACCACCCGGTCAGCCCACACTTGGAGATGACAGAAATTTCGTCCCGAGTTCTACACAACAAGGGACCGGCATTACTGTTCACCAACCTTCCGGGCTATCAACATTCTGCACTGACCAATCTATTCGGCACCCAGGACAGGATCGCCAAAGCAATGGGTGTAACGTGCAGTGAAGACATACGTGTAATAGGAAAGCTGTTAGCCCAACTGAAACAACCCACACCACCAGAACGTCTGCAGGATATTTTCAAATCACTGCCATTGCTAAAAAGCGCACTACACATGCAATGCAAATACACCAATCATCCAATCTGCCAGCAGAACCGCATCGAACGGGCCTGCGTCGACTTGGGCGAACTGCCGATTCAAAACTGTTGGCCAGGTGATGCCGCGCCACTGATCACATGGCCATTGGTCATCACCAAAGGCCCTAGCAAACCCAGGCTCAATATCGGCATCTATCGTATGCAGGTGATTGACAGAAATCGGCTCATCGTGCGTTGGCTATCTCACCGTGGTGGAGCACTTGATTATCAGGACTGGGTAACGGCTCATCCAACAGAGCCCTTCCCCATCAGCGTGGCCATTGGTGCAGATCCAGCCACGATACTGGCGGCGGTAACACCGGTTCCCGACACATTGTCAGAGTTCGCCTTTGCCGGACTGTTGCGAGGTCAGAAATCCCAGATCACACAATGTATTGGCAACCCGTTATCGGTACCTGCCACTGCAGAATATATATTAGAAGGACATATACATCCGAACGACACCGCGCAGGAAGGCCCTTTCGGCGACCACACCGGCTACTATAATGAACAGGCCCCATTTCCGGTGATGACAGTGGATCGGATCACCCACCGCGACGATCCAATCTACCTCAGCACCTACACCGGACGCCCGCCGGATGAACCTTCTGTTCTGGCGATGTCACTGAACGAACTGTTTATTCCTATCCTGCAAACCTACTTCCCCGAAATCATCGATTTCTATCTGCCTCCGGCAGGATGTTCCTACCGTATGGCTATTATCAGTATTCGCAAGCAATATCCTGGGCATGCAAAACGCATCATGCTGGGGATCTGGTCGGTATTACGCCAGTTCATGTACACGAAATATCTTGTTGTAGTGGATGAAGATATAAATATTCGCAACTGGGATGACGTAATCTGGGCCATCACCACCCGCACCGATCCAGAAAGGGATTCAACCCTAATCAATAACACGCCTATCGACTATCTGGACTTCGCATCGCCGACAGCAGGGTTGGGTTCAAAAATGGGTCTGGATGCCACCAATAAATGGGTGGAAGAAACCAGGCGGGAGTGGGGCTCCCCAATCTCTCAGGATCCAGCCATCGTACAGAGAATCGATGAAATCTGGAGCCAGCTTGCCATACCCATTAAAAAAGGTACACACAACGACATTTCACCAAACCTAAGAGTCCCCTCATGGAACTAGTATGCCCGGCTGGTAATTTCGCATCATTGAAAGCGGCTGTTGATAGCGGAGCGGATGCGGTATACATCGGCATCAACGATAAAACCAACGCCCGCTACTTTCCCGGTCTTAACTTCAACCACAACAACCTGCACCGCGCGGTCGATTACGCCCACAACAAAGGCACTCGCGTCTTTCTGGCCATCAATACCTTTCCACAGCAAGAAAACTGGCAACACTGGCGTAACGCGGTGGATTGCGGAATTGATACCGCTGTGGATGCGCTCATCATCGCCGATGTAGGAGTAATGGATTATGCGGCCAGTCGTAACACCAAAACCAACCTTCATTTATCGGTACAGGCCTCCTCTACCAGCCATGAATCGCTCTTGTTCTACTACAATACTTTTGGCATAAAACGGGCTGTGCTACCGCGAGTACTTTCACTTAAGCAGATCGAAAGGCTTGCCAACAAAACGCCCATTGAGCTCGAAGTCTTTGGGTTTGGTTCCTTGTGCATCATGGTAGAAGGACGCTGTTATCTTTCCTCCTACCTGGCTGGTGACTCACCCAACAATTGTGGCGTATGCTCACCTGCCCATGCTGTAGATTGGAAGGAAACCAGTGGCACACTGACCACACGGCTTAACAACATAGTGATTGATCGCTTTCTACCGGGTGAGGCCGCAGGCTACCCTACCCTGTGCAAAGGCCGATTCCGAGCTGAAGAAAACACATATCACGTTATGGAAGAACCCACCAGCCTCAACGCCATGGAGCTGATTCCAAAACTCAGCAGTTATGGAATAAAGGCCATAAAAATTGAGGGGCGTCAGCGTTCACCAGCCTACGTTGCCAAGGTCACCACCATATGGCGAAAGGCCATTGACGACTTCAAGCAATCAAACAACTCAACATGGACGCCTCATGAACAATGGAACCATGCGTTGGCAGCACTGGCAGAAGGCACACAAACCACCTACGGGGCATATCATCGGTCATGGCAATAACACCCAAAATCTCACTGGGATCCATCCAATATTATTGGAGCAAGCAGACTATTCTGGATTTTTATGCAGAAGCAGCTTCATCAAACGCCAACACAATCTATCTAGGAGAAACCGTGTGTTCCAAACGGCGTTCAATGAGCACCCAAGATTGGATCGACCTGGCCATACAACTGGAAAAACTGGGCAAACACTGTGTACTATCCAGCCTGACCTTAATTGAATCGGAGTCGGAGGTCAGTGCATTGCGCTCCATGATAAAACGCTCTGAACTATGGATTGAAGCAAATGATTACGCAGCCGTTCAGATTGCCCGGGAATTAAAGCGCCCTTTTGTAGCCGGTAGTAACCTGAATATATACAACACGCACACTCTGAGTGTTCTGGCTAAGCAAGGCATGGTGCGCTGGCACGCCCCGCTGGAAATGAGTGCGTCCAGCCTATCAGAAACGCTTGTCGCCATGCAGGAAGATGCATCACTCCAACGTTTGGAAACAGAAATTCAGATTTATGGCCGACTCGCCCTTTCCCACGCGGCTCGCTGCTTTACCGCTCGAGCAGCCAATTTACCCAAAGACCAGTGCGAAACCCGCTGCATCGCACACCATGATGGGTTCACTATGCAAACCCAGGATAAGCAATCCCTGTTTCAAGTAAACGGCATTCAAATTCAATCCTATAAACGATGTAATCTGATTCCCTACCTGAACACCATTACCAATATGGGCATAGATATGGTTCGCTTCTACGCAGAAGACAACAACACACTGAACATCATCAACCAGTTGCACGCAAGCACCGACAGCCCTCGTATTTCATTGCAAGATGAGTCGCTCTGCAATGGATATTGGCACGGAAAGCCTGGAATGGAATTCAATATTGATGCCTAACCTTCTTCGACCATCACAAGAAACCGCCCCAGCCTCTCAGTGATTACCTGAACCCAACGGGGCTTTTCCGACGCGAACAATGTATTTTTTACCCAAAGACTCATTTCGGTGTCTCCCTCTACACGGATTTTTCTTTGAAAAAAGAAAGTGTCAGGATCATTTTCAGCGTTTGCCATCTCAACAAAGTGCCGCAAGTCTCCCGTTATCGTAACATCAGGGCGCACGGCACTTTGTACCAGGATAGGCCCGATTAACCCGAGGGTGATATTCCACCTAACACCGAGATCCACAACGTGCAGCTGCAGCCATCGCCCCCTTAGAAATTCCAATTCACCGTTTCTAATAGGTTCCTGTAATGTCCCTCGCATCACTGCCTCAATAGAGGTACGCACCAACCCGAAAGGAATATATCGAGCCTGGCGCTTCATCAACGGATGTATTCTTCGCATCACTGCAATCGGGTGTGGCAATATACTGACAGGTACCCGTGTGGACTTTGACATATAACTCCCCCCTCTCAAAATCGAGGTCATTATAAGCCGATGTCACGTGCAGGCACTGATCACCATCAATTCACACACACCTTCGTTCCGCTTTAGTGGCCAGAGCGGCAGATTCATTCCCCCGTGTTTTTCACTTACCCCCGATCTTCTGATCTGGATCAACAAAATTCACCCTAATTTCTCTGATTGCTGATCTGGCGTATTTTCTGCATTTCTCACAACTATCGAAGCCAATGCCAAACCATTGACTAAGATCAATCAACTTTTCAAGGTCACGGCCGCTATCCATTATGTAGCCCAGGAGACATACCCATGATCACAGACAAGATAGACAACATTACCGGCATCAAACCCAACCAGAAGACCCCCACTCCACCCTGCCCAAAAGCGGTAAAAATTGAACTCACCGCGCGCTGTAATTTCAATTGTGCATTCTGCGCTACCGGATATAAATTACGCGACAAACAGGATATGGATTGGGACTTTTACGTGTCACTGCTCAAGGACTTGAAGCAGGCAGGCGTAGAAGAAGTAGGCATGTTCTATCTGGGCGAATCCTTTATGCTACCCTGGTTACCGGAAGCCATCGCCGAAGCCAAACATCAGGGCTTCGAATACGTGTTCCTGACAACCAACGGCTCGCTCTGCACGCCCGAAAAGGTAGAAGCTTGCATGAAAGCGGGACTCGACTCGCTGAAGTTCTCCCTTAATTACTCCGATGAAGAGCAGTTTACCGAGATCGCCCGAGTCAAGAAGTCTTTATTCTATAAAATGCTCGACAATATTCGCGCAGCACATGAAATTCGCGAGCGCGGAGGATACAATTGCGGTTTGTACGCGTCTTATATCCGATACAATGGAGACCAGGCAGATAAAATGCAGGCAGTATTGGACGAGCTGGAGCCCTATCTCGACCAGTCCTATGCGTTGCCACTGTATTCACAGGCAGATCTGACAGGATCTGACAATATTGAAAGGGGTTGGGAGGTTCGCGCAGGCAACCCGGGCCGGGCTGACAACATGCGTGAACCACTCCCCTGTTGGGCTGTGTTTACTGAAGCACGAGTGACATTTGACGGCATGCTAAGCGCCTGCTGTTTCGATCACTCAAAAGATTTTAATATGGCGGATCTGAAAACCACTCCCTTTATGGATGCGTGGCACTCGGATTCTTTCCAGGCGCTGCGCTCAGCGCACCTGAAACGGGATGTATCTGATACTCCCTGTAAGAATTGCGCAGCCTATAACTGACCCTACGGAATGCAGTAAGTGGACATAAGTGAAATGCGCCGGGAGTTCGAAAGCTCCGGGCTGAATGAGGAAGATCTGAACCAAGACCCAATCATTCAATTTGAGAACTGGTTCCAGGATGCCCGTAACGCTGGCATTCTGGAGCCAAATGCAATGTCACTGGCCACCGTTGATAACACAGGCCAACCCACATTACGCACCGTGTTATTAAAATACTTTGATGAGCATGGCTTTGTGTTTTTCACCAATTACGAAAGCCGCAAAGCACAGAATATTGAAGCTCACCCCCAGGCGGCTGCCCTGTTTCCATGGATCGGCCTAAACCGTCAGGTGTCCGTTCAGGGCAAGGTGCGACGCATCAGCAAAGCGGAGTCTTTCAAATACTTTTCCTCTCGACCAAGGGAAAGCCAAATCGGTGCCTGGGTATCCGATCAATCCAAGGCCATCAATTCAAGAGGCCTACTGGAACAGAAACTGGCTGAAATGAAGCGAAAATTCGGCGACGGCAAAATTCCATTGCCGTCTTTCTGGGGAGGTTACCAGATAGTTCCGGAAAGAATCGAATTTTGGCAAGGGCGGCCCCATAGACTGCACGACCGCTTTGAATATCTAAAAGAAGAGTCGGGCTGGACAACGCAGCGCCTCCAGCCTTGATCAAACAGAATTACCACATCAGATCGTCAGGAATCACATAATCGGCATAAGGATCATCTTCCTGAGTGTCGGTTGTCTGTGTTCGTGAATTGAGCACAACAACGGTTGTGTCATCACGCTGTCGGATCTTTTCCGCAATAGCGGTTGCAACCAACTCGTAGTCACCATTCAAAGCCACTATGGCGATCTGACCCAATTCCAGCTGCTTCTGCTGGGCCGCCGTCACGTAGATCTTTTTAATGTTTTTGCCATCCACAAACTGATAGCCGATATCGCTGCCCGCTCGATCAAGACGATGCGTCTCTATCAGTTGCTTGATTTGCGCGGCAATCGCCTTGCGCTCTGCCAGCAACTGATTCTGACGGTTGATTTCACGATCTTTCTCGGCCTTTTCCAACTGTGCCTGACGTGCCGCCTCTTTTGCTTCATCAACTATCTCAGCCTGACCTTTACGTGCCAGCTTGTTTTGTTTGCTTTTTTCCTTCTGTACCTTTTTGGCTTTTTTTGCATCGACCATTCCGGCCTTAAGCAATTGATCCTGAAGTGATGCCATAAACAGCCCTCCGCTAACTCGTTGCTGCAGCGCTACTGCTGGTTGGCAAGGTACTCATCGTATGTACCTTGAAAATACACCAGCCGCTGCCCCTTAATTTCAATTATCTGATTCGCCAGAGACGATACAAATTCACGATCATGGCTGACAAAGATCAGTGTGCCTTCATAGTGCTCCAACGCCAGGTTCAGTGCTTCGATGGCTTCCATATCCAAATGGTTAGTGGGCTCATCCATCACCAGCACATTATTATCCATCATCATCAGTTTGCCGAACAACAAGCGATTTTTCTCGCCACCGGAGCATACTTTAACTTTTTTGTTGAAGTCATCAGCCGAGAACAGCAAACGCCCCAGAGTGGCCCGCACGATTTGATCATCATGCCTGGGCTTGCGCCATTGTGCCATCCAGTCGAACAGTGTCATATCCACATCAAAATCTGCGGTACTGTCCTGCGGGCAATAACCAAGGGTAGCGTTTTCTGCCCACTTAACTGTACCTTGGGTTGGCTCCAGCTCGGCCATCAAACAACGCAGCAAGGTCGTTTTACCGGCACCGTTCTCACCGATTACCGCCAAGCGGGTGCCCGCCTCCAAGATCAGCTCACCCTTGCTGAACAAGGGCTGGCTTTCGTAACCAAACTCCAACCCTTCCAGAATCAGTGCT
The DNA here is from genome assembly GCF_002863865.1 of Ketobacter alkanivorans. Taxonomy (NCBI): domain Bacteria; kingdom Pseudomonadati; phylum Pseudomonadota; class Gammaproteobacteria; order Pseudomonadales; family Ketobacteraceae; genus Ketobacter; species Ketobacter alkanivorans. The sequence continues at coordinate 4,535,102 of NZ_CP022684.1, read as the reverse complement.
TGTCGATGAAGTTTTTTATCCTGGTTGAAGCGAATGTAAGGCGCTACCCGGCTGGAGGCTTTTATCTCATCCAGTTTTATTTTCTCGATTTGCTTGGCACGTGAAGTAGCCTGTTTTGCCTTGGATGCGTTAGCAGAAAACCGGCTGACAAACTGTTGCAGGTCAGCAATTTGCGCCGACTTCTTAGCATTCTGTGATTGCAATCGCTCACGCGCCTGAGTGGCTGCAAGCATAAAATCGTCATAGTTACCTGGATATACTCTCAGTTCACCATAATCAATATCCGCCATATGAGTGCAGACCGAATTCAGGAAATGACGGTCATGAGATATGATCACCATGGTGCTTTTACGCTCGTTGAGCACGGTTTCAAGCCAGCGGATGGTATCGATGTCCAGGTTATTGGTCGGCTCGTCCAATAACAGAATATCAGGGTCTGCAAACAGCGCCTGCGCCAACAGTACCCGCAATTTCCAGCCGGGGGCCACTTCGCTCATAGGGCCAAAATGAAACGCTTCCGCAATGCCCGCGCCCAACAGAATTTCCCCGGCCCGACTTTCAGCGCTGTAGCCATCCATCTCGGCAAACTGAACTTCCAGTTCCGCCACCTTCATGCCTTCATCCTCAGACATATCTGGCAATGCATAGAGTCGATCCCGCTCCTGCTTCACGGCCCACAACTCGGCATGCCCCATAATTACGGTATCCACCACGCTGAATTGCTCGAAAGCAAATTGATCCTGATGCAGCTTGCCCACCCGTTCATTCGGGCTGATGGAGACATTGCCTGCTGTAGGTGTAAGGCTACCATCCAGAATCTTCATGAAAGTAGATTTGCCGCAGCCATTGGCACCGATCAAACCATATCGATTGCCATCCCCGAACTTCACCGAGATATTTTCGAAAAGGGGTTTGGCACCAAACTGCATGGTAATATTTGCGGTAGAGATCAACGAACTAATCCTGATAGGTAAAGTTATCTTAAGTGTCTGTTTTATATATACTTAAACACACACCCACTCAATTCAAAGGGGCGGCATAGTAGCATTTTCAAGAGGAATTTGCTCAACATTTCCCAGTGGAGCTGATAGCCCCTTGAGAAAGCAGGCTAGGCTGCAGGCATGCGACCCACACCCCAACTGCGCTCGATGTAGCCTATCACCTCGTCCAGTTCTTGGCGGGTAATTGACGCCGGTTCGCCGTGCTCCAGCGGGTCATAGTGATATATGTAGAGGCGAGAAAGAAACTGTGCAAATGGCAAAGAGGCCTCGCCGAAGCGTTCACCATGACCAGCGGTGCTAACGGTCACACCGTCGCCCCAGTTTTGACCACTGTCATTATTGGGGTTGTAGAAGTAAACCCGCATCTGTTCTTTCTGATCCAGATTCACCCGTAGAATCGTGATTGCATGCCAGCCGATGAATCTAGCAGCACTGTCGGTCACCGCTATGCCAGCTGGCTGTGGATGAATCAACGGTTGATTGCCGTTATGGTAGGGATGATAGACGGCATAGAAGTGACGCAGAAAGTCATCAAGATCCACCAGATTGCCGGTAGGTACGTCGACATTAAGACAAAACCCTCGCCCCGACCACCAACCATGAAATTCAGGGTTGACCCAGCGATGGGGATCACCTTCACGCCCAATGCAACGCCGCCCCATCTCAGCATAAATTCGGTCCAGATGCGGCACGACCAGCAAGGAGACAGGGTCCAGATCGATCGGTAGCGTAACCGCAACCCCGCCCAAACTCTCTCTGGAGGAGATCGGCTCCCCCTCAAAATGTATGATGATTTCATCGTCACGAGCCGCCCAAGTGACCATTTGCAGCAGGTAGTCAGGGTCGTTGTACGCCCACATAGAAAGCGCGCGCGCTGACTGGCATGTCGGATTATTACCCTGGCCGACCCCAAGAGGCTGCCCCAATATGCACAGCACACCTTCAAGCAGCACTGCCTCAGGGTCAACGGAGGAACCAAATGCCGCGACCAATCGTTCACGCGACCACGATGACAGCGGTAATCGTAATTGACGCCACAGAGCCGGAGCGACTGGAGGCTGATAGAGGATACCGCGCTCCAGCATCAGTGCCAGACCATAAATAGCCTGCGGGGTGTCCGCGTGAATGCCTTTATCGATCAAGGCGAGAACCAGTTCCTGATAGCACAGCATGCAATCCCGACCTGTTGACGAAAGCCCCATCGCCTCAGGTAGCAGGTGCTCGCCCTGACGGAGAAGGTGGCGCACCAATATCGCGTGATACGCAGATGCCAGCCCCGTATCATGCATTGCCCGTGCAAAGCCCGCAGCCTCACTTTGCAATGCCGCACTGTCCATGAAGTCGAGCCGTTCCTGATAGATCGTAATACCCGGATCTTCGCGGCAGGCCTGGGTGGGGCCAAACAGACTGCTGACCAGCCTATCCGCGCCCTGGCCGCTGGTGCCAAGATCAATTTCAGGGTTAGCCTGGCAGAGTGCAATTTGGGTGACCATGTGTTTGACAGGGTTCACCTGAATCGGACGTTGCTGGAGTATGCGCCAGATCTCGTTGATAAGCAGATCAATGACATGCTCATAGCCAACGGATACTGCAAGGTATTTGAGCAGATTACGCGGCAATTCCGCCAGCTTGCCCTGGGTTTCCCTTTCGGCTTCGCTGGCAGTTGAAAACAGGTAGGACAGATTGCTCGCCAGCACCTGCGTCAGAAAATGATGCGCCTGATCGCTTGATATCGTCGCATGCTGATATTGCCCGCGCGCAACGGCTAGCAACCTGAGTTCGCTTAGTGCTTCGATCACCAGGGTGTTGGCATCACTGCTAGCCAGGGTGTGCGGTGTGAGTGCGGGTATCAGAGATTCGGGATGAGCCCAGTCAGAACCAAGAAACACTCCAGACGATTCCAGAACCACAGCTCGATGCTCAAGCGCAGCACAACCCTGCGGATGCAGCAGCACTCGACGCGCGGTATCAAATACACGTCCGAGCTTGCCAGGCTTAGCAAACTCGGGCGCCTGCTCCAGCAAGGCTATGGCCTCATCGAAAAAAGACAACAGCAACGCGAGTTTGCTGTCATCTAAACTACTTTGGGTATCACTATCGGCCATGCACGTTTCCTACACTTTATGATTGCTGGTCATCCCGGAGATGGCCGGTCAGCACTAGACGTAAAAGTCTAACTCCTCCTGCCGTTGAAGCAATTTATGCATCTCGGTCGCATCATCACCAACGAAGTAGATCAGCCCCCAGTGAGTACCAAAAGCTGTGCGTTTGGTCACCGTCTCCTCCAGTGGCGTGGTAAGTTCATGGGACTCGAAATACGGATGTTCCTCCGTTTCTGCCGGGATCTCCAGCTTGCTAACGACTCGACGGCGAGGGTACACGCCAAAACAGCCAGCGTATCCGGTGGCATCCACGATTTCTGTCGGAAAATAAGCGGCGATCTCTTCTGCTGTGGACTTTGGATCAAATACCAGCATAGTCGCATGGTAGGCGTTGAAACCCTTGTAGACACGAGCCAGAAGTTCGAACACCTTGAAGCCTGGCGGCCGATAGGCAACCTCGCCGAAGTACATTTCACCATCGTTGGTCACGAAGTATTCCGGGTGAATCATACCAAATTGAATGTCGAAAGTTTTGATCAACTTTTTGATTTGTTCAACAATCTTCGGGCGGTATTCCTCTAACGCCGGAGATGCAGGCACATACACAGAGTAACCCAGACGCACATACTCCGATATATTCAGGAAGGCAATCTTTCCATCGTGTATCCAGGCCTCGACTGCGAATTCCCAGCCATCAAGGTGGGATTCCATCAATGAAGGAAACTCTTCATCAGGAATGGCATCCACCTCATCAGGTGTGCGAATCACCCTGTGGCCCAGACAACCTGCCTTATCGAATGCTTTAAGGTGAATTGGATCATTCGGGTCACCGTCGAGCTTAAGCAAAGTTTGATTTACGCGCTTGAGAAACCGAATCACATCATCGCGATCATGTGCTTCTTCAAAAATACCCACGCGAATGCCGCCAAGCTGCGCACGACGCTTCATCAGCGATTTGTCCCGCATCAACATGGACTGCCCGAACAAGCGCGGATTATCCAGCAGCACCGAATTTATCGCACCTGCCCACTCAACAGTTTCCTCGAACATGGGAATAGCGACATCAACCCCCATATCCTTCAGTGTTTGGGCTATCTCCAATGAACGATCGTTGAGCCGTTCAAAGTTCCATGGCACAAACGGGATATCATGGGCTGTACAGTATTCTTCTGCCCACTCTGGGGCAACAATCACATAACGGCGATCGAACGAGGCTGCCGCTTCCACTGCATTGATAGCCCAGCCCAGAATTGCGATATACCCTTTACTCGGATCTTTGCTCATCTGTCATTCCCTTTGGGGGCATGCAGGACACATCCCCGCATTGCCATTCATTTAGCAATGCGTCGACTATTACCTGAAAGGGTAGAGGCCGGCTCACGACTACTTGTTATTAAATGCGAACCCCGAGCATTGTGCTAATGTTCCCAATACTTAAAAGGTTCGCTCATAGCATGGCTGATTCAAAAGACACAGAATCAAAGAGCGTGCGTATATTCAGTCTTCGATTTTTTCCGCATCCAGATCATAGGCACCTTCTGAATTGTGTACCTCTTTTCCGCTGAGCGGTGGATTAAAAACACATGCCATGCTCATTTCTTCAAAGGCACGCAATATGTGTTCATCATGTTGATCTAGTATGTAAATCGTTCCTGGCTCGATAGGATATTTTTTACCATCCGCCAGGGTCTCAACCTCGCCTCTTCCAGACATACAATACACCGATTCAAGGTGATTCTGATAATGCATGTGGAAGTCAGCTCCCTTGTAGATGGTGGTGATGTGAAAGGAAAAGCCCATCTGATCATCTTTTAGCAGAAGCCGTGTACTTTCCCAGTTTCCATCAGGGGATACGATTCTGCGGCTGGATTGCTTGGCTTTTGACAATTGTCTTACGATCATAAACCCTGCCTGTTCCGTTAGTTGTATAGCTCGACCAGCACGGCCTGTCGTTAAGTGGAAGGCATGTCTCGAAGATATCCTTCCTCCATCTGCTGTGTCAAGCTAATGCCAATAGGCCCAAACGCCAACTTGGCGTGCATCGAATCCACTACAGAAAACCGGGCTACTCGATCACCCTACCCCGTAACAATTTGGTTTTGCCACGCTGGACCTTGCTGTCCACACGCTTTCGTTGAGAGCTTTTCGTTGCTTTGGTAGGTTTACGCGGTGCCTGAACGATGGTGACACTCTTAACCAGATCCCGCAGCCGCTCCAACGCATCCAGTCGGTTCTTTTCCTGGGTGCGGAATTGTTGGGCTTTGATAATAACAACACCGTCTTTGCTGATGCGCCGATCATTCAGCTGCAACAATCGGTGTTTGAACACTTCGGGCAGCGATGAACTGGCAACATCAAAGCGCAAGTGGATTGCAGACGAAACCTTATTCACATTTTGGCCACCAGCCCCTTGGGAGCGGATAGCGGTAAGCTCGATTTCGTCGTCTGGTATGTTCAGACTGGGCGATATAGATAACACAGGAAGACCTTAATATTTCAAAGCCGCCTATTATTGCTGAAATACTCCCGTAATACACTCCCAATGGCACCAGAAGGCTGATTGATATTGAACAAAACACAACCAGGCGCACATTGCCTAGCGCTCTATCCGAAAGCCCTGCTCTATACTAAATCTATACTGCAATAACATTTCATCGACAACGATATTAGTGTCACAACTCCCGCCTTGACGCTGTATACTAAAGCCTCATCTGACAAATTTAGGGATAAAAGGGATCAGTTATGAGCCGTACGATTAAATACCTGTTGGCAGGGTTATTTTTTACTAATTTAGCCAGTACCACTTTCGCAGCAGATAAACCAAATTTTCTAGTAATTTGGGGAGACGACATTGGGTACTGGAATATCAGTGCCTACTCGCGGGGAATGATGGGCTACCATACCCCCAATATTGATAGCATCGCAGCTGAGGGCATGCTGTTCACAGATCATTACGGTGAACAAAGCTGCACTGCGGGTCGCTCTTCATTTATTACTGGCCAAAGCGTGTTTAGAACCGGGCTGTCAAAAGTCGGCCTGCCAGGCGCTGAACTGGGGCTGCGAGAGGAAGACCCCACCATAGCCGGTATTTTGAAGGCATACGGCTATGCCACTGGGCAATTCGGTAAAAACCACTTGGGTGACAAAGACAAACACCTACCCACCAACCACGGCTTTGATGAATTTTTTGGTAACCTTTATCACCTGAACGCAGAAGAAGAACCCGAGAATGAGGATTACCCGAAAGACCCTGAGTTTCGCAAAAAATTCGGTCCCAGGGGCGTCATCCATTCCTTTGCAAACGGCAAGATAGAGGATACCGGACCGCTTACCAAGAAGCGAATGGAAACCATTGATGATGAGACAGTAGCTGCCGCACAAGAGTTCATGGAGCGTGCCGTTAAAGATCAGAAACCATTTTTCCTGTGGTGGAACGCTACCCGGATGCATTTCCGCACCCACGTCAAAGAAGAGCTGAGGGGCATCTCCGGCCAGGACGAATACTCAGATGGCATGGTAGAGCACGATCGCCATGTTGGCCTGCTACTGAAAAAAGTTGATGATCTGGGCATCAAGGACAACACCGTAGTGTTCTACTCCACAGACAATGGCCCCCATAAAAACACATGGCCAGACGCAGGCACCAGCCCGTTCCGTAATGAGAAAAATTCCAACTGGGAAGGCGGATGGAGAGTGCCAGCAGCGGTACGCTGGCCAGGCTTGGTTGATGCTGGAACCGTATCCAATGAGATCGTGCACCATATGGACTGGTTCCCTACCTTTGTAGAAGCTGCAGGTGGCAAAGACATAAAAGCACGCCTGATGAAAGGTGGTGTTAAATCCATTAGCCGCAGCTACAAAGTCCATCTGGATGGATACAGTCTACTACCGTACTTTAGTGGCAAATCCGAGAAAGCCGAACGTAAAGAAATTTTCTACTTCTCGGATGATGGCGACCTGACGGCCTTACGTTACAACGACTGGAAAGCCATATTCATGGAGCAGAAAGCAACTGGAACGTTACGTGTATGGCAAGAACCCTTTGTACCACTACGGGTTCCGTTTATCTTTAATCTGCGCCGCGATCCGTTCGAGCAAGCACAGATCACCTCTAACACCTACTACGACTGGCTACTTGATCGGGCTTATTTGCTGGTACCGGCCCAAACATACGTTGGAAATTTCCTATCCACCTTTAAGGAATTTCCACCGCGCCAAAAAGCTGCAAGCTTTAGCTTAGATCAGCTTATGGAAAACCTGAACACTACCATCCACAACTGATTTCTATCGAGTAACACCGTCAGAAAGGGGCACCAGACCTTTCTGACGGCTCAATACCCCACCCAAGCGTTGCTTCTCATACTGCATTCATAGTAACGTTGCCAGCGATAAATCATGGGTAAAGAAGCCAACCTCCGATGCTAAGAACCATTACCAAACAATGCCTATTCCTGATTCTTTGCCTTTTGTCCTTCCAGGGGTTGGCCCTTCAAGAATCCACCGAAACATCTTACATCGGCAGCCAGCAGTGCAGTTCTTGTCATCAGCAGCAATACAATAAATGGCAACAGTCTCATCACTTCAAAGCCATGGAGCCCCCTAATAAAACCTCGGTGTTGGGGAACTTCAGCAATACAACGTATCTGCACAAGGGCGTTAAATCGACATTTTCCAGTCGCGGAGACACTTTTTTCATTTCAGTCACAGAAAATAACGGGCCGACACAAGAATATCCGATTGCTTATACCTTTGGATTCTACCCGCTGCAGCAATACTTACTGGATATCGGTAACGGCAAACTTCAGGCATATAATGTCGCGTGGGACAGTCGCCCAACATCTGCAGGCGGTCAGCGCTGGTTCCAGTTATTAGAGGATCAAGCCAATGCTGCCAATAGCGAATTCAACTGGGATCGACATCTGTATAATTGGAACAGCCGCTGTGCAGAATGTCATTCTACGAATGTTGACAAGAATTATGATCCCGACTCTTTAAGCTACAAAACAAGCTTTGAAGAAATAAATGTCGGTTGCGAAGCCTGCCATGGCCCCGGCTCTCTACACCAACAGCTGGTGCAGACGAACCAATACAAAAAGTCCGAAAATACCGGGTTTAGCACCCAGCTCACCGCGGTTATTCCATTTCAGTTCACGAACGATTCCCCCATCGCACAACCTATAAACGGCAAAAAAGCGAAGGATGAACAATCCAAACAAGTAAACGCGTGTGGTGGCTGCCATTCACGCAGACAGGTTATTGGCTCTATTGATCCCGCCAAACCCTACCATGATCAGTTCCGCCTCTCCCTGATACATGACCCTTTGTATTTTGCTGATGGCCAGATACAGGATGAAGTATTTGTTCTGGGCTCTTTTATGCAATCAAAGATGTACCAACAAGGTGTGACCTGTACTCACTGCCATGATGCCCATAGTGGCGAAACGCTCCTGCCAGACAACGCACTCTGCTCTCAGTGCCATGCAGCCAATACCTATGCCACACCTCAACACCATAAGCATTCAGCCGATTCACCGGGCAGCCAGTGCGTGAACTGTCATATGCCAGAGACCGTTTATATGGGTGTTGACCCTCGCCGAGATCACAGCTTTAGCGTTCCGGGCGCCGCTCATGACGCAGACACACCCAATGCTTGCCAGCAGTGCCATGATTCAAGCATACAGGGATGGAGCAAATACACCGATGTATTTAGCAGCCTGAATGATCGCGCCAGAAAAGCCGATACACTTGCCCTCAGGGATATGAACAATTACATCAACTCCCCACAGTACCCTGACATTCGAAAAGCGACATTACTGGATCTGGCCGCTGAAATGCCTGCGCGCCTGACCGTAGAAACCATCACGCAACAGTTACAATCCACAAATGCACTTTTGCGACGCAGTGCCGTCGATGCCAGCCGCTTCCTCCCTCTGGATATGCGCTGGTCACTGTTAAACCCACATATGGATGACCCAGCAGCGGACGTGCGATTTTCCGTTGCAGAGCAATTGGCTCCTACCTTGCAGCATTTAAACAGCAGCGACGCTGCGCGCCTGCAGAAATTACTCAACGAACACCATGCCCAAATGATCGCATCGGAAGACATGGCATCGGGGCAAGCAGCCATTGCAAACTTTGCACTCGCTTTGGGCAAGCCCGAAGACGCCATTGCCAGCTTAGAACGTGCGCTGAACATTGAGCCAAACTATCTTCCGGCTCATCTTAATTTGGCTGACATTTACCGCAGCCAGCATCAACCGCTACTGGAAAAACAGTATCTGGATAAGGCCATTGTCCTAGACGCCGACAATGCCGCAGTTCAGCATGCTTATGGATTGTTCCTTATCAGACAAAAGCAGACTCAAAACGCGCTGGCATATCTGCGCAAAGCAACCGAAGTTGAACCGACCCAAGTACGTTTTTTTTACGTTTATGCAGTGGCGCTGGACTCAGTCATGCAAACCCAGCAAGCCATTGAAACCCTTCAACAAGCCAATCAGCGCTGGCCCAATCACTACAATATTTTGTTGGCCCTGGTGGAGTACCTGGAAAAATCTCAACGCGAAGCAGAAAGCTGGCCCTATCTCTCGACCCTTTCGGCAATTGCTCCCAATGACCCAGCAATCAAAGACCGCGTAGAGCGGCTTCGTGCTAAAACCCCCTGAACATAAGCATCCCTTACCCCAAGCGAACAAGTCTTACACTAATTTAATTAGGGTGCCGCACATGCTGCGCCCTTTCGTATTGCGCTCCTTATTCTGACAGGTTCGTAAAAGTTCGTTTTATTTGTATTGCGAATATTTGCGAAAACAAATACACTTCAGAGTATTAGCTATATTTCATTTACCTCCAGACCGGACATCAGGTGCAGCCAATATGCAATCCGCCGATATACATCAAGGCAACTCAGCAGACTCAGGCTGCTACGATCTGTTCATCGTAGGCGGAGGCATTAACGGTACGGGCATTGCGGATGCAGCCAGTACCCGAGGCTTAAAAGTGGCGCTCTGTGAGCAGAACGATCTAGCCAGCGCCACATCCTCTGCCAGCAGCAAGCTTATTCATGGTGGTCTACGCTATCTGGAGCACTATGAGTTCAGACTCGTAAGGGAAGCGCTGGCAGAAAGAGAAATTCTTTTGCACAAGGCACCACACCTGATCAAACCTTTGCGCTTTGTGCTGCCACATCGACCTCACTTGCGCCCGGCCTGGATGATCCGAATCGGCTTATTCATGTACGATCACCTGACTCGCCGCAACAAAATACCCGGTTCAACAGGGCTCACGTTCGCAAATGAGGATACCAACAACCCACTGCTGAACAGCATCAACAAAGGCTTCCAGTATTATGACTGCCGCGTGGATGATGCACGACTGGTGATCACCAACGCGATTGCTGCGCGAGACAAAGGTGCGCACATACAGGTTCATACCCGCTGCGTGGGCGCCAAACGCGTGGACGGTTTATGGCACATCCGCCTTGAAGATAAACGCAGCGGGAAGCAATCCACTTGTACTGCGAAGGCCCTCGTGAATGCATCCGGCCCTTGGGCTCAGCGCTTTATTGAACAAAGCCTGCATACGCGCTCACCACGCAAAGTTAATCTGATCAAAGGCAGCCATTTTGTCACCCGCAAACTCTACGAAGGTGACCAGGCCTACATTCTTCAAAACGAAGACCAGCGCATTGTATTTGTGATTCCCTATCAGGATGATTTCACACTGATAGGCACTACCGACAAAGTCTATAGCGGTGATCCCTCGAACGTAGAAATGGATGCTGATGAAGAGCGTTACTTGCTCGATATCGTCAACGCCCATTTTAAACAGCCGCTTACTGGCAACGACATTCTCTGGAAGTACTCTGGCGTGCGGCCACTGTGTGATGACGAGTCCGACTCCCCTTCAGCCATGACCCGTGACTACACACTGGATATCGAGGCGGATGAGAACAAACAGGCGCCATTACTGAGCATATTCGGTGGCAAGATCACCACCTACCGCCGCCTGTCATTGGCTGCCATGAAATCCCTGAAAGCTTATCTTCCTGAAATAAATAATGTGGAGGATGAAAACACCACTCTACCCGGTGGGGACATTGGCGAAACCGATTACGATGTATGGGTCGCATTAGTACAACAACAGTACGAATGGCTGGATGGCCAATGCTGCAAGCGCCTGTGCGACACTTACGGCACCCGAATGCATTCGCTTTTGAGCGGCTGCCGACATATTGATGACTTGGGCCATCATTTTGGTGCAGGCCTGTTCCAACAGGAAGTGGACTACCTGATGCAACAGGAATGGGCCAACACCGCCGAAGACATCATCTGGCGTCGCAGTAAATTAGGGTTGCGACTTGATCCGCAACAGATTGCCGCTCTGAGTGCCTATGTAGCGGAAGGCTCCATTGCGCCGGCGAATACGCCTGAGGCAAAAAGCGCCCCCCACGAGAAGCTTAAACACGCAGTCTAGGGTTAGGGCTTACTTTTTTTTATTGCTTCCATGGGCGACAATGGTGATATCCAAGCTCGCAAACGCACCTCGACGATCCCATTATGGCACGCATAGAAGTCAAACACCTTCGCACACTATCAGCCCTAAGGGACTGCGGCAGCCTAGTAGACGCAGCCCAACAGGTACATCTGACTCAGTCAGCCCTTTCCCACCAACTTAAAGAGCTGGAGGATCGTCTGGGGCAACCTGTGGTGATCCGAAAATCCAAGCCCATTAAGTTTACCAAGAGCGGTGAGCGCCTTTTGCAGTTGGCTGATCAGATGTTGCCTGCTGTAGAACAGGCAGAACAGGATATAGTGCGCATGGCGGAAGGCAAACAGGGGCGCCTGCATATCGCCATCGAGTGCCATAGCTGCTTTGACTGGCTAATGCCCACCATCGATGAATATCGTGAAGACTGGCCAGATGTGGAAATTGATCTGATCAGCGGCTTCAACTTTGATCCACTGCCGGCGCTGGCTCGGGCGGAGCTGGATCTGGTGATCACATCCGATCCACAAAATTTACCCGGCATTCGTTATGTGCCGCTTTTTCAATATGAAGCGCTGCTCTGTGTCGCCAAAGATCATGACCTTGCTAAAAAGCCTGTCATCACACCGCAAGATCTTGCCACTGAAACCCTGATTACCTATCCGGTTGAACACTCCAGGCTGGATGTATTCAAATACTTTTTGTTACCCGCCAATGTACTGCCCACCCACATTCGTACAGCCGAATTGACCATTATGATCATTCAACTGGTGGCGTCCGGGCGCGGAGTATGTGCCTTGCCTAACTGGGGCATCACTGACTATCTGGAAAAAGGCTATGTTGTGGCCCGATCATTGGGAGAGGATGGTATTTGGACGAACCTCTATGCTGCCATCCGGGACGATCACGCCGACGCCCCGTATATGGAGGAGTTTATTAACACGGCCAGAGAGTGCAGCCAAAGAAATCTTCGCGGGATTCTGGAACCAGAAGAGTTTTAATTCGATTCCCGCAGGCTTTGCAAGCGGGGCCACAGGAAACTGAATTTTGCTCCGCCAAGCTCACTTTCGCCCACCCGCACACGGCCACCGTGCCAATAGGCGATGCGATTCACGATGGACAAACCCAGCCCATAACCACCCGAGGCACGGGTGCGGCTGTCATCCAAGCGGGTAAAGGGCTGGAATACACGCTTGCGATCAGACTCCGGAATACCAGGCCCATCATCGTGCACATCAATGCGGAACACATCCCCCATGGCAGAGAACGTGATTTCAACCCGGCCCTGGGCATAACGCAATGCATTGCCCACCAGGTTCTGCACCACCCGATGCACATAGCGCTCTTCGCCTTCTGCGTAACAGCGCTCTTCCGGCAGATCCGGTGGCACATACACCACTTGCTTATCACCGGACAGCGCTTTGCTCTCCTGCTCTACTCGACGCATCAGTGCATCCAGGTCGATCATCACAAAATCAAGAACCGGCGTACCCTCTTCCAGCTTCGAGTATGTAAGGATTTCATCAATCAGTTTGTCCAGTTGCTCGATATCCAGATCAATCAAGTCAACCTGCCGCAGACGCTGTTCATCGTTATCGGCGTCGATCAGCATTTCCAGGCCAAATCGAATCCGCGCCACCGGGGTGCGCAGCTCGTGAGATACGGCTCGGGTCAATTCCTTTTGTGAATTCAGTAAGCGCTGAATGTGCTCGGTCATACCATTGAGCGTACCTGCCAACTGACCAATCGCATCGGATCCTTCCACAGGGGCTCGAGCATTCAGATCTCCGCCCCGTATGCGTAATACCGCTTTTTCCAGATTAGAGAGGCGGTTCTCCAACGGCTTCACCAACAGATAGACTGCAAAGCCCACCATACCCAAAGCAATCACCACCATCACCGCCATCAGCTCAAACGGATACCAGTTGAACATGTTCTGGGGGCCAAGCTGCAACACTTCACCGGTTTCGTTCAGCAGTTTATACGCGGTAATTTGCGTGTTGTTGCCACGGTTGCCCTCAAAATTGACTACGGCCTGCTCTTCATTGAACAAGCGATGCTTTTTGTCATCATCCAGCTTCACTTCAAAGGGAGCGATTCTGCGGACAGGAAACCCAAAAACTTTGTTGATACGTGCGAGCTGACCATTCCATTGATCCACCGGATAACGGGATAGGTACTGGGCAACCAGCTCCGCCGTTCCCCGGCCCTGCTGCTCCGTAAGATATTCGCCTCGTGCCACCAGATAACGCACCGAGTCGCGATCAGGAATAGCGACAATGGCTTCACCTTCTCGATTAAATTCATCGATCAGCCGCAACAGAACCTTGTTTTCACTCAGCTCGTTCTCTTCCGAAGGAGACAGCTCCACAGCACTGCGATCCACCAGCTGCATCTGGGCATCCAGTAAACGGCCGACCTCCTCAACCCAGCGGGATCGATAATCCTCAGGCTGATTCTGGGTCAGCTCAGCGATCAGCTGAACAGGCCCAGTCACCAGCGTGGTGCGGAAATACTGCAGGCGGAAAAAATTGATGGCCTCGAGCGACAGGTAGAAGACAACCCCGATCACAAGACAGACCAAGACCATGCCACCGTATATTCGAAGAAAAATACTGTTCAAACGCGTTCAACCTTCGCAACAGAACGAAGCATCAGCTCAGGTAAGATCCCGCACAAACAGGTAGCCTTTGCTTCTGACCGTTTTGATACGACGGGGATTCATAGGGTCATCGCCCACCTTGGGACGAATCCGTGACACGCGCACATCAATAGAACGATCCTGGCCATCATACTGAATACCGCGCAGGCGTTCGAAGATTTCCTCCCGTGACAAGATGGTGCCGGCATTTGAAGCCAGTAGCCATAACAAGTCGTACTCGGCGCTGGTCAGGTCAACCGCCTCACCTCCCAACCATACTTCACGGGCGCTGTTATCAATGACCAGATCACCAAACTCAAGGCGGTTCTGCGTAGATTCGTTGCCGTTTTTCTCTTGCTGTGCATCGGCGCTATCAGAGCGTCGCAGCAATGCGCGAATACGGGCCAACAGCACTCGAGGCTTAACCGGTTTTGCGACGTAATCATCGGCGCCCATTTCCAGGCCCAGCACCTGATCCACATCATCGGTACGGGCAGTCAGCATGAGAATGGGTTTTCTGAATTTGTCGCGTACGCTTTTGCACACCTCCAGTCCATCTGCGCCGGGCAACATCAAATCCAGCACTACAATATCCGGCTGGCGATCTATGATGGCGCCAATGGCAACACTGCCATCGCCAATAACTTCGACCCTTAATCCATTGCTACGAAGGTATTCTGCCGTAAGCTCCGCGAGACGCTCGTCATCTTCGACGATAATCACATAGGGCTGGGTACTTTCTGTGGTATCTGTGCGCATGTGCAGCGACCTCTTGAACCTGCTATCTCTATAAAAATATTATGTTTTTTTAACGACTTAGATACAAAGATAGGTTGTATACGACATCTGTGCCAGTTTTATCAAGCACAGCCGTGAAATAATGATCCATAGGGTATAACAGCAGCTACTAATTGATCTAGGTAATTATTTCTTATCCCACAGGAATCACACACTTTATCCACAGCTTTTCCACCCCGGATCGCCTTGATAAGACCCTAAACACGCACTATCTTGTATTTCTATAGTTATCAAGCAACAAGATATAGTGCTACCTCCTAAGCTTTACGCTATACCCAAAATAACTATAACAACCGAAAACCGCGCTAATCATGCCCTGCCTCGTCCCCGCGATGGCGGGGCTTTTTTTGCGTAGTGCCAACAACTGGTATTGGAGTTAACGCTGCAATTTTGGTTATGATGCGTGTCTGCCTTGAAATGGGATACACAATGACGATACAGCGTTGCGACTGGTGCGGTGATGATCCGCTTTATCAGCATTACCACGATCATGAGTGGGGGCTACCCACCTATGACGACCCCACCCTGTTTGAATTTCTGCTGCTGGAAGGTGCCCAGGCGGGGCTTAGCTGGATCACCATTCTGCGTAAACGGGAAAACTATCGCGCCGCTTTCGATCAATTTGATCCGCAAAAAATTGCCCGCTACACACCCAGGAAAATCGAGTCCCTTCTGCAAAACCCGGGCATCGTTCGCAATCGTTTAAAGGTAGCAAGCGCTGTGCGCAATGCTCAAGCCTACCTCAACATTCTTGAACGGCATGATTCGTTCTCTGACTACATCTGGCAATTTGTCGATGGTGAGCCCATTCAAAACAAATGGAAGACCATGAAACAAGTCCCTGCCTCTACCCAAGAATCGGACGCCATGAGCAAGGCGCTGAAAAAAGAGGGTTTCAATTTTGTAGGCAGCACCATCTGTTACGCCTATATGCAATCCATGGGCATGGTGAATGATCATTTGACCAGCTGCTACCGATTCAAGGAATGCCAGAATGCCCGCTGAAGGTAAGCGTATTAGATCCCGCCGCAAGATCTTACCAGCACTGCTACTGTGCCTGGTATTCGGTTTTTTTGGCACACATCGCTTTTATACCGGTAAAGTGGGCACCGGCATTTTACAGATGCTAACACTGGGAGGTTTAGGGCTGTGGGTGCTGATTGATGCTGTAATCCTGATATCGGGAAAGTTCAGGGACGCAGAAGGCGCCCCATTGAAGGACTGGGCGTGATAACTATCGAGCCTGATTAATTTACCAGATCATAAAATCGATCGGTGATGATGTTTTGAAGCGGCCCCCGCTTGCCTTCGACTCGCTCTGCACAGCGTATAATGGCGCCGTTTAACCGCATGATGCGAGTATCTCCAAAAGGTGATGTTCCACCCCCACCATTGACGATAAACCCGGCCCCTAAACGGCGCGAGGGATCGCACCATGCGCCAGATCC
This sequence comes from Ketobacter alkanivorans, assembly GCF_002863865.1. Classification (NCBI taxonomy): domain Bacteria; kingdom Pseudomonadati; phylum Pseudomonadota; class Gammaproteobacteria; order Pseudomonadales; family Ketobacteraceae; genus Ketobacter; species Ketobacter alkanivorans. Next base: position 4,518,625 of record NZ_CP022684.1, on the reverse strand, counting down.
ACCCCAACCAAAATGGCCGAATGCGTCTGGTGTTCTTGGGCCTGTGGTGAATACGCGGTGAAAACCAAGGCGCCAATGCATAGGGATGGGCACCACTTTATCTACGCGTCGGCTTTGTATCTGCGCCATGGCACGCACGCGCTGGGGTGACATGATGCGCACACCATCCAGCTCACCGCCTTCGGCCACTGCGCTGTACATACGCGCCAGGGAGCGTGCGGTAAACATGCCATTGGCTGCGGGAATACAGCTCTTGACCACTCGTGGATCGTTAAAACTGAAACGCCCGATACCTCTGGGGGCCAAGCCGGCGGCAAAATCGCCAGGGTCCAGACCCACCATACGAAAGGCTCCATTAATCATCTGTCCCTGAGCCTGCCTCACAAGACTGGCCTTGCGCTTGCGTCGCGGCTGACCTGATCTTTCTCGGGATTCCGGAGCCTGATTTGCCAGTAACGCCCGCCGCTGCATTTGATCTTCGGGCAACCCCACATACATCCCATCCAAGCCCAACGGACCCGCCAGCAATTCAAACAACAGCTCAGAAAAGGGTTTACCTGTTACCCGGCTCATCACCTCCCCCAGCAACCAGCCATAGGTAAGGCCATGATAACCGTGGGCTGCACCGGGACGATGGCTCGGCGTTGCCTTTTCCAGCGTATCGATCATTCGCTCCCAATCGACCATATGCATGGCGTCGTCGATCATGCCACGAATATCGTAGAGTCCACTTTGATGACACAGCAGATGCCGAATGGTGATGTCATGTTTGCCTGCACCATGAAATTCCGGCCAATAATAGGAGACAGGCCGGTCATACTCGATCAAGCCACGATCCACCAAGATGTGCATCATGACCGAGGCCACGCCTTTTGTGGTAGAGAAAGACAACGCCAGGGTGTCTTCCAGCCAAGGGTTGCCATCGTGATCCCGCTTTCCTGCCCAGATATCCACCACGCTTTGCCCTTGATGATATACCGCAAGGGCTGCCCCACTTCTGCCATCATCTGAGATCTGACTGATGAACTCGGACGCTACCGCACTGAATCCAGGGTGCACATAACCTTGATATTGCATCACTCATTCACCTCTTGCCTGGTGGGTATCATATCGGGTCGGAAAAAACGATGTAGATAATCGCACATGCTTTCATTCAGATAGCAGGTGAGAAACTTGCCGTTACGTTCGACTCGTATCAGCTCGGCGTTGACCAACTCCTTAATATGGTGAGACACCGTAGGGGCCCCCACATTCAGGGAATTGATGAAATCCGTAAGGGCGCAGCCTGCCAACGCCTGGGATGACAAAGTACGGCGCTCCATGATCTCCAAATAAATTTGCAATCTGTTTGGATGAGACAGGGCCTTAAAGGCATTGGCCAATTTGCGATGATCTACCAAACCGCTACTCCAAAGGGTTTATAGTTCGACAAGTATAAAACTATATCCTATCCACTGCACCCCCTGCCCTTTTCATCACTCAGCAACAAATTTCCTTGATGTGGGCAACGTGCGTACTTCATACAAGCATTTTGCTGAGGGCTGGCCTAATTTTCCCTCTGCGAGCAAAAAAAATACGGCCCGCACCCGTCTATACGAATAACAAAAAGCAAATTAAGGTGAAACTATGAACATACATCCCCTGAAGTTCCTGATCACGCTGATCCCCATTGCATTGCTGGCGGGTTGCGGCGGAGGCTCCGACTGTTACTACAATATGGATTCTTATGGCTCTGTCAGTTCCGCCAGGGTATTTTACCCCTGCGGTATGGAAAACAGCTCCGAACTTCACCATGTCACAACCCTGTCCGGCGGCCTATCAAACACTAAGGAGAACATGTACTGGTTGGCAGGCCACCTGGTAGAAAACAACGATATGGTGGTATTTGCCATCAGCGCCAGTAGCAACACCAGTGTAGGCAACTATGAACGGGCCCATAAAAGCGCTGTGGAAATGATCGAAAGCGAGCGCAACAACCCAGCCAGCCCGCTTTACTTGCGCCTGGATAAACTGGCTCTGATGGGGTACTCCATGGGAGGTGGTGCCGTGTTGAATGCAGCCCACGACCTGGGCTCTGAGGTGGATGCCGTGGTTGCCATGGCACCTTGGGAGCCGTCTGTGTTCCTCGGCGACGTGACAGCCGATACGCTGGCCATTGTCGGTGAAAACGATATTGTTGCATCACCTGCCTACGCCGAAGGCGCTTATGGCAACCTGCCTGATGGCATTAACAAGGCCTTCATGAAACTGGACAATTTTGGCCATCTGCAATGGGTGGGCAATACCGGCAGCAGCACCAACACCGTTGCAGCCAAACAGATGATCAGTGCATGGGTCGACTACAACCTGAATGGGAGCGGAAGTGCGCTGAACTCACTTCTGAATCCACCTTCCGCTGTAAAAGTGAATGAGAACAACCTGTAGCACTCTGAATAGTTTGCTCAGTTCGCTCCCTGGACCGGACTGAGCAGTTAGGGCACATCTCCGATATAGATCGCCCCCCGTCATCCCGCTTACCACACTTGCAGCTACTTTCCGGGCGCTTTACCCCCTATAATGCGCGACTTTAACCTCGATCAACCACTTTAGTTAGCCGAGCCCAACATGCTCCCAGACAGTTACCAAAACCGCTTTGGCGGCATTGAGCGCCTGTACGGTGCTGGCACCTTATCCATTCTTCAGCAAGCCCACGTATGCGTTGTCGGTATCGGCGGGGTCGGCTCCTGGGCTGCAGAAGCTCTTGCCCGCTCCGGCGTAGGAGAAATCACCCTTATCGATATGGATGATATCTGCATTTCCAACACCAATCGCCAGATCCACGCCAGCGACGGGCACTACGGTCAACTTAAGGTGGAGGTCATGGGGCAGCGACTTCGAGCCATCAACCCAGACATAAAATGTCACGAAGACATGGACTTTGTGACCGCATCCAATGTCGCCGACAAAATGGGCAAACATTTCGATTTTGTGCTGGATGCCACCGACAGCGTCAAGCACAAAGTAGCCATGATTGTGTACTGTAAACGCAACAAAATCCCTATCTACGTGGTAGGCAGCGCGGGAGGCCAGACCGACCCAACCCGCATTCACTACGCCGACATCACCCGCGCCGAACAAGATCCCTTATTGGCTTTGGTGCGCAAGAAGCTGCGCCAGGAGCATGGGTACAGCAGCAATCTGAAACGCCGTTTCAGCATCGAGTGCGTGTACTCCGACGAGCCCGTAATGTTCCAACAACCCGATGGCAGCGTATGCTCAACACGCCCCTCCACAGGCACTGACTCCAGCGTACGACTGGACTGCGCAGGGGGCATCGGGGCATCCACCTGCGTCACCGCCAGCTTTGGTTTTGTGGCCAGTTCACGTATCATCAGAAAACTATTGGATAAGGCCCACCAAACTAAGTCATAGTTGGGGGTATACAAGGCAGTATGAAAACCAGGCAGTTGAGAATATATCTAATGATGTCGAATACAATAAGAGTCGTCTTTACCGTTACCTCCCTACTGCTGATGCTTTTATCAGCCTCTATCAAAGCCAGCACCGTGTATTACGTGCTCGTCGACAACCAGCCGTTAGCACTGCTTCTCACAGCCAAGGACGTTAGCCAATATGGCGCTGTGGACCTAGCGGAAAATGACCGTTTTTATGATGTGCAAGTGCAGGATGATCCTCAAAGCAAGGGGCGATTAGCCTACATTGATGGACAATGGCAGGGCCTGTTATTGCGCAATGGTGCAATGCACCTGCTTAACAATGTGACGACAGACCCACAACACCTGACAAGCGATTCCAAACTGAATGCACAAAAACTGGAGCAGGATCTCAACCTCGGTGCCTGCGGTGTGGCATCCATCATGCCAACCCAAAGTGCCAGTGAAATCAATCTGCGCAGTTTGAATCCTCAAGCAACCCGAATCAATTACGATAGTTTCTGCCTGGAGCGGGTAGGCGGTGTCTGCCTGGTTGCCGAACTCACCATGGTATTCGATACAGCGTTCAGCACCGAGTTTGGTGCCAGCTATCAGTCCCAGGCTATTGCCATTGTGGAGAACGTAGACCTTATCTATCGAAACAACTTCAACATCGCCTTTAACCGACTGCAAATGGCGTTCGGCTCAGGCGATATTTTCGACAATACCACCGACAGTGAAGCGCTGTTGGATGATATTGCAGAGAAACGCTATTACGATGAAACCGACCCATTTGACCCTAACGAGCAGTCAATCATGCACTTGGTTACCGGTCGCAGCTTCGATGGCACAACCGTTGGCATCGCAAACGGCCCGTTATACGATAATTATCCCACCCCCTACTACCCTGTAATGTGTACTTATGCAGCAGTAGGCACATCCCAGATTTTTCCATCAAGCTCTAACGTGGCAACCTATACATCGCTGATCGTGGCCCATGAAATTGGCCACAACTTTGGTTTCGTGCACGATGGTGCACCGGGTGAAGGCGCTGACAGCTGCTCCTCAAGCAGCTATATAATGGGGGCGCAACTAAACCTCGGTGCCAGCCGGTTTTCCACTTGCTCCCGCGAAACGCTGAGATCTAATATCAATGGTATCGGCAGCATCGCAGGCACCGACATTGAACGATGCTTCGACTTTCCTACCGATCAATCCATCAGCGCTGATGCCTGCAACCCTTATGCAGCCGAAGCAGAAGACGAGTTTATCAATCGCTACACCATCACCAACCGATCCAGGCGTGCCCAGTCTACCAACATGGAAGTCACCGGCAGCATCACCAGCTCTGCCACCTACTTATCTGCGAGCCTGGATGGAACCCCCTGCACGCTCAGCAACGGCAATACCACCTACACTTGCACCATCAACGGTGCCAGCTCCCACACCCTCGAACTTGGCATTCAAAGTGCGGTACCCGATGTCACCATGAGCCATCAAGTGGCGACCCTCACCACCGACCAATACGAAGTCAATCCGGGCAATAACCAGCTCAGTGAGAGCGTTACCTTCCCCAGAGCAAGTGACTGCACCCCACGCTCTGAGCCGGAGCTTGAAAGCCGCGGCGGTGGTGGCGGTGGTGGCGGTGGCAGCCTCGGCTGGCTCACCCTGGGACTATTGCTTTTGCTACCTATCAGGAATTTCGTTGCTCGTGACTAACGTCACAATATTGCTCAAACTACGAGCAGGGATTATGTCTAAGTGAGCAATTTAACACTGGGGAACGCCTGAAGTCGTCATCACGTACTAAACTGATGACATCAGCTCATTCAGGAGTCCCCCATGGCCATTTTCCATCAAGACGCTTTCTTCTGGCGTCTTATTAACCTGACACGCTCCCTTTCCACTGAAACGGACAAATGGAAGCTGTTCAGCAGCATCCTCAATGAATGCCAGCAAATCACCCACTGCGATGGTGCCACGCTCTATTTGCTGGAAGAAGACGAAGCCGGTCCACGATTGGACTACGCCATGATTCAGAACAACTCTCTGGGTCTCAGTCAAAAATTCTGCGAACCCGGACAGTCTGCGCTAACGCCAATTCAGATCCACGATACCGACTCCGACAACAACCAGACCCACAGCATTGCGGCCTATTGCGCCCTGCAAGGCAAATCGGTGTGCGTAGAAGACGTGTATAGCTCCAATCAATTCAACATCAGCGGCATCAAATCCTTTGACGACCTGTTTGATTATCGGACCCGTTCAGTGCTGTCAGTCCCGATTATCAAACCCAACAAGCGCGTACTGGGCGTCATCCAGCTTGTTAACCCGCAAAACCCCTTGTCAGGCACAGTGGCGCACTACTCCGACAGTCAGATCTCTGTCATCGAAGCGCTGGCAGCGCTACTGGCAACGATTCTGGAAAGCGCTAAGCTCGAGCACGCGGAGGGGGAGCTCTTGGTGCGTCTGTCTCAACCGAAACAAACCGACGCCATCTTCGAACGGGTGCTGGATGAAGCCATGCGCGCAACCAAAGCCGACGGCGGCACCATCTACTGGTTCCGGCAGGATGCCCCTGCCCGCCTGGAATTTGTCGCACTGAAGAACTCCTCCCTTAACCTGTCATATAGTGCGCTGGAATCCGCAACACAGGACATCGCCCCGCTGCTACTCACAGAGAACGGCGAACCCAACCTGCAGAATGTGGCCACCTTCACCGCCATCAGCAAGCAGGTGGTCAACATTGATGATGCCTATAACAACACCACATTTGATTTCTCCGGGATGAGGAACTTCGACCAGCAGTACAACTATCACTCGAAATCTTTCCTCAGCGTGCCACTGCTCAATCATGCCCAGGAAGTCATCGGGGTTATGCAACTGATCAATGCCCGCAATACGTTCACTCAAGAGATTATTCCCTTCTCTCCCACCCTGGAACCACTGGTGAATGGCCTGGCATCTTACGCAGCCATGACGCTGGAAAACGACATGCTGGTGCATGGGCAACCCGATCAGCCGCAAACCCGGTCTGGCGCGGGGCAAAAGTGATCACAACATAACCCATTCTGCAATTTTGGTATTTTTTCACAAAATGCAGCGGTACTTTGCTAATAAAAAACACCGACAAATACTACTACCATGTAAATCAGATGCTTAAGAACACCGCGAGCACCTTCGTTCTTGAGTATCTTCCCTGGGTTTCATATCTGGGGATATCACAACTATGCGAGCACCAACTGGCCATGAGTACGGATGCTCTGGCACGGCCAGTATCGTGTTGGTAAGGGATGCGAGCCCCTTACCAACACTTTTTTAACTCTATAAAATGGGTCCGGCTTATTGGGGATAATACCGAGTTCATTACAGGTAATATCATGCAAGCAGTAAAACTCGACATCCAGTCCGCTCTGGAACAAGCCCAACGCTGGTTACAGTATGAGGGTATTGTCCATGTTCAGGCCTCCCGCACACCCAACGGGCACATCATTGTTGTCCTCACCAACTGCAACCCCGCGGCAATAACCGCCCCGGTTCCGTCTTATTTTTACGGATTTCCTGTGAGTTTTCGCCAAACTACAGGCTGAGCTGCAAGGCTGATTTCAACGATTGGCATCCTAAGTCCCCCGGTTTATACTCAAGGAACATTAATACCACTAGTGCAATAATGATCCCGCTCGCCGAATACTGGGGTCTTAAACGGTGCTTATCCGCTGCGCGAGTCTAAAGGACAGGATTCGAGAGCTTTCTATGCGATGTCAAACTTGTGGGTCTGATAACCCCGCTTTTCACACCTTTTGTTATCAGTGTGGAAGCACATTATCTGTACAGCCTCCCACTGCCGATGGTGCGTTTTCTGCACCTCTGACTAAAGATCTGCAATCCGAGCTGAAAAAAGTCTCCATCCTGTTTGTGGACATCACCAACTCCGTTCACCTGATCCACAAACTGAAAGCCGAAGACAGCGCCGATTACCTGGATCCCACCATTACCACCCTCAAGCAAAACGCCCATCGTTATGGCGGAATGATCAATCGCGTTGACGGTGATGGCATGATGGTGATCTTTGGTGCCCCGGTATCCTATGAAGATCACGCTGTGCGGGCGTGCTACGCAGCCCTGGATATGCTCAAGGCCATACAAGCAGAATTCGAAAACACCCGTATAGCTGTCCGCATAGGCATTCACTCCGGCGAAGTATTAATGAAGCCGTTTTACAATGACTTCTCGGTGGATTATGAAGCCCTGGGGCCAACCGTATACTTGGCCCATCGGATGGAAGTGTTGGCTTCCCCCAACACGGCGGTGATCTCCAAAGAGACTTATCGTGCCGCTCAGAAACTGATCAACGTCATAGAGGTCGGCCCAACCGAGGTAAAAGGGCTGGAAGGCCCGGTAGAGATATACCAAATACAAAGCCGCATCCGACAGGAAGGCGAACACGACAGCAAACTAGGGGATACACCCTTTGTCGGCCGAATCAAAGAACTGAACCTGTTCCGCCAGAACCTGCATGACACTCGTGAACATGGGGGTCGCTGCGTTGCTTTGTGTGCCGAACCAGGAGTCGGTAAATCACGACTTGTTTCACGCTTTTTGCAGGAGATAGACCCAGTTCAGTTCAATATACTCGGCACCGCCTGCGATTCACATAATCGCAGTACAGCCTATCTGCCCTTCTCCGACATCATGCGCTGCTGGCTCAACGTACAGGATTCAGACTCACAATTAGACATCGCCCAAAAACTCAGAGACCGGGTCTCCCACATGAGTGAGACCGTAACCAAGCACCTCTCTGTCTATCATTTTCTGCTGGATCTACCCATACAGAACAAGAGCTGGAACAGTCTGGAGCCGGTACAAAAACGCCAACAGGCGCGCAAAGCATTCCGGGCCCTGCTGGAGGAGCTGGCCAGCCATAAGCCGCTGGTGATTCTGCTGGAAGATTTACATTGGATCGACAGTGAGAGCCAAACCCTGCTGGAACAACTGATCGAATCGATACACGAGCACAGCATCATGTTGATAGTGACCTATCGACCCGAGTACCAGGCCAGCTGGGTTAATGACAATGTTAGCCTCCAGGAACTGAAGCCATTTACCGACCTGGAGTCCAGCGATTACCTGAAAGGTGTACTGGGTAAAGACGGCAGCCTTGCCTCCTTACGCAGCGAAATCGGTAAACGCTGTGAAGGCAACCCACTCTATATTGAAGAAATGATCCATCACCTCATGGACAGCAACTTGATATGGGGCGAGCCGGGACACTACACATCGGGCCTGGACAGCCTGCCGGATTCATTGCCGCTCACCATCCACTCGGTAATATCAACCCGCATTGATCGGCGCTCCAAGCTGGCCAAAAACATATTGCAAGCCGCATCAGCCATTGGACAGCGGTTTTCCACCACCCTGTTAGACTACATCACAGACATCCCCCGTGATTATGCAAAACACGCCATCGACGAACTGGTGGAATCCGGGTTAGTGGTCCAGGTTAACGATTTGATCAATGATGATTACCAGTTTAAACACGCCCTGGTACATCAAGTAACCTATGATTCCATTCCCAGAGAACGCAAGCGACTCACCCACGCCAGCCTGGTCAATGCCATTGAATCGCTTTTCAAAGAGCGCCTCGAAGAACACATTTACCGGTTGGCCGAGCACGCCTACCTGGGCCAGTATTGGCATAAGGCGGTAGAGTACTACCTGAAAGCCTGCTATCACGCCATTGGCCGCTCCTCACATCACCAAGCGGTATTATTACTGGATCGTGGGCTGGAGGCATTGCGCCACCTTCCACTGAACAAGGACACACTGGGCCAGCGAATTGATTTTCTGGCGGTGGGAATGAACGCCCTCATTCCACTGGGTGAACAAGATCGCCTGGTACGCGACCTGAAGGAGGCAGAAAAACTGTGCGATGCCGTGGGTGAACCCAAACGCACATGCTCCATTTTGTGTCAGCTTACCAATGCGCTCTGGATGGTGGGCAAACATGGCGAAGCCTTCACTGCGTCCAGCCGCGCCGTAGAGCTTGCCCACGAAATCCACCACACGCCGTTGCAAATCGCAGCCGATTACAACCTGGCCATGGTGTATCATGCCATGGGGGATTTCGAAGACTGTATCCACCTGGAAAAGCGCATATTGAATGCGTTAACCGGTGATATGGAAGTCAGCCGATTGGGATGGAGCGGCTACCCCAGCGTGTTCTGTCGTACATTTTACGGAAACAGCCTGGTAGAACTCGGACAGCTGACGGAAGCCGAAAAAATGATCCGCAGAGGCATCGAGATTGCCGAAGGCGCACAACACCCCTACTCCAAAGCCATGATTTTTGATACTTATGGCTACTACCTGTTGTCCATTGGCGACTATCAGTCGGCACGCAGCATCCTGGACAGCGCCCTCACCATTTGCGATGAGTTTGCTATCCACACCATGGTACCCGCCGTTTCCGCAAAACTGGGGGAAGCTTTGATCGGCAGCGGAGAACTTACGCTGGCTGAAAAAATATTGGAACACACCGTACAACCGAGCTGTTACCGAAAAGGTGGACGCTATACATGGTTTTACCTGTTCAAGGCCATGGCAGAACTGCAACTGGCGTTAAAAGATTACGATAAGGCACATCTGTATGCTCGCAAGGCCTTCACCATCACAAAAGAAACCAATGAAAAGGCTCATCATGGCTGGGCCTGCCTGACCCTGGCCAAGGTGCACAACGCCATGGATCAACAACTACAGGCCGACAAACTGATCGACATCAGCCTGGATATTGCAAACCAGAAGAACATGGCGTTACTCGGCTTCAACACCGCAACCTACGCAGTCGAACAACTCCAAAAACGGGAGGATCTCGATAACAGTCAGGTGTATCTGGAATTAGCCAGCGAGTTTGCCGTTCGTACCGATCACCGCCTGTTTCAGGATAAACTCAGCCAGCTGAAAGAACGAATAGTGTAGACCGCCACATCAACCACAGCGCAACATCATACTGGCTGGCATACGGTATTTTTCAGTCATAATACCCGCCACCCCAGCCGCTGGCCGAACCTGAGGCAGCCGCAACAGCAGCTTTAACGCCTCCCTGATTTCCAACATAGCAATCTGATGCCCCATACAGGCATGGGGCGTGTCATCCATAAAGATAAAGCGTTCATGCTCTGAACTGACCTTCATGTGTAAATGGCTTCCCAACGTAACCTGAGGTACCAGGCACACCACCGCACCGGCTTCGATATTCAACACTTCGCCAACCGATGTCGTGTACGTAGCCCCATTCGTGCAATAACGCGGCAGCAGTGGAGCAACAGGGTTAATCCGAAGACAGGTAACAATAACCTGGTTCAACGCGGTATCCACCAAGTCTTCCAATGCCGCCCGCTGCTGGTCTTTCGCCCCTAACCATTGGGTAAGCAATGACACCCCCGGTTTATTATCCCGAATCAAAAACTTCAGCCCACCTACCAGATCCTTACCCAAATCCAAGAGGGTTTTTACCACCATAGTGATGCCCTTGGCGGTGGTATCGGTGCTACCTACCATGACCTCAAGCAGGCTCTGCCCCACCGCCTTGACCAAAGCATCACCGGATAACCCATAATCCTGCTTATACATGGAGATAAGCCCCTGCATAAGGGTGTATGATTCAGCACTTGATTCAGTGCCTGCGTTAATGCGCAGCAGAATCTGTTGCTCAAGATGGGGTATCAACTCTGCCGTGGCGTTTTTGGCCAGCCGAGAAATAAAGCCCACGTTGTACTGATTCAAAAACACTTCCAGAAACAACATTCGCACCCAAAACATCAACGTTTGATCCGGCGTGGAGCTGAAACCATAATCAGCATAACGCTGCTGCCACACCCGCGGTAAATCATTAAAATCAGTACGATCATAGAAGTGAGCCAATTGCGTTTTAGACAACAGCTGCCCTGGATCACCCTGCGGTGACGACACACCGTAATACCCATTCAGCACCGCAAGAGGTAAGCGCCGGGCCAGACCTTCCACCAGATCCAACATCCCAGTGCGGGTAAACTCGCTGACAACATCATCCAGTGCAGGCCGCAGAACCGCTTTCAACCTGGCAGCATACCCCTGGGGCTGCAGTCGCTTCCAACTCTGCTGTTTCAATTGCTGGCGATCTGCAGTATCAGCGCGCGATAACAGCATTTCACCCCCTGTTAACCGATAAATACGCTTGGCATAAAGATCATTGGTAAACAGGCTAGGCTGCCCAAGAATGCTCACAACATCGTCTGGGTGTGCAAAATAATAATAAGGCGTTTGCTGAGTGCCTGCCTTAACCCATAGCTTCACAAAACGCTTGCCGCCCATTAGCTGAGCGGCATCCACATAACGGCGGACATCCAATGGATCTCCGTTGTCTGAATCAAAAGGTTCGATATGCTGCTTGGCCATTTGAAACGGATTTAAAGGTTGCGCCAGCCCCGCTATCAACCCCAAGGCCTTCCGGCCGGGGGTAAAGAAATATTCGCCGCCTTTGAGATGCACATACTGCTTCAAGCCAAACTTAGGCTCCTGTTTGCGGCTCAATGTAAATTGACCCGCGTCCTGATCACTGCGACAGCCCACGATGGGATCAAGAATCGGGCCGGTCATATGCATGAAATCACAATTATTGATCCAATTTTTTTGAATAAACTCAAACTGGGAATCGATGCGTGTGTTGTAGCAGAAAAAGTGCAACCCTCTGGGCTCAGCGGACACAGAATCGACACAGGCACCAGGCTCAATAAAGGGGCCATAGGCCATACCACGACGAATAATACGATGCTGATCCACCAGTGCAGTGCCATTGTCCAGCTCCGCATTCAACGTCAACCTCGGGTTCACCCTGCGTACATGAGAGGCAAACGGGCATTGCTCACCATGGGGGTCATCAGCAAAATCAAAGTCGTTCTCTTTAGGGGCAGGCTTGCCATTAATTAGCGGCGTGCCATCCAACTTGCGCCCTACCAGCTTTTCATCCAAACCTGGATCCGATGCACACGTAGTGCGAAAGGCCACCACATCTTGCTCCAGTTTGCGATACACCAAAAACGAACCATTCATGGTTAATCGATTGAACGCAGCGATCGCGGCATCCCGCGCAGGAGGCAATACCGGGTTCAGCCTGCCATCCCCCTGCTCTCGCTGATTCTTCAGGCCCAGTTCATCGTAATATCCCATGACGAACTCACCGGCTGCCAATGGCTCCCAGGGGCCATCGTTGGTTACTTTTTTCCCCGCCACGCCACTACCGGGCATACCATCGTAAATCCGTGGCTGCGAAACACCATCAGCAAAACCGAAGTGCTCCTTAACCTGAAACTGGTGCCGTATCACATGAGCCTGCTCGACACATAAACACTGACTCCCGGGAAACTCCTGGGCCTGCTGCAGTTGGCCAACGCATTCATCCAGACAGGCAAAATGCCTTTGTTGCTCCTCCTCGCTCCACTGTTCCGGCACCACGAAATCCTCAGCCAGCCACGGCATATAATTCACTGCCAGCAATGCATGAACATGGCGACTACCATAGAACCCCTCCCATTTATAAGGGCTATCCTGCCATTGGTCACCGATAAAGGAAGCTCGTTCTGCCATTCCCGCTTTGAACGCAGGTGAAAACTGAGACAACACATCAGCAGGCAACCCCAAACGCACCAGCCCACTGAAAGAAAAAGCGATATTGATAAAACAAGGGTTGTGCAAATGAGCCCCCTGCTTTAAATGGATATCACTGTCCGACAGCAGCAACTGACCAAACGCCCGAGAGGTGATAAAGCGGGAAAAAACCATCGGATCGGTAATCGTCAGAAAAAAGTAGCGTGCAGCGGCAGGGCGTGCACTGCGGATTAGGTGGGCTTGAATATCATCAACTTGAAGCTGGTTTTTCACTGGGGTCACGAATGCACTCCCGTTTCTTGTTATAGGTTCAGATAACTCTGATTTTCCAGCACGAACTGGTCAAAAGCCTCATTAAAAGCACGCTCATCGCGCTTTCTGGTTTGGTGATCCTCAAGAAACCGATCAAAATTGGCTTTAAAGCGGCGCAACGACTGTCTTCTGATCAGAGTTTCATCCGGGATAGCGGCGTAAAAGGCACTGGTCTCCACCTGGTTCGAGGTCACATACCGCCAGAACGCATCGAAATCCCGACACCCTCCTTGAGGATAATCAACGCAGTTATTCCACACCCGATCAATATCGTCCGCGATCAGTGTCGAAAAGTCGCGCAAGTATTGCCACATACTGCCGTCGTAGTTGGAGGTAAATATGAGCTTGTCTTCCCCGGAGCCAGGGTCTGTCCAAATCACCCACCGGGCAAAGTGGATAGTCTGAACCAGCCGTATCGGGGTAGGAATACCCTTGAGTTCCCGGTTCTGAATAGAGTCCAGCACCGATTGCAACCTCTGTTTATAGGTCATTACACCTTCGGAGGTTCTGCCTTTTTTGATTGTCGTGATGATGGTGATTTCATTCACACCACCCAGATAACGAGAATCCTGAACGCTGTCCATTCAGAACATCCTTAAGCTGGTTGAAGAAATATAGCGATAAAAATGAGAACAACTTCACCTTTACGGGTCAATCAAAACACCCGGGGATTAAAATGTAAACAAGTTTCCTGTTTTGTGTATTTTTCGGCTACGCGAGCAAGCTGTATCCAATACTAGAAACAAATGCCTAATAAACGTGCAAAAAATAACATTTTAAATAACTCACTGTGTAAAATTTTTACTACACTTACATCAACTTATGCAATTTGACAGACCAACATGATCTTTCGCATTACGTGCAAAGACCGCCGGGGGGCATGTTGAGAATCCTTTTGATTCAACCCTTGCTGCTGGTATTTTTGCTTAGCTGTAATTTCAGCCTCGCAAGTTCCAACTATGCTCCTATCGGGGCAAAAAACGTTCAAGACATGCGTCTTGGCGGACACCTGCTGTTGCTTGAAGATCCGTCAGGAACGCTCCTGGTGGAAGACCTCCGCTCCCCCGATATCGCCGGACAATTCGAACCGCTTTTCGTTGACACAGCGTATTTGGGTCGCACCCACTCCGTGTACTGGTTTCGCTTTCAACTGGACTTCGATGCACACGATTCCGACGTCGTACTGGAACTGGGTTACCCCCATCTAAAACATATAAGCTTGTTTCGCTTCATTGAAGATGAGCTGGTCGACCAACAAAAATCAGGCTACGGTGACAGCCCCACCAGCACACTCGAATGTTCACGCCCCTGCTTTCTGATACCCGCATCTCAGGGCATCCAGACACTGTATCTAAGAGTCAGCAGTGACTCCCCCCTGTTTGTTCCTATGAGCCTGCGCGACGCCAACCATCAAATGAAGAGCGAACGGACCATGATGGCTTTATCCGCTCTGTTCTATGGTGCGTTTATGGTAATGGGGCTGTTTAACCTGTTTATCTACTTTTCAACCAAGAAGACCAGCTACCTTTACTATGTCGCCTATATCTCCTCTTTGGGTTTGTGGACCTTATCCCACGACGGCCTGCTGAGAGAACTGCTGTTCATGAACAATGCATGGCTGGCATCCTATAAAACCCACTTTATCCTCACATTGCTGTGTGTGTGTATGGGGGCCCTGTTCTGTCAAAAGTTCCTGCAAACCCGGGACAACATGCCCCTGCACCATAAAGCGTTTTCATTTTTGATATTGATGGGTGGCATCGATATCGCACTGATCGTTGTGAACGGCAAAGTATTGCTGCCCAATTCCGCCAATCTCCTGACCATGGTTTTCTGCCTCGTGGGCTTGTCTGCCGGAACAATAGGCTTGCTAAGCGGATTGAAAACGGCGCGTTTCTTTTTGATCGCCTGGCTTTCGGTCATCATAGGAACCGTTTGCTGGGTGCTTACTATCTCTGGCGTGTTTCCTCTCAACAAATTCACGCTGTTCAGTGTTCACATGGGCGCCCTGGTAGAAACCGTTCTACTTGCCCTTGCCCTGGGTGATCGCATCAACGTGCTGCAGGCTGAGCGTATACAGGTAGAGCAAGATGCCAAACGCAAACTGGAGGACAGTAACATCAAGCTAGCCGCCAGCAACCAATTTAAGGATGAGTTTCTATCGACCGTCAGCCATGAACTGCGTACCCCCATGAACGGCATTTTCGGTGCATATGAGTTACTGGAGCACACCGATCTGGACACAGAGCAAGTCAAATATCTCAGCACCATAAGCCGCTCCAGTCGGGACATGATCGGCATGATCGAAAACATACTGACCTATACCCAACTGGAATCAGGCACCGCCACACCCAACAACTACCCGTTCCGTATTAAGGAATGCCTGCAAGAGATGGCAATGCATTATCGTGGCAGAGCCTCCATGCAGGATCTTACATTCGATTTTAACTTGGATAGCAGCATCCCCATCACGCTGGAAGGGGATGAAGACAAATTAAAACTACTGTTGGATCACCTACTGGATAACGCCTTCAAATTTACTGATCAGGGCGGCGTTTGCTTTGAAGTCAGCCTTTTGCAACCCACGGATTCAGATCAAGAGAAGCTGCAGTTTGTGATTCGAGATACTGGCTGCGGTGTCCCGGAATCGTTGCAATCGGACATATTCAATTCATTCAAGCAAGCAGATGGATCGCTGACACGGCGCAAAGGCGGGTTGGGTATAGGCCTCGCGCTATGCCAGAAGATTGTCAACATCCTGGCAGGAAAACTGGAATTCAAATCCGTGGTAAATGAAGGCACTCAAGTAGTTCTGACTCTGCCATTCCGACCAGCAGAGGATCAGTTCCGTCAGGCTAACCAGATATCCCACACGATTAAGCCCGAGAACATCGACATCCTGGTGGTGGAAGATAACTACGTCAACAAGCTGGTGATGGAAGGACAATTACGAAAACTGGGTTTTCAGGTCTACTCGGCCGGTAACGGAAAAGAAGCCGTTGCCATGGTAGAAAAGCGGGAATACGACTTGGTTTTCATGGATTGCCAAATGCCGATTATGGACGGATTTGAAGCAGCCAGACAGATAAGGCTGCTCAACAATCGCAATGCATCGATCCCAATTATTGCCGTTACGGCAAACACCAACCCAGGCGATAGAGAGAACTGCATCGCGGCAGGTATGAACGATTACATCAAAAAGCCGTTTAACCAAGCTATATTGATTGGGGCCATCAACCGTTGGTTAAGTTACGACACCGATCAGGGTTTACCTACTTAACGGCAAGGATATCAAAAAGAGAGCACCTCCCAGCTTAGATCGCTCAATCTGAACAATACCTCCAGACGCCTTCACAATATCAGACACAACCGCTAAGCCGATTCCTTGCCCACTGGCACGCTCATCACGGCGAACACCGCGACTCAGCACCCTTTCCTCTTCCCCGGCAGCAATACCAGGGCCGTCGTCTTCTACCGTAACACGAATCTGGCCCGCCAAAATACGCCCGGTCACACGCACTTTACTGCCGCCGTACTTGCACGCGTTATCCATCAGGTTGCCCAACACCTCCAACGTATCGCCCTCATCCCAGGGCATGCGTAAACCAGGCCTGATATCCTGAACAAACTCAATGGAACGCTCGGCATAGACTTTACCTAACACTGCCACCATGCGCGTATACATATCCAACAATACAGCACCCTGCCCGCTTACCTGAGGAACAGCAGAAATTGCTCTTTTTAACTGATAATTAACGATGTCATCCATGCGTTGTAACTGCTCCTGCAACGCGGGCGTGGCGGATGCGTCATCCAGTCCTTTTAACACGGCCAGAGGAGTTTTCAAGCTATGGGCCAAATTGCCCAAACTGTTCTTATAGCGTTCACGCATGGCACGCTCATGCTCAATTAGCTGGTTAAGATTGCTCACAACCGGCATGACTTCACTAGGATAAATCCGTTCGATCCGGGGTTGACGGCCCTGCTCCACACCATTCAATTCACTGGCCAGACGCCGAAATGGACGAAACCCCAAATTGAGCAGGATAAATACCAGCACAATAGAAAAAAGCACCAATCCTCCCAACCATACCCACAGCGTGTTTTCGAAACTGCGAATCTGTGCCACATAAGGTCGATCCCACTCCCATACAACAAATGTATAGGGTTGGGCTTGCGCATCCTCATCCCAATAAACGCTAATACTGAGCTGGTAATACCTGCTTCCACTTTGATCTTGTACCTGTCGCTCCATCCACTGCCCAGGGTCAGAGTCCTCAACCTCTGGAAACTGCTCCAACAAGGCTGAAGCCGATTTCCACACCACCTCACCTTGATGCCACACCATGGCCACCAAGCCGGAATTAAGTTGATTAAAACGTGGATCAGCTAATGTATCAGGCAGCAGCAAAACACCCTTTTCGAAATCGGCGGCTGCTATGAAGCTGTACAGCTGCAACTTAAGTTGCTCGCTGGCCCGATCTGCGATACTGGACTGAAAAGACTGCCGCAGTATCCAGCCCGCGCTGACGGAAAACATTGCAAGAATCAAGGCGGCAACCAGCACAAAGCGGACGCGCAAAGAGAGCAAACCCTAGCACCCCAGCGCGAAGCGATAGCCCCGCCCACGTAAGGTTTCAATAGGCTTCAGCTGATTATCAGGGTCGAGCTTTTTGCGCAGACGGCCAATAAAAACCTCAATGGTATTGCTATCACGATCAAAATCCTGGGCGTATATATGCTCGGTGAGAACGGTCTTGGAAACCACTTCTCCGGGGCGCAGCATCAAATACTCCAACACTTTGTATTCAAAGCTGGTAAGTTCTACCCGATCACCATTAAGTGAAACCTGCTGACCGGCAGTATCCAATTCAATACCACCCACCGATAACACCGGCTTGGCATGCCCAGCTGATCGCCGAATCAAAGCATTAAGACGCGCCAAAACCTCTTCCATCTCAAATGGCTTAACCACATAATCGTCGGCACCGGCCTCAAGGCCATCCACCTTATCCTGCCAATGCCCTCTGGCAGTCAAAATCAAAATCGGGTAATTGAAATCGTCAGCACGCAACTCACGAATAAGTTCTATTCCGTTTACTTTCGGCAAGCCCAGGTCAATAATCGCAACATCGTAAGCGTATTCTTTGGCGTAATAACGCCCCTCTTCACCATCAGCTGCCAAGTCGACACTGTACCCCTTTTTGGTAAGCGCCACGTTCAACTGGTCTCTTAGATGCTGTTCATCTTCCACCACTAAAATACGCATGCCAATTCACCCCCCAACACTGCCTGTTTCCTTATTTACCATTATGGTTTTAACCCGGCCTTGCGGAAGCAGGACTTTCACTCGATACATCCACCGCCCGTCGCGCTCCTCTTCCGTCACTTTAAGCACTTTGCCACCAGTTTTTTTAACCACCAATGAGGCTGCATCAGATGCCGAAACTTCCGCTAACAAGAAAGGCGCGGCAATCACCGCCGGTGACTGCAACACAACGCACGCAATCACCAAAGCCAGCACCCCCGCCTTGGAAAATCTTGACCTCACCATCCGGTTAAACCATTTCATGAAACAACGTAATCCTACTGATAATCGGCCTACCATAACGCACCCTTTGTGAACTCTCACTGAACTGCCTGCTCTCAATTAAACCATCACACTAAACGAGAAAACAGCAAGCACCTCCCAAACGAAGAAGGTTTTTCTAATTTATTCAATCCCTTACAGATTTCTTGGAAAAGCTGGCACGAGCGTTGCTGTATACAATATGCGAACTATTATTTTACCGCGATTTGCATCGCCCTATTCTTCGCAATGTCCGACTCTTTACGTTTATATGCCTGGAGGCACGTTATGAGCATCAAAGAATCTGCAAACATTCTGTTCGAAATCACTCATCCAGAGCAAGCCGCGGGCTTCTGCGCGTTGAAAGAATACCTCGAGAACATGTATTTCGCTTAACCTTGCTACTCTGTTGTTGTACAAAACCTGACATTTTTTCCCGCCAAACCCTTCAAGCCAGCACTCGCTGGCTTTTTTTTGGTTATTTTTCAGCACGTTACTGAACAAAAGACAACTACAAACAATTCTTGGACACGACATTGACAGAACAACAAAAACAGGTCTATTATGTTCTCGTCTAGGACATAGAGTGGACAACAAACATGTCGATACCAGAAAGAAAGATCCCCGTAGCCATCAGTCGCTGCCTGCTCGGTGACAACGTCAGGTACAACGGTGACCACAAGCACAATCGCTTTTGCACGAGCGTGCTGGCGGACTATTTCGAATTCGTGCCCACCTGCCCCGAGGTAGAAATAGGCATGGGTGTGCCTCGAAAGCCCATCCGATTGGTTGACCTGGACGGAGACATCCGCGCGCTGGAAACCGACGATGCGAGCAAAGACTACACCGATGCGCTAACCGAAAAGGGCGCTTCTTTCACCCAGTCACACAAGCAGATATGTGGTTTCATCGCCACACCAAACTCCCCCAGCTGCGGCGTGTTTGGAGTTAAGCTGTATCTGCCAAACGGAAACCCGATCAATAAAACAGAAGGCCGCTTCAGCGCCGCCTTACGCAAGGCTAACCCTCTGCTTCCCGTCGAGGAATCGGGTCGACTGAACGACGCCGGCTTACGTGAAAACTTCATCATGAGGGTATACACCTATCAACGCTGGTTAGCATTGAAAGAAGCAGGCATTACTCCGAGTGCCATCATCAACTTCCACAGCCGTCATAAGTATCTGTTGATGTCTCACAACTACAACGCTTACAAAGCCTTGGGAAGAATGATTGCAGACATTGGCAGCAGCGATATCGAATTGATCGCAGATGAATATATTCAAACCTTGATGAGCGCAATCTCAGCACCACCGGAGCGGGGCAAGCACTGCAATGTGCTCCAACATCTTATGGGCTACCTGAAGCAAAACATCGATAAGCAAGACAAAAAAGAGCTGCTCAACAGCATAGAAGACTATCGAACTGGCATTGTGCCGCTGATAGTCCCCATTGCGTTGTTACGGCACCATTTCGAGCGCAGTTCTGATCAGCACCAATACCCACTTAATCAGTTCTACCTTGCACCGTACCCCCATGAGCTTGGGCTTAGAAGCCATATTCACTGAAACCCCTATTCAAAGGTTCACAGTATGACTAACGCAATCTGGTTTAGAAGCGATTTAAGGATCTATGACAACCCAGCTCTCATTGCAGCCAGTGAGAGCAATGATCCCGTTATTGCGTTCTATTTCTTTACACCGGATCAGCATCGAAAGCATCATACTGGAAGCGTGAAGTTGCGATTCATGCTGGAAAACCTGGTAGAACTGAAACACGATTTGGCCAAGTTGAACATCCCGCTGGTAGCGTTACTTGCCAGCGATTACGGCAGCAGCGTCGCTCTGCTCAAAAAACTCTGTCAACAACATAACGTAAGGCAGGTGTTCGCCAACAGTGAGATAGAACTTAATGAGCAAATTCGAGACCATCAAGCTACACGGGAGCTTGATAAAATTGGATCTACTATTTGCTTTTCTCAAGATCAAACAATCCTGTCTCCACAAGATATATTAACTGGTGCATCGAAGCCTTACCGCGTCTTCACGCCTTTCAAACGCGCCTGGATTAAAACAATACAAAAAACAGGCCTGCAAAGTTTACCCCTACCAACGGCCCGCCCCAAAACCAACGCAGTGTCGACCTCAGCGGAAGAAATTCTTTCCTGGGAGGCCCCTGTAGACGCAAATCAGTATTGGAAGCCAGGCAGTCAAGAAGCATTCAGGCGTCTTGAGGAATTTACGGCAACCGCTATAGAGCGCTACCGGGATGAACGAGACCACCCCAGTCTTACCGCTACAAGTCAGCTCTCCCCCTACCTGGCAGTAGGTGCGATTTCAGTGCGCAGCTGCATGCTGCAGGCATTACTTGCAAACAACTTCGAATGGGATTCCGGTAGTCAAGGCATACTAACCTGGATCAACGAATTGATCTGGCGTGAATTCTATAAGCATCTTTCCTGTCACTACCCCGAACTCAGTAAAGGGGCGGCATTTAATCAAAAAACCGCGCTGATTCCTTGGTCACGCGATATGGAGCACTTCACTCGATGGAAAGAAGGCCTAACCGGCTTCCCGCTGGTAGATGCAGGCATGCGACAGCTGAATACCATCGGCTGGATGCACAATCGTTTGCGTATGGTCACCGCCATGTTTTTAACCAAGCAGCTGTTTATCGACTGGCATCTGGGCGAAGCCTACTTTATGCAAAAGCTGATTGATGGCGATTATGCAGCCAACAACGGTGGCTGGCAGTGGTCGGCGTCAACAGGAGCGGATTCGGCGCCTTATTTCAGAGTTTTTAACCCCACCAGACAAGCAGAGCGATTCGATGCAAAAGGTGATTTCATCCGGCATTGGGTGCCTGAGCTTAGCCAGTTGGGGCCAAAGCAAATATTTGATCCTAACCCTTTTGAACGACAAACGACCGGCTACCCGGCAACTATGGTAGATCACCGAGAGTCTGTAGAGCACGTCAAACAGGCATTCAAGATGGCTCAAGCGATGGAGGCAATATGAGCGACCTTATCCAAAACAAAATCATCTGGATCACCGGTGCCTCCAGCGGAATTGGTAAAAGCCTGGCGCTGCAATTGGCAAAGAATAACACCGTTATCGCCAGTGCTAGAAACCAGGAAAAACTGCAACAGCTTAGATCGGAGGCCGCTGGCATAGTAATCAAACAAGCCGATGTTACCAAACCTGAAGAGCTGATCTCTGCATGCCGAGCTATTGATCAGTCGTTTGGCAAAATAGACATGGTCATCGCCAATGCGGGCCATTGTGAGTACATGGATGTTAAGCAGTTCGACAGCGGCATTGCTAAACGCATGATGGATACCAATTACATGGGATTTATTTACACCCTAGAGGCTAGCTTGGATTTGCTGCGAAAGTCTAAAACGCCTCATATTGTAGCCATGAGCAGCAGCTCCGTTTTTGCAGGGCTGCCAAGAGCCGAAGCCTACAGCGCATCCAAAGCTGCAATCAGCCAGTTCATGGAATCCCTGAGCGCAGATCTAAAGCCAGAAGGCTTTATGTTGAGCGTGATTCATCCAGGATTTATCGATACTGAGCTCACGCAACAAAATGACTTCGCAATGCCCCTATTGATGAGCAGTGAAGATGCTGCAAAGCGCATCATTAGCGACTTAGGCAAAGGCAGGTTCAACATCGAGTTCCCGAAAGGGTTGACCTGGATATTGCGCTGCCTGAAAGCAACACCCTACTTTATCCGTCATCGAATTACGTCGATCCTGTCGAGGAATGTACAGCATGAACTATAAAAAGATAGCGGTGATCGGCAGCGGTATATCCGGTCTTACCAGCGCGTATTTACTGCAGAACGGCTATGAAGTCACCTTATTCGAAGAGCAAGATTATCTCGGGGGCCACACAAACACGGTGGACATCGAAGCTGAAGGCAAGGTATTCCCGGTAAACACAGGCTTTATCGTCTTTAATGACTGGACCTACCCAAACTTCATCCGTCTGATGGACCACCTGGGTGTAGCCAGTGAAAATTCTGATATGAGTTTCAGTGTGCGTTGTGACAAATCCAATTTGGAATACAACGGCGCAAGCTTTAACAGTTTATTCTGTCAACGTAGAAACCTTATCAATCTGCGCTTCTGGCGCATGATAAAAGACATTATACGCTTCAACAAAGAAGCTACCGACGCCTACCAGAACGGCAGCCTTGATAGTGGCATCACGCTTGGCGAATACCTTAAATCCAACGGTTATGGGGATGAATTTGGTCGTTACTATATTATCCCGATGGGTTCTGCCATATGGTCAGCATCAGAGTCTGATATGATGGCCTTCCCAGCCGCGTTCTTTGTACGTTTTTTTCATCATCACGGCCTGCTGTCTATTGATAACCGTCCGCAATGGCGTGTCATCTCTGGCGGTTCCAGATCATATGTGGATGTACTTAAACAACGGCTATCTGGCCCCGTACATATTAACCATGGCATACAATCGGTAAAACGTCACGATCGTGGCGTCACGCTAGTAGACCACCAAGGCACCGAGTTGGAATTTGATGCCGTAATATTCGCCTGCCATAGTGATCAGGCGCTATCCCTACTGGAACAGCCCACCGCTGATGAAACAGAGATATTGGAAGCAATCCCATACGACAGCAACAGTGTAATCCTGCATACTGACAAAAGCCTGCTGCCACGCAACAAACGCGGCTGGGCCGCATGGAACTATCGAATCCCCGCCAGCAAGGATCAACCCGTCACCGTGACCTACAACATGAACATCCTGCAGAATTTTCAGGCTGACACCACCTTCTGCGTCAGCCTGAATCAGGATGATCACATTGACCCAGAACTTATTTTGAAGCGATACAACTATAGTCACCCTGCATTTACACTGAAGGGCGTACACGCCCAGCAACGTTTCAACTCCATTAACGGAAAGCAGAACACATTCTATTGTGGCGCATATTGGTTCAACGGCTTTCATGAAGATGGCGTCAACAGCGCAATACGGGTGGCGAAATCGCTTAATATAGACTTCGATAATGTGGTGATACCATGCGCAGCAAAATCTATAAAGGCGTCATAAACCATCGTCGCAGCGACTCCATCCAACATGGGTTTCGCTACCCTCTATTCATGGTCTATCTGGATCTTGATGATATTGATGGTTTCTTTAATCGTTCTCTGCTGTGGTCTAAGGAGCGCTTTAATTGGGCGAGTTATTATCGAACCGATTATCTCAACCCAAACATCCCAGATTTAAAACAAGCCGTAGCTCATGAAATCATGCAAAAAACCGGTCGAGTTTTTCAGGGCAGCGTATTTATGCTAACTCACCTCAGATACCTGGGAATCAATTTCAACCCGGCAACATTTTATTTCTGTTTCGAGGGTGATCGTCTTAGATATGTGGTTACGGAAGTAACAAACACTCCCTGGCAGGAACGACACACTTACGTACTCGGTTGTGAGGCCGACGATAACGTCCATAACTTCACCACCAGAAAGCAATTCCATGTTTCACCGTTCCTGGCAATGGATATGGAATATCGATGGAAAATCGAAACGCCGGGGGATCACCTGCGTTTATACATATCCAATTTCCAGAACAATCAACGAGTGTTCAGCGCGGGCTTGAAACTAACCAAAGTAGAGGCCAGCGCAAAAAACATGAACCTGATGTTACTTCAGTACCCAGCTGTGACCCTGAAAACCATTGGGGGAATATACTGGCAGGCCCTGCGCCTATGGCTTAAAGGCGCTCGATTCAACAACCATCCAAAACCTTCTGAGGACCAAGCACTATGACCACTTCAGCCATGACCAAATCGGCCCCTCTCAAGGGCTTCAAAAAGATATGCAAAAATCTACTGTTCAAAGTATTCGAGCAGGTAGAGTATGGCACCATCACGATTCAAGATAGCGAGGGCGAACACACGTTCTCTGGAAAATCAAAACCAGACGAATTGCATGCTTTTTTAGAAATAAAGGATCCATCGGTTTATGTGGATATGCTATTGGGTGGCAGTATTGGCGCAGGCGAGGCCTACATGAGCGGCGACTGGACATCACCCAATACAACCGATGTCATCCGGTTTATGAGCCTCAATCTTAAAGCGGTTGAGCGCCTTGATTCTGGTACAGCATGGTTTTCCAAACCTGCACAGCTCGCCTACCATCTAAAGAATCGAAACACGCCTAAAGGGTCACGTCGTAACATCGCGGCCCACTATGATCTGGGCAACGAGATGTTTAAACTGTTCCTCGATCCCACCATGATGTATTCATCTGCCATCTTTCCGCAGCAAGACTCGACCCTGGAGGAAGGCTCCCTCTACAAACTGGAGCGAATCTGTAAAAAGCTAGACCTTAAAAGTAGTGATCACCTAGTGGAAATCGGTACCGGCTGGGGAGGCATGGCCGTTTACGCCGCCAAAAACTACGGCTGCCGTGTTACCACCACGACCATTTCCCAACAACAATACGATTATGCCAAGCAGCGCATCGACGAATCCGGTGCAGGTCATCTGATTACCCTGTTGAAGACTGACTATAGGAATCTTACAGGCAAGTATGACAAGCTTGTGTCCATTGAGATGATTGAAGCAGTAGGACATCAGTACTACCCCGACTACTTTCGCACTCTCAGTTCACTATTAAAAGACAATGGACTGGGGCTCATCCAGGCAATTACCATTGATGACAAACGATATGAAAAAGCAAAAAACGATATCGATTGGATTCAACGTTACATATTCCCCGGTGCTTGCCTGCCTTCCATTAAGGCACTGCTTCACACAAGCTCTGTACACAGCGATCTTGAACTCAAACATCTCGAAGATATAACCCCTCACTATGCACGCACTCTTAAGTTATGGCGAGACAACTTCTTTGCCCATGCCGAAGAAATACGGGCGCTTGGGTATAACGAGGAATTCATTCGTATGTGGGATTACTATTTCTGTTACTGCGAAGGGGGCTTTGCAGAACACGTCATTGGAGATGTGCAAATGCTGTTCTCTAAACCCCTGTATCGAGGCCAGTCCGTATTAGGCGACCTCTAACGATACCCTGTGCGTCTGCATAAAATTAGGAGCATATAACATGAGATTGTTAGCGTTAGTACTGGGCTTGATTGCTAATTGCACCATCGCTCAGCCAGATACGATCATTGGCTATGCATACGATGTGGGAAAGTCGAATCTTCGCTACATGGAAACGTACGCATCGGTTTACGATACCAATGGGCTTTTGCTTCAAAGCAGTGTTCAATACACATCGCCGAAGAAAGATATACTGGCGCTGAAAACCTTGGACTACAGCAACCACCCATACGCTCCTGACTTCACATTTGATAATCGTACCGCCAACTATATCGAGAGCATAGAATGGCTTGACGATAACAAAGTGCTGGTCAAACGCAAAGACTCAGGCAGGGAATGGGAAGAAAAGATCATAAACATACCGGAGCCTGCTGTTGCAGATGCAGGTTTTGATGCTTTTTTAAAAGATCAACTCACACCTTTGCAACAGGGTCAAACGCTCCGCTTCAATTTCCTCAACCCGGCCAGGCTGGATTGGTTCCGCTTTACAGCTACAGCCATTGGCAACACCAGCACTACCATTACGGTAAAAGTCGCTCCTGCCAACACAGTTCTACGCTGGCTGGTTGACCCAGTTATGCTCACCTATCAACTCCCTGATGAGCTCAACCGACTACCCAGGCTACTGCATTACAGCGGGCTGACCAATATGAGCCTGGATGGACAAGATCCCTTGGTTGCGGATATTTTCTACGAGTACACAACACATCAGCCTAAACACCATACCAAACCGATTGTGATGCTGTTTTGAACGGTTACAATAGAGCCCATCAACACTGAGGTAAGAGCTGTGCACACCATACAATCCGTTGCAGAAAAAACCGGGCTGACCCCTGATGTGATAAGAATATGGGAACGCCGTTATAGCGTGGTCACACCCGAGCGCACGCCATCAAACCAGCGCCTCTACACTGACAAGGACATCGAGCGGCTTAACCTGCTTCGCCGTGTTACCGAGCAGGGCCGCCGCATTAGCGCTATCGCCGACCTAAGTACCGAAGAACTAAAAGACATCGCCGGAGCCTCTCCTTCGCTCTCCAACTTAACTCGCCCTCTGGCGGATTCGGATTTGGACATAGAAAAGAGCAAAAACGAGGCCGTATCCGCCATTATTGAGCTTGATCCTATCAAGTTCGAACGGATACTGGAGCATGCCTTCGTCAGTCTTGGCTCGGTGGGGTTTATGATGAATTTCATCTCTCCGCTTATGGATCAGGTCGGCAATCTCTGGCGCAGCGGCGCCGTCCGTACCTGCCAGGAGCACTTTTCAAGCGCTCATGTGCGTTCGTTTCTGGGCCGTTATATGCTAGAAGCCAACAGCGACCCCAAAGGCCCACGTATTATAATTGCCACTCTGCCAGGCCAAATGCATGAATTGGGGGCTACTATGTCCGCCGTGGTAGCCGCTCAGGGGGGCTGGAACGTGATCTATCTGGGTGCTTGCGTACCGTTGGAGGAGATACTGTTCACAGCTGACTGTAAAGAAGCCAAAGCCGTTGGCATCAGCCTGGGCTACCCTATAGATGACCCAAAGATTCCCATGATGCTTGAGCAATTAGGAGCAGATGCTCCTGAAATGTGCCGAATATTGGTGGGTGGCAGTGGTACTGATCGATATCGCAGCCTCCTGGCCCGCATGGGCGCGCTGGAAATGAAAGATCTCGAAACCTTATCCAAAACGCTGGACAGCATTCGCTAGCGATTTCATCAACACCCCTGACAACCCTCCACCAACGGGCAGCTATTGTTACAAATAGATGCCCTTAGCTCTTGAAATTTCCGCAGTTGCACCGATATAAACGAAAATCTCTCTGCAATCAGATAATTGGTGGATCCCCACGTGGTAAATGACGAATTCGGTGAACTCGACAATCCAGATATCATTGAAGTAACTGAAGAACAGCTGGAACGAGGTCTTGCCCTGCCCGACTCATCCTTGCCAGAACGGCTTTACGTCATTCCAATATCCAACAAGCCTTTCTTTCCTGCACAGGTTCAACCCATCGTAGTGGATGAGGAGCCTTGGGCCACAACCATTGAACGTGTCGCCAAGACTCCGCACCGCTGTCTGGCTCTGTGTTATGCACCGGAGCCTGATGATGGCGCACTGCTCACCGATCGTTTTGAGCGCATGGGGTGCGTGGTGCGCATTCACAATGTGGTGCGCGATGAAGGTAAAATCCAATTCATAGCGCAGGGTATTCGCCGCACCTGGGTACACCAGTGGCTGCACAAATCTCCACCCCTGCTGGCCAGTGTTACCTACCCCTACCCCCGCGAAGAAGACGCTCAGGAAATCAAGGCGTACGGCATTGCCATCATCGACTCTATCAAAGAGCTGGTGTCTATAAACCCGCTTTACACTGAGGAACTGCGCGACTATCTGGATCGTTTTAGCCCCAATGACGCATCGCCATTGACCGACTTCGCCGCAGGGCTCACCACTGCAGAAGCAGACGATTTGCAAGAAGTGCTGGATGCGGTTCCGTTGCTAAAGCGTATGGAAAAAGTGCTGCTGTTGCTGAAAAAAGAGCTTGAAGTCGCACGCCTGCACTTGCAGATCAATCGTCAGGTAAACGCCAAGCTTGAGGATCATCAGCGCAACTTCTTTCTGAGGGAGCAACTGAAAGTTATTCAGAAAGAACTGGGCATTAGTAAGGATGACAAAGAAAGTGATGTAGATGAGTTTCGGGCGCGCTTGGAAAAATGCAAGGTGCCGGAAGCAGCCATGAAAAAAATTGAGGATGAGCTTCACAAGCTCTCCATGCTGGAAATCGGATCACCCGAGTACGCAGTAACCCGCAACTATCTCGATTGGGCTACCTCGGTACCCTGGGGCGTCACATCCGACGACAAAC
Organism: Ketobacter alkanivorans; assembly: GCF_002863865.1. Lineage (NCBI taxonomy): Bacteria > Pseudomonadati > Pseudomonadota > Gammaproteobacteria > Pseudomonadales > Ketobacteraceae > Ketobacter > Ketobacter alkanivorans. The sequence goes on along the minus strand of NZ_CP022684.1, from coordinate 4,489,739 downwards.
TCGACATGGAACACGCCCGCACCACACTGGATAAGTACCACGATGGCCTCGATGACGTAAAAGATCGCATCCTGGAATTTTTAGCCGTGGGCGCCTATAAAGGCGAGATAAGTGGCTCAATCCTGTTGTTGATTGGCCCTCCCGGTGTGGGGAAAACCTCTATCGGAAAATCCATAGCCGAAGCACTGGATCGAAAGTTTTATCGTTTTAGCCTGGGTGGCATGCGCGATGAGGCAGAAATAAAAGGGCACCGCCGCACCTACATCGGTGCCATGCCAGGCAAACTGGTACAGGCGCTTAAAGACGTAGAGGTCAGCAACCCCGTCATCATGCTGGATGAAATCGACAAGATTGGTGCCTCCTACCAGGGTGACCCCGCGTCCGCACTACTGGAAGTGCTTGACCCAGAGCAAAACAAAGAGTTTCTGGATCATTATCTGGATCTGCGACTGGATCTTTCCAAGGTTCTGTTTGTATGCACCGCCAACCAACTTGACACCATTCCCGGCCCCTTGCTGGATCGAATGGATATGATTCGCCTCTCTGGCTACATCACCGAAGAAAAACTGGCCATAGCTCGCAACCATCTCTGGCCCAAATGTCTGGGGCGCGCAGGCGTCAAAAAATCACTGCTTAAAATTTCCAACCCCGCCCTGCGTAACATTATCGAGGGGTATGCCCGTGAAGCAGGTGTACGCAACCTGGAAAAAACCCTAAATAAAATCGTGCGCAAATCTGTCGTCAAGCTACTGAAAGATCCTCAGGGTAAAATCAGTATCACTCCAGCCAATCTGGAAGAATATCTGGGGCCGCCGATCTTTCGTGATGAAACCCCCATCAGTGGCGTTGGCGTCGTTACCGGCTTGGCCTGGACGTCTCTTGGAGGCGCGACCCTGCCTATCGAAGCAACCGTGGTTCACAACCGCAGCGCTGGTTTCAAAATCTCCGGCCAACTGGGCGATGTGATGAAAGAGTCGGCGGAATTGGCCTACAGCTATGCAGCCTCTAACATCGACCTCTATGGAGGCAGCGAGAACTTCTTTGAAAAGGCCTCGATTCACTTGCACGTTCCAGAGGGCGCAACCCCCAAAGATGGCCCCAGTGCAGGTATAACCATGACGACAGCTCTTATTTCACTGGCGTGCAATAAAAAGCTGAAACGCCCCATTGCCATGACGGGCGAAATCACCCTGACCGGACAAGTACTGGCTGTTGGCGGTATCAGAGAGAAAGTCATCGCCGCACGACGTCAGAAAATAAAAGAACTGATCATGCCTGCCGCAAACCAGCGGGACTACGATGAACTGCCCGACTATATTCGCAAGGGTTTAACCGTACATTTCGCAAGCCATTATAACGACGTTTATCAGGTAGTGTTCTCGAAATAGCCTTGAAAAATTTTGTCACTCATCAAAGATCGACAGCACAGCCACGGATCTCTATCATTGGCGGATACGTTTGGATACCGGTTAGGCAAAGAACATGCATAAGCTTCAAGTATTACTCGATAACAATATAAAATGGGCAGAAAGCATCACTCAAGAAGACCCCAAGTTTTTTGAGCGGCTTTCCAAAGCGCAAAGCCCTGAATACCTGTGGATTGGCTGTTCAGACAGCCGCGTTCCGGCCAATGAAATCGTCGGTTTGCTACCCGGTGAGATCTTTGTTCACCGAAACATTGCCAACTTGGTGGTGCATACAGATTTTAACTGTATGTCAGTTATCGAATTCTCGGTTAAGGTGCTAAAAGTCAAACACATTATTGTTTGTGGGCACTACGGGTGCGGCGGCGTAAAGGCTGCAATTGATAGAACCTCTCACGGCCTGATTGATAACTGGCTCTACAGCATCAAGAACACCTACTATCGCAACAAGTACCGTATGGACTCTCTGGGTTCCGAGGAAGCGCGCCATAATTATCTATGTGAACTGAACGTCATGCAGCAGGTCAAGAACGTGGCCCACTCCCATGTAGTTCAGGATGCTTGGGATAAAGGCCAGGATCTCACCATTCACGGCTGGATCTATAGCCTGAAGGATGGCTTGGTAAATGATCTTGGCGTTGATATTCACTCCCCAGATGATTTGGCGGACGAATATCGTGTAGTGAATTCAACCGAAGAGTAAGCACATCAATGGGCACCGTGTCAGGGTGCCCATTAACCCTCAAACCAAACTACTGACTAAATAGCATAGGTGGCCGTGAACCAAACCTTGGTCACATCACTGGTAGCCCCGGCGAAAGCTGCATCCTCCTCGCCACTGAAATCAGCATATTTCAATTGTAGCGTTGCGCCATTGTCGAACTTCTTGGTCAGCGCCATATCCAGTTCAGAGCCGAAATCAGACCCGCTGGCTACGTCTTCTGCACTTTCAAAGTCATGATACATAGCGATGAAGGCCATACCCCAAGGCAAGCCAGCCTTAAAGGTTACGTACATATCTTCTACGCCACTGGCAGGTGTGCCCAGAAAGACATCAGCCCAACCCTGGAACTTGTGCAACGTGGCCAACGAGGTGGTAAAACCCTTGCCCGCCTGGTCATCCGCACCCAATGTTTCCTGGGCAATCCCCAATGTAAACCCGCTCATGGTGCCAGACAGACTGATCAGAGTATAATCTGCTGAGTAATCTATGGGGTTGTCTCCCGTTTCCTCCTGATCCGCGTATTCCAGCTCATAATCGATTTTAACTGCATCAAGATCTGCGGCACCGGCAAAGCGAATCCCCATGGTCGTGTTGGCAAGTCCCAGTGCGGTTGGGTCCTGATTATCGATATCGTAGTAATAGGCACTCAGTTTTCCAATACCATCAAATTGATAGCCCACATTCAGTAGGCTGGTATCCTGATGGTGATCACCTGCCGCGGCCTGCTCACCAAAAATTCGATTTACATTCGAGATGTGAGCATAAAAAGCCGTTAACCCAGGCACGCTGGTATTACCGACAGAAAATGCATCGTAGGTCTGTTCGTTCTGCCGCCAACCAACACCGCCAACGAAACGCTGATTGTCGAGCAATATTCGCTGACGCCCCCATTTAAAGTCAGTATCGGATAAGCCTTTAAACGAGAGATACGCCTGATTCACTTCAGTGCCTTCAGGATCCACTATAGCTGGATTATCGCCACCATTGCCCGTTCCATCATTGTAATCAACACTCTTTAACGACGTCACATCATCAAATTCAAGCACAGCAGAAACATCAAAAAAACTGCCCGTGGTGTAGGTTAAACGGGTTTTCAACGTAAACGCCTCTGAGCTGGCTTCAGTGCCGGTGGCAAGCGCTTCGGTATCAACCTTTTCATAACGCGGACGCAAACTGAGCTTCACTGTGCTTTCTTTCAACGCGCCCTCGATGGTGTCAGCTGCCATCGCGTTATAGGGAATTGCAACGCCCATTGCGCTCAACAAAGAGCTGATCGCAATCACTTTTGCCACTGGTTTGGTGTTAGCCATGGTTGTACTCCTAAGATACATTCAAAGAACAATCAAAATTCACATGAAACAAATTCAAACTCATACACGTATTGCTCTGTGCCCCCACTCATCACCATGCTGAAAACGTTCAAAAGCGTTTCATTGGCCTGCATGATTTAAATTAAATACCACACTGCAGCAAACCGACTGTCATCACTTTGCAACAATACAGCCTCCAAAAAGCAATAGTCGGGCCAGAATTTAGCGCCCAAAATCAGGGCATCGACCTGCACCAGGATGTAACGGCCAAAATTAACAAATCATTCACCCTGCTATGCATCCGGCTTTTCCGATCTAAAATGTGTTTTATAGTAAGGCTGAAAGCACCCAAAACTGAGGTACAAAAACATGTCAAAGCCACAGCAAAACCTGGCCAACAAAACACTTTTCATCACCGGCGCAAGTCGCGGAATTGGTAAGGAGATCGCGCTGAAAGCCGCTAAAGACGGAGCCAACATCGTGGTTGCCGCAAAGACCACAGAGCCCCATCCAAAACTACCAGGCACCATATACTCAGCTGCTGAGGAAATTGAGGCTGCCGGGGGCAAAGCCCTGCCATTGGTGGTGGATGTAAGAGAGGAAGATCAGGTAGCCGCCGCGATCCAAAAAGCTGTGGATACCTTCGGTGGCATCGATATTCTGGTGAACAATGCTAGTGCAATAAATCTTACCGGCACCTTAGCCGTTGATATGAAACGCTTCGATTTGATGCATCAAATAAATTTTCGGGGCACATTTCTCTGTTCCAAGCTCGCCATTCCGCACTTAAAAAATGCAGAAAATCCCCATGTGCTCAATCTTGCACCGCCTATCAGCACCAACCCACGCTGGTACGGACCCCATCTCGCCTACAGCATGGCCAAGTTTGGAATGAGCTTTTGTGTGCTGGGCATGGCCGAGGAGTTTAGCCGCGACCAAATCGCCTTTAACGCGCTCTGGCCTCGCACTGCTATCGCCACTGCTGCGGTGCAGAACCATCTTGGGGGGGATTCAACCGTTAAACTGTCTCGGCTACCTGCAATAATGGCGGATGCAGCCTATGAGATATTCAAGCGCCCCAGCGGTGAATGCAGCGGCAACTTCTTTATTGATGATGAAGTCATGGCGCAAGCCGGTGTTACCGACCTGCGTCACTACCAGGTAGACCAGTCCTTGGAGCCCAACCAACTGATCCCCGACTTCTTTATAGATTAAATGACTGGCCGCGGGCGGCTGTGCAACGGCCGCCCCGCCGGTTAATAGCCGGACAACACTTTCATTAAAGTTCGGGTGGCAATATCAGGCAGCAGCTTTTTCGCCGTTCTGAGGACTTTATATTCCAACCCAACCGGTCGATGCATATTGCTGGCAGATACGGCTTCAAACACTTGCAATGCGATATCATTAGCATCCAGCTTTACACCTAAACGGCTGATGATTTTGCTCTCTTTTCCTTCCAGCATCGGTGTTTTTACAAAGGGCGGTTCAATGTCCATCACCGTAATATCGTGACGGGCCCACTCCACGTTAAGAGACTCAGTAAAGCCTTTTACCCAAAATTTTGATGCGGAATAGCTGGCAAAGCCGGGCACGCCAAACAATGAAGAAGCCGACGACATATTGATCACCCTGGCACCTGCTGTATCCCGCAAATAAGGGAAGGCGTAGTAGCAACAATTCAACACACCGCGATTATTAATATCCAATATCTGATGATGGCGATGCAAATCAATGGATTCAAAATCCCCGATCTCAAGTACGCCTGCACAATTGAACAATACATCCAGTTGCTGGACACCCTTCATGTAGCTATTGATGGCCGTAGAGACCATATCCGCATTCGTAACGTCCGCCACCTCAATGGTGTATCGACTCTTATCCCAATCCGCAGATAACGTCTTAAGAGGCTCCCGGCTCACATCCAGCAACCCCAGGTGCCAACCCTGCTCATACATAATGGTGGCAACGGCACGGCCAATGCCAGAACCGGCACCTGTGATCATAATTGTTTTCATCGATTGGGTTCCCTGATTTTGAACTTCGGATGCTTTACCAGCTTTCTGTCTGGCACATAAACGATACATTACAGTATATTGAAATCCAGCCAGACAACAAACTGCTGAAGAGATACGGGAGCCACAAATGAGTGAGAGCAAACGGGTAAACATGATCGTCGAGGGCACGGTTCAGGGCGTATACTTCCGCGCATCCACAAGGGAGAAGGCGTTGACGCTGGGACTCACTGGCTGGGTGAGAAACCTCCGGGACGGCAGGGTTGAATTCGAAGCCCAGGGCCCTGCACATGCCGTGGAAGAACTGGTCACATGGGCTAAAAAAGGGCCAGAACATGCTCAGGTTACGCAGGCTAAACGCATTGAAATTGCAACTCTACCAGGGGAACAGACCTTTCAAATTACTCGCTAAAACGAACCGCCATGCGCTTACGCCCCCAGTCTCCAGGGCGCTCATCAAAGCGACCCTCGATACAGGCTCCGCAGTAACGGCAGTTTCCGGAATCAACGAGCTCCCATCGTGAAAGCTCGTACCAATCACGCTCAATAACCGCTTTGTGGCATTCAGGGCAATAGGTAGTGTCACCTTCGCGATTATGGACGTTACCGGTATAAACGTATTTCAGGCCCTGCTCAATTGCAATATCCCTGGCCCGAACCAGTGTCTGCAAGCCAGTGGCAGACACATTCATCATCTTATAATCAGGGTGAAACGCCGAAAAATGGAGAGGAACCCCCGGCCCCAGATGATCCACCACCCAGCGGCTCATTGCCTCAATTTCAGCATTCGAGTCATTATGTTCAGGAATAACTAATGTTGTGATTTCCAGCCAGCAATCCGTTTCATGCTGTATATATTCCAACGTCTCCAGCACTGGTGCCAGGTGAGCACCAGTAAGCTTCCAATAGAACGCCTCATCAAAGGACTTCAAATCAATATTGGCCGCATCCATGTGCTGATAGAATGCCTTGCGGGCTGCTGGGTTGTGGTAGCCCGCCGACACCGCCACCGATAACACCCCCTTCTCCTTACATGCTTGCGCCACATCAATCGCATATTCCTGAAACACCACCGGATCGTTGTAGGTGTATGCCACGCTTTTGCAGGCAGCCTCTGAAGCCGCCTGCGCAATCATTTCAGGTGTCGCTTTACTGGCCAGCGTATCCGTCTCTCTGGATTTGGAAATATCCCAGTTCTGACAGAACTTACAAGAAAGATTACAACCGGCTGTTCCAAAGGACAACACAGAAGAACCGGGGTAAAAATGATTAAGAGGTTTTTTCTCGATGGGGTCGACACAGAATCCACTGGATCGACCGTAGGTGGTTGAGACAATCTCTGCACCAATATTGGCCCGCACAAAACACAGGCCGCGCTGTCCTTCACGTAATTTGCATTCACGTGGGCAAACATCACACTGCACGCGGCCATCGGATAACAAGTGCCAAAACTCAGTAGCGTGCAGAAAAGAGCGATCAGTACCAACCATTGCGGCTCCCGCGTTAGAAACAACTACCCTCTATATGGTTGTCAAGTTACTGCATTTCAAGTGCTACACTGAGCCAATAATCGATCCACTTCTGCTAACTGTTTGAAATCAGGATGCTTAGCCTTGATATATTTCAAGTATTGGGAGGATTTATAGCTGTCTTTAAAGCCTTCAAGCAGCGCTTTTGCCATGATCAAATAGGCATCAGGCACGCGCTTGAAATGGGGCGCCACCTTATGCAGATTAGCCAGCAAATGGCACACCTGCTGAAACTTGCCACGATTATAAAGCTGATCTGCCAGGCTTAATAACACATCCGGATCTTCCGGTTTGAATGACGGCTCCAACTGTTCATAACCACAGAATAAAAAGTACAGCCTGGATTCATCCCCTAACTCATGCAACACACTCATGAAGCGTTGACCATGGGCCAATGCCTGATCCTTGTCTTGAAGCGCAAGCAGCAGCTTAGACAGTTTTTCATGGTGGCGAACACTTTTCGGGTTGGCCATCAAGTGACGGGTAAGGGTATCGGCCGCTTTCTGATATTGCCCGTCTTTAACCAACAGTTCGGTCTTGGCATCCACAGGATCAATATTGAGCCGCCGTTTCTCACGCGCCATCTGATCCTCTGCCACAAAGCCAATTTCTGACTGGTACTGGAAAATAACGTAGCCCATCAAATGATAGCCAACCATCATGAAATACAGAGTGACACCGACAAACAACGGCACAAAGTACTGCGGGGGAACCTCTTCAACAAAGACCTCAAACAAGGCCGCCTCTGCCCCCAATAGCAAAAACAGAAATGCATACAGCAACAGGTAAGACCAGCCAACGCTGCGAATCAGATGCGCAATACTGCCTGGAACAATAGCCGCGCCAATAGTCTTCTCTGTAGCCAGCAACATCATGCTGGCCGGGGCCACAAAAAGCACCAGTGCGTTTGCAAGCACATTCAAAAAATCACTGTTGAGCAGCGCTACCGCGATGGTAAACCCGGCGAAGATCAGCTGCACCACAACCTGCTGAACTAACACATTGAAACCGGATTCAGAAAAAGTTTCCTGCAACGTTGGCGGATCAAACCGACCTTCGGCACTGTACTCTATGATCATAAACCCATAACGAGTAATGCAGGCCAGCAGACACAACCCCGCGATCAGCATAATCGGCAGCGACGTCAGATCCATTAAGCCCACCAAGGCCCAAGCTACGAGCACAAACACGCCAATAACAATGAGACTGTCTGGTTTAAATGGGTACCTGAAGAAAGCCCCCAACCTATCCCAGAATGGCTGAGCGGTATTAGCGCTGCCCAGATAGTCCAGCTCTTCACCACTGACGAAACAACGGGCCTGCCCCATACCCCCCAGCGTCTCGCCGCTGTCGACGCAGCGTTCGCAAAAGGCAATATGCCGCTTCGGGCTATACCAAAGCGCGGGTTCCAGTGGATGATATTTACAAAATTGACGTGCCATGTGTCCCCCTTATGTGCAAAGTATAGACACAGCGTCACTGCGGAGACAAAGCTTTTCCACCCAGGCACACCCAGAGCCCAAATAAACACCCAATAAAAAGCCCGCCACCGGGAAACCAGTAGCGGGCTTAATCTGAAACCTTACAACTTGCTCGAATTATTTATTCGAAGGTTTCGTCTTTTTCAGCTTTTTCAACCAACAGCGCAGGTGGGTTGAAACGCTCGCCATACTTATCAGCCAGCTCCTGGGCACGGGCAACAAACTTGCGCAAGCCATACTGATTGATGTATTGAACCACTCCACCAGTCCAGGCAGGGAAACCAATACCCATAATGGAACCAATATTGGCATCAGCCACCTTCTCAATCACGCCCTCCTCCATGCAACGCACTGTCTCCAGAGACTGCACAAACAAGAAACGCTCCTGCATATCCTCAAAGGGAATCTCTTTGCTGCCAGCACCAAAGGCTTCTTTCAAGCCCGGCCATAGAGTCTTCTTACCACCTTGCGGATAGTCATAGAAGCCTTTACCGGCCAACTTACCACCACGATCGAATTCATCGATCATACGATCAATGACACCGTCAGTAGCGCCTTTTGGCAGGGATTTGCCTTCTGCTTTCAAAGCAGCTTCTGTTGCCAAACGAATATTACGCATGGTTTGCAGGTTCAGCTCATCACTTATGGCCAAGGTGCCTACCGGGAAGCCAGCTTTAGCAGCAGCCATCTCGATAGAGGCAGCATTCAGCCCTTCGGCCAACATACCCAAGCCTTCATTCACGTATGTACCGATAACACGGGTAGTGAAGAAACCACGGGCGTCATTAACCACAATCGGAGTCTTGCGAATCTGCAATACGTAATCGAGTGCCTTAGCCAGAGTTTCATCAGACGTCTCTTTACCGCAAATAATCTCAACCAGCGGCATTTTGTCGACAGGAGAGAAGAAGTGCAGGCCAATGAAATTGGCAGGACGGCTGGATGCTTGCGCCAACCCGGTAATGGGCAAACTTGAGGTGTTAGAAGCCATCACGCCGGTAGCCAGCATCTGCGCTTCTGCCTCTTGAGTTACAGCCGCTTTCAATTCAACCTTTTCAAATACCGCTTCGATCACCAGATCGCAGCCCTGAAGGTCTTCGGCATTTCCAGTAGGCTTGATCAGGCTCAGAATACCCTCGGCTTTTTCTTTGGTCATCTTGCCGCGAGAGATCGCCTTATCCAGCAATTTCTTGCTGTAGTCCTTACCTTTCTGCGCGTTTTCTTCAGATACATCCTTCAGCACCACTTCAATGCCAGACATAGCAGAGGAATACGCAATACCCGCCCCCATCATACCGGCACCGAGGATACCCACTTTCTTGGTAGTGTGGTGCTCGAAACCTTTAGGACGGCTGCTGCCTTTGCTGATCTGCTGCAGCTGAAAAAAGAATGCCTTAATCATATTGGTGGAAACCGGCCCGATAGCCAGGCTAGTGAAGTAACGACCTTCAATTTTGAAGCCCGTGTCCACATCCACCTGCAAGGATTCCACTGCCGCACTCAAAATCGCTTCTGGTGCAGGGTAACAGCCCTTGGTTTTGTTTTTCAGCATGGCCGGAATCATCGGCAGCTTCATAGCCAGACCAGGATGAGACGGCGTACCACCAGGAACCTTGTAACCTTTGGTGTCCCAGGGCTGCTGAACGCTGGGGTTAGCCTTACAGAAGGCCTTGGCTTTCGCCAACATGTCTTCCGCATTATCTGCCAATTCATGGATCAAACCGGCTTTCAACGCCGCTTCAGGGTTGACCTGCTTACCTTCGAGCAGGAACGGCGCTGCTGCTTCCAAACCCAGCAGTCGGGTCAGACGCACCACACCACCACCGCCCGGCAGCAATCCCAATGTCACTTCCGGCAAACCAATTTTGGTTTTACGATCATTGATTGCAATTCGATGGTTGCAGGCCAGGCAGATTTCATAACCACCACCCAATGCAGCACCATTTATTGCAGCAACCACTGGCGCTTTCAGTTTTTCCAAACGACGCAGCTGATCTTTCACTGCTGTTACGCCGTCCATAAACTCCTGCGCTACTTCTGGAGTCGCCTTGATCAGATCATTCAGGTCGCCACCGGCAAAGAACGTCTTCTTGGCAGAGGTTAAAACCACTCCAGCAAGATTTTCTTCTTTTTCCAAGCGGTCAATGCAATCATCCATGGACGTTTTGTAGGTCGCATTCATGGTATTGGCAGACTGGCCTGGCATATCCATCGTCAATACGACGATGTTATCACTGTCTTTTTCGTAACGAATAGCTTCACTCATTGTTCTTCTCCTGGCCCTTAAACGCGCTCAATGATGGTTGCGATACCCATACCTGCACCCACGCACAGAGTACACAGACCGCGTTTCAAATTACGCCGCTCCAACTCATCCAGAACGGTACCCAGAATCATGCCGCCGGTAGCACCCAGTGGATGTCCCAACGCTATAGAGCCGCCATTCACGTTTATCTTCTCGGCGGGCACGCCGGTGTCTTTCATAAAACGCATAACCACGGAAGCAAAGGCTTCGTTTACTTCGAACAAATCGATGTCATCATAGGTCAAACCAGCCTTGGCCAGCGCTTTGTCTGCCGCGGGGCCTGGGCCGGTCAGCATGATGGTAGGATCGGTACTGGTGATGGCCGTGGCAACGATACGACCACGAGGGGTCAGACCCAGCGCTTCGCCTTTGGCCTTGGAGCCAATCAACACCAACGAGGCACCATCTACTATTCCAGAGGAGTTACCAGGGGTATGAACGTGGTTGATGCGCTCAACCATGTGATACTTTTGCAGCGCCACACCATCAAAGCCCATCTCACCCATCATTAAGAAGGAAGGATTCAAGCTGCCGAGACCTTCTTTCGTTGTTTCCGGGCGCAGGAATTCGTCTTTATCCAGAATGGTCAGGCCGTTCATGTCTTTTACAGGAACCATGCTCTTGTCGAAACGGCCGCTCTTTTGGGCATCTGCCGCTTTCATTTGTGACTGGTAGGCAAAGTTGTCGACATCTTCACGGCTGAAACCTTCGATAGTCGCTATCAGATCAGCGCCAATACCCTGAGTAATGAAGTCAGTCTGCAGGTTGGTTTGTGGATCCATCGCCCAGGCGCCGCCATCGGAGCCCATAGGAACGCGAGACATAGACTCAACACCGCCTGCAACCACCAGGTCTTCCCAGCCGGATGCGACTTTTTGGGCAGCCAGATTCACAGCTTCCAAGCCAGAAGCGCAAAAACGGTTGATTTGTACGCCGGCAACTTTGGTGTCCCAACCTGCCTTCATCAATGCTGTTTTAGGTAACACTGCACCCTGATCACCCACTGGGCTAACGATACCCATTACTACGTCGTCTACCTGGGATGTATCCAGGCCGGGGTTACGCTCTTTCAGTGCGTTAAGCAGATTTACGACCAGGTCAACCGGCTTCACTTCGTGCAGCGACCCATCCTTTTTGCCCTTTGCGCGCGGAGTTCTAACCGCATCAAAGACATAGGCTTCATTAGTCATTCAACCATTCCTCTTTTTTTTGGTAGTGAGCCCAGCCAGATAGTTCGGTGACCCGCTGGACACTCAGGTTGCATACCTTGCTCCTTTTGCCATTTTAGCGCAATGACCTCACAGCTCAGGGCTTATGACCAAAACGACCAAGGGTAACAGTTACAAAATGTGTTACTGTAAGAAACATAAAAAACGTGAATTGGTTACTAGACTTCCCAAAAAACTAGTGTACACTTGTAAACAATGAAGGCATAAAAGCAAGTGACTTAGCCTTTCATTAAACGGTAAACGCAGCATTGGTAAGATTGAATTAGGCGGATTATTCTAATTTAAAGCACTAGAATTAATCCTGACACTGAAAACCAGTGGGCCTAAAGAGTGATAGATCTGGCTTATTCAATGTTTGCGTCAGATAAACGAAGGAGTTCACTATGAAACTGGCAACATCAACCGTAAGACAATTAGCAATTGATAGTGTGTCTTTTATGGCTGTTTTGGCGCTGACCGTTGGTGGATTTTGGGGGTTGTTCCTGGTGAACGCATCCTTATTCACAATGGTAGTGTTCGGACTGCTGATGGTTCCTGCCATGCTGAGCAGCACATATTACCTCGGCAAGGACATTAACGAAGCTACGCATAAGCTGATTGCGTAAGAACCTTGGTCGCGGCCAACGCATGAAAACACTGCGTGGCTGCGACATTGGTATTTTCACTTACTCAGCCTGTGCCCCACTCAGTTAGGTGAGGTGAAGGTGAGAATGATGTCCTGCGGCTGCTGTACGTAGTCGTTAAAGTTAACGGTTATTCTGACCAAAAACTGGACGTCGTCTGTCGATCCCGGCGCTGGTAGCAGCGAGTTGTCACCAAAGCAAAGCACCTTGGTATATTTCCCGCTGGTTGGGTTATAGACCAAAGTCCAGTCACATAGCTCTTCAGTACTCTCATCAGGATTCTTAAACAGGTAGTCAGGGTCATAACTGGCGTAACCTGGCTGGAAATTTGAGTCGCCCGCAAACGTTACCCCGCTAAAGCTCCCATAGGACGGATAGGAATCAGAAGCGTCCAAAACCTGGCTTGTCGTGAGCAACGGATCAAAATTATTCACTGTCTCGTCTGGGAATTTACCCCTGAAGTCATCCACAACGCGTTGGGCTGCGTAGCTTGAATTCCACACTTCATCGCCAACAACACCGCTATCGTACTCATAAATGCGCACTTCGTAGCCCAGGCCTTCAAACTCTAAATCAATATTTTCATATGTTGAATTGGTGTACTGGAACTTGAAAGCCACCGAAACAAAGCTGCGCTCGGTAACGCAGTAACTCGGGGCGGACACTCTTACCGTAGCAGCGTTCTCATAGATATCTTCATCGCAGGAATCGTATTCATCATCCGCATCACGCTGCCCCCAAGGCAACGTTATCTCGCTGGGCATATTTCTACCCATGATAAAGATATTATTGACGCGACCATCGTAGTCGCTATCCACTTCAACCTGAAAATTGACATACGGTTCGTGTGGCTCTTTTTTATCATCCGAACCACCGCCACACGCAGAGACTACCAAAGCAACTCCAGCCAGCACCATGCCATGCTTAAAATTCATTCAACTCTCCAAAATCAACTAGGCCTGCGGCGTCAAACCACAGGCCCAAGGCGGTGCATTTAATCAGTCAACACCGAAAAACTCAACCTACCCAGTGTTTCTCATCCCGGCGGCTATACCGGCCACGGTAATCATCAGGGCTCTGGTCTCTTCAGGGCGCTCTTCTGTCTTGAGGCGCCCGGCTCTCATTAACTCCACTTGCAGCATGTGCAGCGGGTCCAGATATGGGTTGCGCACCTCTATAGACCGCCGGATCACTGAATTGTTCTGCAGCAACATGCTGTGGCCGGTGATACTGTTTACCAGATCAACCATATCAGCCAAACGACTGTGCAGTTCCTGACCCAGCTTACGGTCTTCCGGTTGTGCCAGGCGACGCTCGTAATAGGCGGCAATCTGCGGGTCAGACTTGGCCAACACCATTTCCAGCATCCCTACGATCATACGAAAGAACGGCCAGCGCTCATACATTTCATGCAACAAGCCACCTTTTCCACTCTGCAGGGCTTTCTGGAATGCTTCATCTGCACCCAGCCAACCAGGCAACATCAACCGCATTTGGGTCCAGGCAAATACCCAGGGAATCGCACGCAGGGTTTCAATCCCACCATCTTTACGCCGCTTGGCGGGCCGACTCCCCAGGGGCAGCCTCTGTAGCTCTTGTTCCGGGGTTGCATGGCGAAAGTAACTGAGGAAACGAGGATCTTCTCTCAGCAGCTTACGATAAGACTGCATGCCGGTTTCTGCCAGTTCACCCATGATCTCGCGCCACTCAGGGTTCGGGGCTGGCTGCTCCAGCAATGTGGCTTCCAATGTGGCTGCCACATATCGCTGCAGTGTTCGAATTGCTACGCCGAAAGGCGTAAATTTTGCGCGAATGACCTCCCCCTGCTCGGTGATCCGTATGCGCCCATTCACTGCTCCAGGGGGTTGCGACAGAATCGCCTCATAGGACGGCGCGCCTCCTCGACTGGTAGAACCACCTCGACCATGGAATAACGTCAACCGCACATCGTATTGCTTGCAGAGGGCTGTCAGTTGTTCCTGCGCCTGATACTGAACCCAGGCCGCCGCCAGAAAACCACCATCTTTCGCCGAGTCGGAATAGCCGATCATGATCTCTTGCTGGCCTTCGATGTGTTGCCGATACCAATCTATCTCAAACAGGCGGTGCAAGGTTGCCTGTGCATGCTCCAAGTCATCCAGTGTTTCAAACAGAGGCACTACCCGCATGAGGGTCTCCATGCCCGCTTCCTTTTGCAACAGCAGCACTGCCAGCACATCAGACGGCACATGGGCCATTGAAATCACGTAGGCTCCGAGGGAATCAATGGACTGCTCGGCCAACATACGAAAGGTATCCAGAACCTCCTGCACGTCCGCATCGCATTGCAGATGACGAGGTATCAGCGGTCGAGCGCTGGTCAATTCGCTGATTAAAAACCGCTGTTTTTCGGTTTCTTCCCATTGAGTGTAATCACCCAGACCAATGGCTTGGGTGATGGTAGCCATCGCATCAGCGTGACGGGTGGATTCCTGGCGGATATCCAAGCGCAATAGGGTAACGCCAAAGGTGTTAAGACGACGAATGGTGTCCAGTAATTCTCCATTGGCGATTTCCGACATGCCGCACTCCATCAAAGAGCGGTGACACAGTTTCAGTGGCTCCATTAATTCGGCCTTAGACAAGATCGGCTGCTCACCGTGCCATTCCTCATCTGCCAAACGTGCGTTGAGGTATCCTTTGGTGGCGATCAATCGATCCCTCAGAGGCTTGATCACTGCGCGATAGGGTTCACGACCATCACCTGCCAATTGGCGCAACTCTTCATTGCAATCCAGCATGGAAAGCTCCATGTGCAGGTTCTCAAAATCATGACTGAGTAAATCTGCGGCCATCCATCTGGCCAGTGTTACCACCTCGCGGGTTACTTCAGCGGTGACATTAGGGTTGCCATCTCGGTCGCCGCCCATCCAGGATGAAAAGGTGAAAGGGGTAAAGTCCATCGGTAAGCTACGGGCTATGTTAGCCTGACACCATTCGTCCAGCTCGCGCAGGTATTCAGGCACAGCGTTCCAAAGGGTCTGCTCGATGGTGACAAAGCCCCAGCGCGCTTCATCCACAGGAGTGGGCCTTTCCTGCCGAATCTCATCCGAGTTCCAGGCAGAGACGATTTTTCGTTTTAGAGTCGCCATTACCCGATTGCGCTCGATATCGCTCAGGTTAACGGAGTCCAACCGCTCCAGACAGTCGGTGATGTCATCGTACTTACGAATGAGGGTGCGACGGGTGACTTCTGTCGGGTGTGCGGTCAACACAAGATCAATTGATAGATCTTGCAAGGTATCGAAAAGCTGATCATCGGAGATCTTTGCTCTTTGCAACCGGGGATGCAGCTCGGCCATGGTTGCCCGCTGATTTTTACGTTGACTCTGTTGATAGGCATGGCGACGACGCACCCGATGGTACTGTTCTGCCAGATTTGCCAGGTTAAGAAAATGACTGAAGGCGCGAGCCACAGGCACGAGCAGCTCAGGCTCCAGACGGGACAGTTTCTCAGACAGCTTTTGGGAGTGTTCTTCGTGACCGGCGCGGGCGTGCTTGGCAAGGCGACGAATCTCTTCTACCAACTCCAACAACACCGGGCTTTCCTGCTCCTGCAAGGTATTCCCTAACAACTGCCCCAACATGCGAACATCCTGTCGCAATGGAGCATGGGCATCAATTTCAGACATGGGCTGCATCCTGTGTTCTCAGGTTTTTTACATAATGAAGAGAACAGACAGGTTTATCAAGCGTTTGCAGATTCGTAACGGGCACGATAAAGCTCTACCCGATTGCGACCGTTTTTCTTGGCCTGATACAGGGCTTCATCAGCTTTCACCAATAGACTTTCAGCGGTAACATGGGCAGCTGGCACGCCTGCATGCATACCGATGCTCACTGTAACGGGGATGCGCTGGTCGTTGCACCAGAAGGAAGCATATTGAATATGATGACGAATGGATTCGGCCACTTTCAGCACACCGCCCTCATCAGTGGCCGGTAGCAATAGGATGAATTCCTCACCACCGTAGCGCACCAGCACATCAAGATTGCGACGTGAAAAACGCTGCAATATAACCGCAATCTTTTTAAGACATTCATCACCCATGATGTGTCCGAATTCATCATTTATTCTTTTAAAGTGATCCGCATCGATCACCAACACACCCAGCGATGTACGAGTTTGCTGACATTGCTTGATCATTTCGGGAAACATGTTGTCCAGATAACGTCGATTGCCCACCCCGGTGAGCGCATCCGTCAGTGTGGCGTGTTCCAGCTTCTCGTTACTGGTTTTGAGCTGTTCCAGCATGATACTAAGATCTCGGGTTTTCTGATCGACTCTGCGATCCAGTTCATCCCGGGCAGACGCGGCGATCTGTTCTTTCTCTCGCGTAAGCTCAGTCACTTCCTGCGCCAGATCCAGCACTTTCTTCATGGCCTTATTTTTCTCACTACGCTCTCGCTGCATTCGAGCTGCCAGTGCAGAGGTGACCATTACGTTACCGAGCGCCAAACCGGCCGCATGAATGTATTCAATCAAAACATTGTGAGCAATCCAGCCCATTTGTGAGGCAACAAAAAACAGGGTTCCTGTGATCAGCACCGACCAACCGGCCATTAGGTAGCGGGCCCAGTAATTACCGGTCATGCATTGGTGCAGCAACGCCCCAATGGCATAGAGGCATATCAGCAGCTCCATTACGTAGATAACCGGCAAAATCTGATTCTCGGGTAAAACTACAACGGGCAGAAGCAATAATCCAAAAATAGACACTGTTATGTCGGTGAACTTCGCCAGTGCTGGCAAACGGTTTCTGAGATCAATAAACCTTACAGCAAAACGGCCTGCAAAAAATATCGTTGCCAATATGCCAATACCGTAGCCTTTATCATTCAGAAAACTCCCCTGCCCCCACAAATACTGCGAACCAAAACCACTGATGCTGGCTTGATACAGCATGGCGGACAGAATAAAGGCCATATTGTAAAGGTAGGCTCGGTCGCGCATGAAAAGCCATACGTAACCGTTGTAAAACGCCAGCACCGCCATCATGCCGAAAAAAAGTCCGTAGAATGCCTGCGCCTTGAATTCCTCGGCAAAGAAGCCGTTGGTAACATGGAAGTTCATAGGGAAGATCAAAGCGCTGCTACTCTGCACTCGTAAATAGACCTGATAGTCTCCAGTTTGAGCCACTTCGAAGGGAAAGACAGGAAAGCGATGCCCAAAAACATTGCTGAGAAATGTCTGCTGATCTCCGGCAACGGAATGCATCAGGATGTTCTTGCCCTGTGGTGTAACCTGAACAAAATAGAAATCCACGTAATCCAGAAAAGGGGTGCCCAGTTCCAGGTACATCTGCTCGGGTTTATCCGTGCTGGCGCTGATAGTAAATCGAAACCAGGCAGGCTGCGTCTGATAGCCATGCTGTGCCGAATGAGTGTTCTGCATGGTGGCCCATTCTGCTTTCTCCGACAGAATATCGTGCACGGATAGTTCCCCGGTTGTATCCAGCAGAACCCCATGGCTCGGCCACACCCGAAACTCGGTTGCCTGGCCGGCCATCGCTATACATGGCAATAGTAAGAACATTACGCCCAAAACAACTGGGCGCAGAATCAAATACATCATGAGTTCCTATCTTAATTTTATTCTTCTAACTCAACCCTACCCCAAAATGCCAAACAAGGGGTATACAGATATTGTTTCAATTGTTGACTTTGTGTAATTATTAACCAACCCACTCTGGCATAACAATTGCGTTGTACCTATGTAAGAAGTCAAACGACATATTTTTTACAGGTTAATGAGCACAATGGGCCAAGTAGAACACTGTTTACAAACAAACGTGATCCCCAAAAACACCCCAGAAAATGGGCATTTAGCGCCTAAATTGTTCAAAATGCATACTTTACGGGTAGCTCAATTGGATCTGATGGTAACCATTTTGAACCTGAGCCGGTTCATTCAGCGCCATCGCGGTGCAACCCTTGCCCTATTAGGGGGCGATAATAGTTTCCGCACCCAGGTGGAAACGCTCCAAAAACAGACATCCGCTCAATTCGAATATCTGCAATGCCTGAATCAATCTGCCGATAACCCCTTAACAGAAAGCGATTATGAGCAGCTTAACCTGGGCTGGCTCACCATCATCAAAGACTGGGAAAACGATGAGCTGCACCACAGCTTTGAGTTTCACTCGCATTTATTGGAGCTGATTATCCGCATATCGCGTCAGCTTTCCGAACGGGTTCTGGCCACTCCTGAAGGGCTGGAGAACAACGAGCCCCTGCGCAGCCGGGTGGACAACAGTTTTACCTACCCGTTGCACAGCCTTACCCAAACCTGTGTGATTGACTTGTATGAATTGGTGGAATATCTGGCCCGCATCCGCGGCTTGGGCACTCATATGGCCGTTATTGGCCATACAGATAAAGAACTAGGCAGTAAAGTATCTTTCTGGCTGCAGGAGTTTCGCTATCGAAAAGAACGCTTCGACCAGAACATCCAACTGGTATCCAGCCAGTATCTACCCTGCATACCCGGCTTGAAATCCCTGCCCAATCTGAACATGAAGCTCAACTATTTTATCAGTTTACTAGGGCATGAGATGGTGTCGGAACGAAACTTCAAAGTGCCGAGTCACAAGCTGTTTTTAATGGGCACCGAAATAATAGATGGGCATCTGGCCGTGATGGATCAAGCGAACGCAGTGGTCAGGGATCAGCTCTATGAGATGAATCAAATGATGCTGGAACGCCTGTCGATGGATGCAAACTAAATTACGTAAACCAGCAACAGCGGTAGTAATATGAAGGAAAGCAATGTAGACACCACCACCATGCCTGCTACCACCTGAGGTTCACGCCCGTAACGTACGGCAAACAGGTAATTAAAGACAGCAACCGGCATGGCACTTTGCAATATGACTACACCTTTGGCCACACCACTTAAACCGAAGCCAGTGGCAACACCCCAGCCCACTGTCACTCCTATCGTCAGGCGCGCAACCGCAAACACGGCACTTTTACCGAGCTGATTGACCTGCATATTAGCCAGGCTAACCCCTAAGGTGATCAGCATCAGCGGAATCGTCATATCACCCAGCAAGGCGACCGTATTCTGCCCCCATTTTGGCAACGATATATCACCATAAATCATCACCAGTGCGGCACAGATAGAATAAATGATCGGGTTTCGGACCATCTCCTGAAATACGGATCGCCCGCTTACCAGAGCTATTCCCAAGGTAAAATGCACCAACGACAGCATCATAAACACAGCAATAGCCAACACCAATCCTTTCTCGCCAAATGCAAACATGCAAACCGGAAGCCCCATATTGCCCGCATTGGGAAACACCAACGGCCCCAGATAGGCTCGCAATGGCTGGCGGGCCAAGGCAATCACAATGGCCGCCAATAATAGCGTGGCCATAATCATCACCAGAGTCACCCCAAACATCTCCTCAATCACTGAGCGCGACACGGCAGCGCCGGTCATGGCAGACACCACCAGGCACGGTGCCCCCACACACATGACCAAGCGCGACACCATGTCAGTGTCGTAGGGCACCTTACATTTCTTCCAGATAAAACCAACCAGTACACACACCATCACCGGACCGGTGATGGGTAAAAGCGTTTGCAGCATAAGCCCTGTTTCGACTGTGATATGATGGCGCACAGTATAACCCAAGGTTTCGAATTGTCTTGATGAAGCAACCCTCCACTTACTCGCAAATCATTCAACCCGCAAAAATTGAATGGCAGAACAGTACGCCGGTATCTGAACAGTTCGGTGATGTGTACTTTTCCCGCGATAGCGGGGCGGCTGAATCACGCTATGTGTTTTTAGACAACAATCATTTGGCGCAACGCTGGCACAGCCAACAGCTCACCAGCTTTACCATTGCCGAAACCGGCTTTGGTACCGGCCTGAATTTCATGTGCGCTGCGGATCTGTGGCGCACAACCAAACTCAGCGGAGCGCTGTCGCCTAATGCTCACCTGCACTTCGTCAGTGTGGAAAAGTATCCGTTGTCCAAGAGCGACTTGCAGCACGCCTGCCAGCTGCATCCACAATACAACTGGCTTAGCACCTGCCTGCTACAACAATACCCTGCCCCCGTGGCTGGCAGCCATCGCCTGTACTTCCCTGAATGCAATATCACGCTCACCCTGATTTATGGGGAGGCCATAAACAGCTTTCAGCAACTCGAAGGTCTGGTGGATGCCTGGTTTTTGGATGGCTTTGCACCGGCCAAGAATCCCGACATGTGGCAGCCGGAGCTGTTCAAACACATAGGCAGACTCAGCCATGAACACGCAACGGCAGCCACCTTTACGGCGGCAGGCGTAGTAAAACGGGGGTTGCAGTCAGTCGGTTTTAAAATGGAAAAGGTGCCAGGTTTTGGCAGCAAGCGAGACATGCTGCGAGGCACCATCGCTACGCCTGAGCCCGCCGCGCAAAACCTTTCACATGCAGAAAAACCCTGGTTTCATTACGCCTATCGGGAGCAATGCAAAATACCGAGCAAAGTGGCCATTATTGGCGCAGGCCTGGCTGGAGCCACTGCGGCCAACAGCTTGGCCCGTCGTGGCTGGCAGGTCAGCGTATTCGAAAAGGAAGCCCAAATCGCCAGCCACGGTTCGGGCAACCCCAGCGGCATCACGTTCACCAAATTGAGCCTGCACGACACACCGCAGAACCGCTATTATCAGTCAGCTTATCTCTACGCCTGCCGCTATCTAAGTAACACCCTGCGACGCCTGAACATAAAGGAAGGCAAGGACTGGCGCTTCAACGGGGTACTGCGGTTGGCCTACAACGAAAAAGAAGCGGCCGATCAGGCTGCGCTGCTGGATGCTCAATATTGGCCGACGGAATTGATGCAACCCCTGACGCCCGAGCAAATTCACCAGATCACCGGGTTGGTCACGGATCTGGGCGGTGTAATGCTGCATGGCGGGGGTTGGCTGAATCCTGCAGCACTGTGTCACACCTTACTGCAGCAGCCTGATATATCGTTACACACCGGGCACGCCATTAATCAGCTACACCTCGAAGATCGACGCTGGTTTCTGGATGATCACGGACCTTTCGACGCAGTTGTTCTGGCAAGCGCATTCGATTGCAGCCACTACAGCCAAACCGGCCACCTTCCTCTGAAGCCGGTAAGAGGCCAAATCAGCTTTGTCCCCCAGACTGAAGAGTCCAGCAATCTGCGGCATGCCATCAACTACAATGGCTACATCAACCCGGCCAGAGAGGGTTTTCATTGCCTAGGGGCAACATTCACCCCCAAACTGGGCACGCCAGAGCAGCGGCAAGAAGATCACCAATGGAACTGTGATCAACTTATCAGCACTCTGCCCAATTTGGCCGATCAGCTGTGTTTACCCGACGCCCACCCGCTGCAGGGACGTGTAGGTTTTCGCTGCCAAACCCCAGACTACCTGCCCGTGGTGGGCCCACTGCCCAATCAAGAATACTTCCAGGATCAGTATAAGGATCTCAGCAAAGGCTTTCTCAAGCGCACCTTTCCTGTTGGACAAACACTCCCGGGGCTGTTTGTAAGCAGCGGCCACGGCTCTCGCGGCATAACCTCAACCTGCTTTGGGGCAGAGATCATCGCCAGTTACCTGTCGGGGGAGCCCCAAATAGCGGACAAGGATGTATTGTTTGCCATACACCCTGCACGATTCCTGATTCGCAATATAATTAGAAGAAGCCGTTAATGTACCTGGAGGGAATATGAATACCATGTTGAGCAAAATCATCACCGCTGGCCTGTTTTTCCTGCTTGCCAGCGTTGCTGGCGCCGAATATCAAGGCGAACTGACACAAAAGCAAGCGCAAGAACGAATGACCGCAGGCACTATAACCACCATTGATGTGCGATCCGCCGGAGAATACAGCAAGGGGCATGTGCCAGGGGCGATTAACATTCCCCATGACAACATCAGCAATCAACTGGAACAGATAAAGCACCTGAAAGACAAACCCGTATTGCTCTACTGTCGCAGCGGCCGCCGGGCAGACATGGCCGAAACCACCCTGAGCGAGCTTGGGTTCAGCCAGCTCTACCACTTGCAGGGCGATATGATGGAATGGGACAAAAACCAGTTGCCGGTAGAAAAATAGCTTGGCAAGATGGGGTGAGACTACACTGCGCAGGCATTCGAGTCGAAGATCGCGTTCTAATCATAACAATGACAAACAGAGTCGCGCTTGAACAAAATTGATCAGCAGACATTCACCGTTCTGATAGTCGATGGCAACGACCACAGTCGGATCGCCATCAGCGACAGCCTGGATAACGCTGGCCTCGGTACGGTTGAAGCCAAAAACAGCAAGCTGGCTAAGCTGTATTTCAATCAGATCAACCCGGATCTGGTGCTGATGGATCTGGATCTGCCTGATACCGCAGGTGGCTTGAAGCTGTGCACCGAACTCGCCAGTAGCGCCGATCAAGCCAACACCCCCGTCATCGTGCTTTCCCGCCACAACGATACAAAGCTCGCGGCCGCGGCATTTGATGCAGGCGCCTCGGACTTTGTGCACCACCCCATAGACTACTTGATCCTGATTCAACGCAGCCGTTATCAAATACGCGCCCGTCAAAATCTTATCTCACTTACACGCCGGGAACGGATACTTGAGCACGCAGAACGGATTGCCAAAATGGGCAGCTGGGAGTGGGATAGCAGAAGCAGCCGCCTGTACGTTTCCAAAGAGTTCAATCGTATTCTTGGTTTTGAAGAGCAGCGCTCAACCAGGGTTAAAGACGTTCTGCACCGCCTGCCGGAATCCGAACGCCTGAAAATCATGGAGTATTTCCAGCAGCACGACAGTAAGCACCAAGGCACGCTGACTCTGCATCACAGGGTTCCAAGTGAAGCGGGTATTGGCCGCACCCTGCGTCACGAAGCCCGTTTCATTCTGCACAACGACAAAGATTACTCGGTTTACGGCACCATTCACGATATTACCGATGAAGTGGCCCACAAAGATCAGATTCTACAACTGGCCTACTACGATGCCCTCACCCAGCTACCGAATCGAACATTTTTCAAAACTCATCTGGAACACGCCATCAGGCTGGCACGCAAACAGGGCCACCTGTTAGCAGTTGCCGTGCTGGATCTTGACCTGTTTACCCGTATCAATAACTCGCTGGGCCATGAAGCCGGTGATGAGCTATTGAAAAAAGTGTCCAACCGGCTGCTACGAACCTTCGACAACACCCAATGCACCACGTTGAATATGCAGGCCATTGATCCACAAGCGCCTCAGGAGCCCATGTCAGACAAAATTGCCCGCCTGGAAGGCGACCAGTTCGCAATTCTGCTGAATCAGTTCGGCAAACTGGATGATGTCATACTGTTTGTGCAGCGCTTATTAAAGCAGCTGGTTACACCATTCACACTACAGGGCAACAATATTGTACTGACTGCAAGTGCGGGCATCGCGCTGTATCCGGTGAACGGGCTGGGCGCTGAAATGTTGCTGCGCAACGCCGATGCGGCCATGCACTTTGCCAAGTCCCAGGGGCGAAACAACTTCCACTTCTATTCCAGTGACATTGACTTCAAATCCAAAGAGCGGCTTTCGGTTGAGAATGACCTGCGTCACGCCATTCGCCACAATGAGCTAGAGCTACACTATCAACCCAAACTGCATTTAAAAAGCGGCACAGTTCATTCAGTCGAAGCGCTGGTGCGTTGGAATCATCCCGTGCGAGGGCTCGTTAGCCCCTCACAATTCGTGCCCATGGCTGAGGAAATCGGCCTGATCAATGAACTGGGAGACTGGTTGATTAACCAAGCCTGCATGCAGGCCAAGCGCTGGAATGATGAAGGGCTCTCGGCGATACGGATAGCGATTAACCTCTCCCCTATCCAGATTCGGGCAGGCTCGTTGGTTCAGATGATTCGCAATGCACTGCTTACCTATCGCATTGCACCGTCACAACTTGAAGTGGAGATCACCGAAACCGTGCTGCTGGAAGATACCAACCGGGTAATCCGCACACTGGAGGGCATCCGCAATCTAGGCGTCAAAGTGGCGCTGGATGATTTCGGCACCGGCTACTCCTCGCTGATCTATCTGACCCGGTTTCCCTTCAGCACTCTCAAGATCGATCGCAGTTTTGTATCGCAATGCGTGAAACACGGACAGTCCGCCGCCATCATTCACACCATTATTCAACTGTGCAAAAATTTGAATTTGGAAGTGGTCGCTGAAGGCGTTGAAACCCGAGAAGAACTACAGTTTCTGCTAGATCATCGTTGTGATGTGGTACAGGGCCACTATTTCAGCCCCGCATTAAGCGCCAAGGATTTCAGCCATTACATCCAGCGTCAATCCTGGATTGCCCTGTTACAAGACAACGTCAAGGCTTGACTCACAACACTCTTAGTAACCAGACGCTTTCCAATCTTGCGCCGTTACGATTTGAACGCTATCGGCCTCCTGATCATATACGATGACATACTGTTTTCGCTTTATGCCATGAATAACCTGCTCTGCCTTCTGCGCCAACGCGATCTCGCGCTCACCATAATCTGTGCCGTCTCGACTTACAAACTCTTCAACCAGTGCCTGCAATGTATCTGCGGCCAACTGATCCCAGGGAACCTCAATCATGTTTTCCATGTATACCTTCCGCCATCTGCACTCGCAAAACATCCTCACCGAATTCTTCTACGACTGCAGCAATCACAGAAGGATCCAGCAAGGTTACACGAGAAGAATCCACTAACTGCTGCAACTGATCCGCAATCACAGACAGACATTTAACACGCGAGAATTGCTTGTCATCGGCAGGAATCAAATACCAGGGGGCCGTTTTAGTAGCCGTTTTATTCAGCATATCTTCATAGGCTGTCTGATAATCATTCCAGAAATGGCGGCTTTTCAAATCGGCAGGGGTAATCTTCCAACGCTTGGTGGGTTCGCGCAAACGATCCATAAAACGATCATACTGCTCCTCCTTTGACAGATTAAGGAACAACTTAATCAACACCACACCATCATCTGTAAGCTGTCGCTCAAAATCCTTCAGTTCACCGTAGGCGCGTGACCATTCAGCTTCACTGGCAAAACCTTCCACTCGCTCCACCAACACTCGGCCATACCAAGAACGATCAAAAATGGTGATTTCACCTGGTTCGGGCAACTTCTGCCAAAAGCGATATAAGTAATGACGGGACTGCTCCCACTTCGCGGGGGCACCAATCGGCCAAACCCGCACGCCCCGAGGGTCAAGGTGACGAGTCAAACGGCGAATAACACCCCCCTTCCCGGCGGTATCAGTACCTTCGATCAGAATAATAACCCGCTTTTTCTCACGGAATAACGCCTGCTGAGTTCGAAGCAGCTCAAGCTGCAATTCATCAATCTTTTCGCGAGGCTTGTCGATCTTGCGTTTGGGGCGGGTGCCAAGGTCTTTTAACTTAACCGGATCACCTACCAGCTTCATCACCTTCACGGCCTTCCTCCTTTTTGTCCAAAGGCTCGAACAACAGCGGATACAGGAATTCCTGAAAATCCTGAATCATGCGATCCATGGTGGTTTTATCTTCCATGATGATACCGCGCCTTTCCTTCTCATACCCCATCAACTGCTTGGCGAGATTGTGAAAGATGGCGATGCGTTTTTGCATATAATGGCGGCTACCGGCATCCAGAAAGGGCTCCAACGCATAATATGACTTAGCCAGCTGATGCAGCGCATTTTCAAGACCTTTGCCGTCCTTGCGCCCCACACTACCCCAGGCATCCGACAATGCCCCCATAAAATCGGAGTAATGTTTTTGCCGCACTTCGAATGTGCGCTCAAAGCGAGCTGATTGGGCCTGCTGGAACAAAAACGTTGAATACTGATCCAGGAATTTTGATTGTGCACGCTCCTGCATCTGCTGCGCACGCAGCAGCTGAGCACCCGTCACCTTGGTCATCTCATAGTTCAGGAAAACGACGTAGGCGGTCAGACAGAACGCCAATATCACCAGCACCAAGCTGAACAACGGAAACCGGTTTTCCTTTAATGTCACGATGGGGGATTGAGTCTGATCGGACACACTGCCTCCTAATGATTACGGTGAAACGTTACTGAATTGGCTGAATTCCGTGCTCTTGCAATAACTGAATAAACGCAGTCTCATCCAAAACAGGAACACCAAGGGATTCTGCTTTGCTTAATTTGGAGCCTGCTTTTTCGCCAGCCACCACAGCATCGCTCATCTTCGACACACTGCCACTGACTTTTGCTCCCAAATCAAGCAAATATTGCTTGGCTTCATCCCTCGTCATTTGTGTAAGGGTTCCGGTTAGCACATAGGTCTGCCCCGCCAGTGGCAAAGAGTCCCGATCTACTGCCTGCTGCTCCTGCCAGTGCACACCAGCGGCCAGCAATGCGTCGATGATTTCCAGATTATGATCCTGCTGAAAGAACGCTACTATATGATTAGCCACTATTGGGCCGACGTCCGGAACCTGCTGCAAAGTATCGGCATCGGCCTGCTTGAGTGCGGCCAGATTGCCAAAGTAATTCGCCAGGTTGAGGGCTGTAGCCTCCCCCACCTCACGAATACCCAACGCAAACAGGAATCGAGGCAACGTTGTGGATTTACTGTTCTCCAGCGCTGTAATCAGATTGTGGGCAGACTTATCACCCATGCGCTCCATGGCAGCGAGCTGTTCGGCTTTCAAGCGGTAAAGATCCGACACATGGGCGATCAAACCTTGATCCACCATCTGCTCTACGAGTTTATCCCCCAGCCCATCTACATCCATGGCTTTACGGGAGGCAAAGTGTTTGATGGCTTCTTTTACCTGCGCCTGACAGAACAAGCCACCCGAACAACGGACCACCGCCTCGCCCTCTGCTTTGGTAATATCAGAACCGCAAACCGGACAAACGCTGGGCATAAGCACAGGCTCGGCATCATTTGGCCTGCGCTCAAGCACCACCTTTACTACTTTTGGAATAACATCGCCAGCGCGGTGCACGATGACAGTATCGCCTATGCGCACGTCCATCCGCGCCACTTCATCCATATTGTGCAACGTGGCATTGCTGACGGTTACCCCACCCACAAACACTGGCTGCAATCGTGCCACCGGCGTAATGGCACCGGTGCGACCTACCTGAAACTCTACGCCCAATAGCGTAGTGAGTTCTTCCTGGGCAGGGAACTTATGGGCGGTTGCCCAGCGTGGCGCGCGGGAGACAAAGCCCAATTCACGCTGTAGTTTTAGGTCATTGACCTTATACACAATGCCATCAATTTCGTATTCGAGTGCATTGCGTTTGGCAAGAATACGATCATGGTAGGATTGCAGTTCATTGGCTCCAGTGGCGACCTCTATCTCTGGATTAACCCGCATTCCCCACCCCTTTAAGCGCATCAAATTACCGTGATGGGTGTCCGCTAAATCTCCGCCCTCCACATAACCCACGCTGTAGCAATACATATCCAATGGGCGTTGACGGGTGATGCTGGAATCAAGCTGCCGCAAACTCCCCGCCGCCGCATTACGAGGATTGGCGAACGTTTTCTCCCCACGCTCGATGGCCTTCTCATTGAGCCGGTTAAAACCGGCTTTAGGCATAAACACTTCGCCACGCACTTCCAAAATCTGCGGGTAATCGTCGCCACGTAACCGCAATGGAATAGATTCGATGGTACGAATATTCATGGTGATGTCTTCACCTGTTTGGCCATCACCGCGGGTAGCCGCCTGCACCAGTACACCGTTTTCGTATAAAAGACTCACCGCCAAGCCATCCAGCTTGGGCTCACAGACGTACTGGATTTCACCCTCAACGTTCAGGCGCTCACGAATTCGGCGATCAAAAGCGATCAATTCTTCTTCGTTAAAGACGTTGTCTAACGACAACATAGGAATGCGGTGCTGCACTTGCTGAAAAGCAGCAAGAGGTTGGGCACCAACACGCTGGGTAGGTGAATCTGACGAAATCAATTCAGGATGGGCTGTTTCCAGCTGCTTCAACTGCTGAAATAAACGATCGTATTCCACATCAGGAATAGAGGGCTCATCCAACACATAGTAAAGATAGTTGTGCTCTCTGAGCTGCTCCCGCAGCTGATCGATCTGCTGTTTTATTGTCTGTTCTGTTTGATGGTCTGTTGAGGCCATGCATGAATCCAACCTGTTACGATTTCCTGGTTGGAATTATACACGTCAGATGCCCGACTCTCGAACGGTAACTTTACTGTGGCGCTGCACTGCGCCACAGTACCAACAACCGGTTAGTGTTGCTTCTGACTGGCTTTGTAGGAAAGAAAGCGGCGCTCAAAATCCAGAACCCGTTGACGATAATGCTCAGCGGTCTGCTGTCGCATCACGTTGTGATGCTCATCCTTCACGTCAGCATCCAGTAGGTTTGCAATCTTGCGCGCAGAGTCCATCATGATCTCGAAGGAATGGATCGGCCGTTTCGGGCCAGGCAGCTTCATGAACATGCAGATGCCTGGCGTGCTGAACTCCTCCATTCGATCCACGTCAAACACACCGGGCTCCACCACATTGGCCGCACTGAACAGCAGACTACCTTTACCACTGTGCTGCTCGTAACGGTGAAATATGTTCATTTCTCCAAAACGGAATCCGCAGGACAGCATCACCCGAAGCAGATCGTTACCTTCCAGCTCCCCGGAGCGCGCCATCACGTTGATCACCAGCACTTCCTGTAAATCTGGGTCAATTTCCACTTCTGCCGATTTCTCTTCCCGGCGCTTGCCGCCTGTTTTCTTCGCTAGTTGCGCCTGCTGCTCTGCCCGAGTAGCGATCAATAGATCGTCGTCGTCAAACAGATCGTTCTGGGTATGGGCATCGCCTTCAGCCCCCACCAAGTCATCCACGTACTCCTGCTCCGGAGACGCCTCACGGGGCTTCTGCTTGGCTTCAACTCGAGCAGGCTTTGGCTCCACCGGCTGGCGCGGAGCGCGCTGTTCCGCAACAACCTCTTCATTGAATGATATATCGTTTTCATCCAGAGCCGAGCCGAAGCTATCACCCATTTCGGGTTCCTTGCGCGTGGCAACCGGCTCGCTCGCTCCAATGGAGCGACGTACACTCAACGGAATTTTACGGGCACCACCATTTGGCAGCTCCCCTTTATATGATTCCCAATCATCTTCGCAGCTGCCTCCCATTTCGGAAGGCAACTCAAGCTCGCCCAGTTTGGATTTACGCATGCGGCGATAGCCGTCAAACAAAATCCCTGCAATGACTACCAAACCTACCAGTATCAAGACTTCTCTTAGGCCGAATTCCATTAATCGAATCCTCGCGTCTTCTCTGCGGTTTCTGCTTGATCAAACCCTGATCGCAGTTTTTTCTCATCTATCAGAAACATAGAGCAAATCCACTAAAAATAAAGCTATTACGTCAAAAATTCGTAAATTAAGCCACTGCCATCGCAGCGGCCTCTTCCACATCCACGGTTACCAGGCGCGACACCCCCGGCTCGTGCATGGTCACACCCATCAACTGATGCGCCATTTCCATGGCAATCTTGTTGTGGGTGATGTAAATAAATTGCACCTTGGAGGACATTTCTTCCACCATGCGGGAATAACGCCCAACATTGGCATCGTCCAACGGAGCATCCACCTCATCCAGCATACAGAACGGCGCAGGATTGAGCTGGAAAATGGAGAACACCAGCGCGATGGCTGTCAGCGCTTTTTCACCACCGCTTAACAGATGGATTGTGCTGTTCTTTTTACCTGGCGGGCGAGCCATGATGGCCACACCGGTATCCAGCAAGTCATCACCAGTGAGTTCAAGATACGCGTGACCACCCCCAAATACTTTCGGGAACAATTCCGAAAGGCCGGAGGTAACCTTGTCGAAGGTCTCTTTAAAGCGGGTACGCGTTTCACGGTCGATTTTGCGAATGGCGTTTTCCAGTGTGTCCAACGCCTGCATTAAATCGTCATGTTGAGCGTCCAGGTAGTTTTTGCGCTCAGACTGTGATTTGAATTCATCTATTGCCGCCAGGTTGATGGCCCCTAAGCGAGAAATTCGGGCACCTATCCGCTCCAGTTCGGAGGTCCAATCGGTTTCGTTTGCCTCTTGCGGCAATTCATTTACGATGGTTTCCAGATCAAACTGGGATTCAGCCAACTGCGCCTGTAAATTTTCACGCTGCACACGCATACCCTGCCAATCCATGCGGTGACGCTCCAGCTCGGAACGCACGCTTTGAGCAGACTGCTCGGCTTCTCCACGTTTTTTCTCAGCGGCGCGCAGATTATGCTCACATTCTTCCTGAGTGCGACGCGCGCAAGCCAGCTCTTCTTCTACCGTAAGGCGGGCTTCCAGCTTTTCTTCCAACTCTGCCTGCAACTCCACGAAGGGGTCGTCACCCAATGCCAGTTGTTCTTCGATGCCGGTGCGACGCTCCTGCATGGTAGCCAATTGCTGTCGCAAGCGTTCGAGGCCCTGCTTGAAAGAATCCTGCCTGGATTTCAGCTGCTGCACTTGTAATGCCAATTGGTGGGCTCGATCCTTACCACCACGCGCCGCCTGCTTGACTTGATCCAGACGATCCTTATTTGCATCACGCTGTTTCAACAACGCTTCACGCTGCTCGGTATCCTGGGTCATCACGTCCATGGCTTCTTGCAACACCAAACGAGCCTCCCCCAGGCTTTCCTGCTCATGGGCTTGCTGCTCGCGGCACTCATCCAGCTCCTTGCTGATACGATCACGACGCATGCTGAACTGCTCAAGGCGCACTTGCTTGGCGCTGAGCTGGGCTTTCAGATCAGAGATGGAACGGTTGTATTCTGTCAGCTCACGCTGGGCTTCTTCACGGCGCTCTTCCAGCTCACGCAACACTTCGCGGCCTTCGGTAAGCTGATCAGTAAAATCTTCTACTTTGGCTTCAAGCTCCTGCAGCCGGGCGGTGGTTTCTTCCAATGCCTTTTGACGTTTGAGAACGCTGCCCTCCTGATCGGTATCACGGGCAACGCGCATCCAGTTGGGGCCAATCCAGATGCCATCCGGCGTAATCAAGGATTCACCACCACCCAGCTGTCCGCGTAACTGCAGCGCTTGCGCCAAATCATTGGCCACATACACACCGGCGGTAAGCGTTTTGGCGGAGGCCTCCCCTTGTATTTTGTCGGCCAATGCTTGCAGGCTTTGATTGACTGGCACAGCGGGCTGTTGACTGGTGTCCAGAAACGACACCACGCCTTTTTCCAAACTGCTGACCACGGCAGTGACCGCATCCAAACCATTAATGCACACTGCTTGCAGATAATCGCCCAGCACCGTTTCTACGGCTTTTTCCCAACCACTTTCGGTGCTGATTTTCTGGGCGAGGCGCTGATTGCTATCCAGATTATTCTGAGCCAGCCATTCCACCAGATCCGATTCGCCCATGGCCGCCTGTTGCAGCGCCTCTAACGATGCATGACGCCCTTTGAGGGTCTGCATTTCGCTTTTATACTGATCCAGATCGTGGCTCACCTGGTTATTACTCTCACGCTTGGCTTTCATGTCTTCTTGAACGCCCAGAAGATTTGCCTGCATGTCTTCGATTTTCATATCCGCTTCTGCCATGCGCTCTTCCAGCATGGCCACTTCTTCTTCCAACGGACCGGCTGACAGGGTTTCCTGTTCGCCTTTTAAGCGTTCAATTCGATCCCGCAAACGTTCAACGGATTGTTCCAGATGTTGGATGCGTGATTGCTCCACCTGAGCACGCTGCCGAGGCTCGTTGGCTTTGTGGTTGAATTCATCCCACTCCAATTGCCATTGCTGCATACGTTCTTCTGCTTCATGCAGGTTTTCGTTGGCGGCGTCGGCTTCCTCACGCACCAGCTCGTACTGCGGCTCGATTTCGGTCAGCTCGATGGTGACTTCTTCTAACTGTTCTTCATCGGAGCGAATCTGCTCTTCACCCGCTTTGCAGGCCTCAATGGTCTGCTGTAAATCTGTACGCAGCTGATTGCCGCGCTCTTTGGTATGCTGAATGGTTTGTTCAATACGGGCGATGTCGGCACCCAACCCATAGTAGCGCCCCTGCACCTCGTTGAGTTTGTCGCTCAGCTCATGGTGCTGATCGCGCTGCTGCTCGATCTGGGCATCCATAGCACGCTGATCGGCAATGAAGG
The DNA here is from genome assembly GCF_002863865.1 of Ketobacter alkanivorans. Lineage (NCBI taxonomy): Bacteria > Pseudomonadati > Pseudomonadota > Gammaproteobacteria > Pseudomonadales > Ketobacteraceae > Ketobacter > Ketobacter alkanivorans. The sequence continues at coordinate 4,456,954 of NZ_CP022684.1, read as the reverse complement.
CCTCCAGCTTTACTTCCAGATCACGGATATTGGATTCGCTGCCCTGCACTTTGTCATTGAGTGATTTCCACTTCAGGGCCTGCAATTGGGCGCGAACCAAGCGCTCTTCTTCTTTGAACTGCTTGTATTTCTCCGCTGCGGCAGCCTGTCGCTCCAGATGCTGCAGCTGGCGGCCAAGCTCTTCCCGCAAATCCTCCAGGCGCTCTAAGTTCTCGCGGGTGCGGCGCATGCGATGCTCGGTTTCCTTGCGGCGCTCTTTGTATTTGGAGATGCCAGCGGCCTCTTCGATGTATACCCGCAACTCTTCCGGCTTAGCCTCAATCAGACGAGAGATCATGCCTTGTTCAATGATGGCGTAGCTGCGAGGGCCAAGACCGGTACCAAGAAAAATGTCCGTAATGTCCTTACGGCGGCACTTGGTGCCGTTTAGGTAGTAGTTGGACTGACCATCACGGGTTACCTGACGCTTGATGGCGATCTCACTGTAATTGGCGTACTCGCCCAGCAACGTGCCATCGCTGTTATCGAACACCAGTTCCACCGAGGCCTGGGTGGTGGGTTTACGCGAATTGGAGCCGTTAAAAATAACGTCGGTCATGGATTCGCCCCGCAGGTGTTTGGCAGAACTTTCGCCCATTACCCAGCGAACGGCATCGATCACGTTGGACTTACCACAGCCGTTAGGGCCTACAACGGCACTAAGATTGTTGGGGAACGACACCATGGTGGGATCCACAAACGATTTAAATCCGGCAAGTTTGATCGATTTCAGGCGCATGAATCGTCTTTATCCTTATTGGAATTTGTTTAGCTGCTATACAAATCAGCTTTGCTTTTAACCAGCACAGGCCTTAATTTTAAACGGCCTATTGTAACGGGTTTTAGCGCCAGCACCACCCTGGGGACAGAGTAAAAATACCGAATATTTATAGGGGCTTAAATCTCTGACGCAGGCATCGGGCGTCAGAATATGATAGGGTTTCGCGCATTGACCAAGCAGGAGCAACAACACATGATTCAGGATTTAAAGGATGGGGTGAACTGTGTTTCGGAAGGCTTCAATCTAGCTAAACGGCGCAGTCTGCGGCCCTATATGATAGTGCCACTGATCACCAACATTTTGCTGTTCACTATCAGTGGCTACCTGGTAACCAGCTATGCCTATGAATGGATTTCTGGCTGGACCACCGCTGTAGACTTATGGAGCTGGCTGGATTGGCTCGAGCCGTTCATTGATCAATTATTAGGCGCTTTGAAGTGGGTGATCTTTGCTGTCATCATTCTGGGACTGTTGTTTGTAATGGGTTCGACTTTCACCATGTTCACCCATTTGGTGGTAGGGCCTTTTATTGGCATCCTGGGTGAAAAAGCCGAACTGGAACTGCATGAACCAAACTATCCCCAGCATACTCTGGGACAGATTGCGATGCGCACCCTGGCCAGAGAGTTCCGCAAGCTGATCTACTGGATTGTGCGGGCGGTGGGCCTGGGTGTTGTGTCCCTGGTGCTGTATTTTATTCCCGGCGTTAACGCTGTGGTGCCAGTACTGTGGTTCCTGTTTGGATCGTGGATTCTGGCGATGCAGTATCTGGACGTGCCCGCCGACAACAATGGCCGCAGCTTTCAGGAAGTACTGGCTCTCATGCGCAAGCATCGAGCGGCAGTGATGGCGTTTGGTGCGGTGGTTATGGCACTCACCTCCCTGCCCATCATCAACCTGTTCATTATTCCGGTAGCGGTGTGTGGCGGGGTGGTGTTTTGGGTGCGCAAGATCCAGCCTGAGCTGAACTAAGAGCGCCGGAATTCGCCAACTGGCTGCCTCAGATAGAGGCAGCCTCGCTGGATTCAAGACGCTTTAATACCGTTTCACGCTGATACTCACCAAACTGCACCAGCTTCTGCTCTGCTCCATCTACATCGCGCGCAACGATGCAGGCCATCAGTTCGCGAAAAAACACCATGGACTTGTCGATTTCAGCCTGATTCAGGTTAATCGCAAAATAGTAGGTACGACGCACAGCAGGCTGCAGATCTTCAAGCATATCTTCGAGATAAGGGTTATCTACAAACTGATATGCCATACGGGCAAAATTGAAGGTTGCATCGTAGAAATTCATCACCTGGGCGTTGGCTACGTAACCTTCCATCAACTGGAGCAGCTCAAGGAACGGTTCCAGCTCGTCATCCTTCCAGGCTTCGGTAGCCCGACGACACAGCTGACCAATCAACAGGATATTCATTTCGTAGACATCACGGACGTGCTTAGGGGTCATTTCAGACACCACTGCACCCTTGCGCGGCACAATATCGATCAGGTAACGGCGCGCGAGGATAAGATAGGCCTCCCGCACGGAGCCACGGCTCACGTTCAACTCGCTGGCGACCCGCAACTCCTGTATGCGGTCTCCGGCTTTCAACTCGCCGGTAATAATTAACTGCCCAAGATGTTGAGCAATCTGCTCGGAAAGACTGTCTGGCGCTTTAAAGCTCATGTTGGTGAGGCTACTTCTTGTATTTTGTGAATTATGTTTCCTAAACACACAATACTGCATGTCAGCGTGGAGTTTCCGCATTGACAACAACCCCGTCAAGTATTTCCACCACAATCAATTCACGGCAGACCAATTGCCATATCGTCCTACAATCATACAAGCAATGCAAAGAATTAATTTTTTGACTCAATTCACTAAGAAAAACAACCGAATATCATCATTCTTCCGGCCAATCCTCCCCAACTCGAAGTGTGATATACAGTAGCTCTTCTCAGAAGCTTTTATTTTGTTTTTTATTTGGCTTGTTTTATTTAAGAGGGACAACTTCATGTATACCAATATAAAAAGACTACTACTGGTTTTAATTGCCGCCACGGTGATTCCGGCCCAGGCCGCAGATTACATCAAGCGAACCATATGCGTTTGGGATATCGTTGGCCGCGGTGGCCCCATCGCTCAGGCAGTGGAAGAGTTCAACCTGGAGGCGACCAAATGGGGTGTGGACTTGGAGCTGATTGTGAACTCCAGCGAAAAAGTAATCGTTGAACAGTTCCGATCCAAGCAGTGCGATGCGGCCTTTTTATCGGAGTTACGCATCCGCAACTTTATCAAATTTACTGGCTCGCTGTACGCTGTGGGGGCCATGCCAGAGGAACGGCACCTGCGCCTGATGCATCAGCTTCTGGCATCGCCGCAAATGGCCGACAAAATGCGCCAGGGACCGTTTGAAATTGCCGGTATCGCACCCGCAGGCGAGGTGTATGTATTTGTGCGCGATCGCAGTATTAATAGCCTCGACAAAGCAGTAGGCCGCAAGATCGCCGTGCTGGGTGACGACATTTATCAACAGCAGATGGTGGAATTAATCGGCGGCACCCCTATCACCGTGACCGAAGCCACAGCGGGCAGCATGTTCAACAACGGGGGCGTCGATGTATTACCAGCACCGGCAATTGCCTATAACCCGCTGGAACTCTACAAAGGCCTGGAGCCCAACGGCGGTATTATCCATTACCCTCTGGCACAGATTTCAGGCCAGTTGATCACCTGGCATGATCGCTTTCCTGAGGACTTTGGCCAAAAGTCACGGGAATTTCATTTTTCTCAGTTTGATCGCATCATGAAGGAAATTGAAATGTCCACCAAAGCCATTGATACCAAGTGGTGGGTTGAGATACCGGAAGCCGACAAGGCCAACTATGAAAAGCTAATGGATGATGTGCGTATCGAAGCGGTGAAAGCAGACTATTGGGACGGCGACATGATTAAGCTGCAACGCCGGGTGCGCTGCAAATTCGACCCCACCCGCGCGGAGTGCGCCAAGCCACGGGATGCACTGTAAGTTATAGCATGTAGAGGGAGCCCGGTTATCACCGGGCTTGTTACTTTATTACCGTCAGGATTTCTCTTTCTTGGGGTGTCCGGCTTTCTCCAACGCTTCCTGCACCTCTGGCGGCACATAGTTTTCATCGTGCTTGGCCAATACCTCATCAGCCTCAACCAAAGTGCCACCAATCAGTTTGCCGTTTGCGATTATACCCTGCCCTTCCCGAAACAGATCGGGCAGTATCCCGGAGAAACGCACGGTGATCTGCTCGGCATTGTCGGTTAGATCAAACGTTACCTGCAGATCCTCTCCCCGCTTGACGCTGCCGGGCACAACCAAACCACCCACACGAATGCGACGCTCCAGCGGTGCCTTGCCCTCTGCGATTTCAGTGGGCGTAAAAAACAGATTTATGTTTTCTTTAAGCGCGAACATCATCAACGCCGTTGACAGCCCCACCGCTGCCAGCACCCCCAGCACAATGATCAATCTTTGTTTGCGTTTTGGATTCATGATTCTGCCTGCTCCCGCCTTGCTTTACGTTTAATGTCGTCCACCAGCCCTTTACGACGAATAAGTGGGGCCACGATATTAGCCAGCACCACCACCAATGTGATGCCATAGGCCGACCACACATAAGGGCCATGCTTGCCCATTGCGATGAAGTCTGCAAATGATTCAAAAGCCATGATTACACTCCCACCAGTTTTTTCACCCAGCTGCTACGCTGTTCGCGCAAGAGGATTTCACAGCGGGTAGAGAGGATGAGCATCACTGCAAACAAGCAATAAAATCCGCCGATACAGCTCAGCAACGTATACAGCATTTCCATATCGATGGCAGAGCTGGTCATTCTGATGGATGCCGGTTGATGCAACGTGTTCCACCACTCCACCGAATATTTGATGATGGGAAGATTTACCGCTCCCACGATGCTCAGCACCGCAGTTGCACGGGCAGCCGACTGGGCATTCTCAATGGCGGCGTTCAGGGCAATCACACCGATATACAGAAACAACAGTATCAACATTGAGGTCAGCCTGGCATCCCACACCCACCATGTACCCCAGGTAGGCTTACCCCATATGGAGCCAGTAACCAGGCAGATAAAAGCAAACGATGCCCCGATAGGCGCGATGGACTTGGCCACCATCTCGGCCATTTTCATACGCCAGACCAGCACAATCACCCCCGCAACCGCCATGGCAAAATACCCAGCCATAGCAATACTGGCCGCAGGCACATGAATGTAGATAACCCGATAACTGTTGCCTTGATACTTTTCTGGCGGCGCAAAGCCCAGGCCATAAATCAAACCGGGAATCAGCAACAACACTGTTGCTGCCACTAACCAGGGCAGCATCTTGCTGGTTAAATCGTAAAAATAACGGGGTGATCCGAATTTATGATATAGCCGTTTTATGGTTTCAAACACGAGCACCTCAATTTCACTCACACTCTATTGGCTGGTTACGCTGATACGTAAGGCCGCTGCAATAGCAAAAGGCGCAAACGTCAGCGCCAACACCAGAAAGGCCGCCAGATAGGCCAGCTGCCCGACATAAGGCAACGTCATCGACGCGGCCTCTACCGCACTGGTGCCAAAAATCAGCACCGGAATATACAGGGGCAGTGCGATCACCGCGATTAACACCCCGCCTTTTCTCAACCCTACTGTCAACGCCGCCCCAATTGCACTGATCATACTCAGGATGGGAGTGCCCAATAACAGGCTGTACAACGTTACTTTCACCGTGGCTGCGTCCATAAACAACATGACGCTGAGTACCGGTGCCACACAAATCAGGGGCAGCGCGGTCACCAGCCAGTGAGCCACAACTTTACCAAAGGCCATAATAAACAGCGGCTGAGGGCTTAACAGAGACAGCTCCAACGACCCATCATCAAAATCCTGCCGAAACAGGCTGTCTACCGACAACAATGTGGACAGCAAGGCCGCAATCCAAATCACTCCAGGGCCGATTTTTTGCAATGTCCCCGGCTCCGGCCCGATCCCCAGAGGAAACAGGGCAATCACCATGATGAAGAAGAATAAGGGATTCACCATATCCGTTCGTTGACGAAACGCAATTAACAGGTCCCGTTTCAGAATTGCGATCATACCGGACCACATTGATGGCGGTTCTGCATTCGGCACAGAATGAGACACTACTGGATCTGCCATGTTCCCTTCCCCAGACCTAAATGCAGTTTACGGAGAATCGGTAGATCCAGCGCATGGTGAGTGGTGATCAGCACGGAACCACCTCTGGCGGCATGGTTCTGAATCAGGCCTTCAAGCTCTGCAACGCCCTTGCGATCAATGGCGGTAAAGGGCTCGTCCAGCACCCACAGGTGCGCAGGCTCCACATGAAGACGCGCCAATGCCACCCGCCGCTTCTGGCCCGCAGAAAGGCTATAAACCGGTACATCTTCGTAGCTCAACAACCCCACTGACTTGAGAGCGGCTTCGATTTTGGCTTCCAGCCCAGCCTCAGCAGGGGAAATGCCCTTTAACTGCAGAATCCAACGCAAGTTTTCCCTTGGGGTAAGAGACGATTTAATACCCGTGAGATGTCCAAAATACAGCGTATCGCGCCGGAAGTCGGAATCCACATTACGGCGCAGTTGCCCCTGCCAATGAATCTGCCCCTCGAAATCATCAGACAATCCACACAACACCCGCAGCAGCGTGGTTTTGCCACTACCATTAGGCCCTTCAATCTGCATCACCTCTCCCGCCTGTAGGGAGAACGTCAAATCCTTGATCAGGATGCGATCATCTCGTTCGCAGAACAGACCTTCTGCCTGCATCAATGGTGTTGCCACAAACTCAGCCTAATTGTTGTTGGTAGGGTGGTGAAAGCGGCCCATTATAACCAAAGTTCGCGCAGGTTGCCGCGCTGTATTTACTGCGCCGGTTTGCAGATCACGAAACCATCCCCTACCATTGGCACCGCTGCCCCACGCAGCCCTCCTGCCCTTGATCAGTCGGAGTCCTCATGGACATTGATGCTTTTCACCTGATACTGCTGATCGTTTCCGGCGTTGCTGCAGGTTTTGTCAATACCGTCGCAGGTGGCGGTTCGATCTTTACGCTGCCTGCGCTGATCCTGCTGGGTATGCCCGCTGATGTCGCAAACGGCACTAACCGCGTAGGTGTGCTCATGCAGTCGGCAGCCGCCGTGCGAGGCTTCAATCGTCATGAGATGCTGGATCACAGCGCCATCTTGCCCATTTTGCTGCCAACGATAATCGGCTCGCTGATCGGATCCTCCGTCGCGTCGGTCATTCCTGCGGAAGTTTTAAAACCGGTACTGCTCGGCACCATGATGACCATGACCCTGCTTATTGTGCTCAGGCCCAGCACCATCCCCAACACAAACGAGCCCGTAATGAGTATGCAGCAGCGGCCATCTGCGGCAGCCTGGCTGTTTCTTGCGGGCCTTTATGGTGGATTTGTGCAGGCAGGAGTAGGTTTTATCCTGCTCACCGCGCTGGCAGGCGTATTACGCTATGACCTGCTGCGGGCAAACGCTTTGAAAATGATGTGCACGCTGGTGTTCAGTGCCGTGGCTCTGGCGGTCTTCATATATCAGGATCAAGTGCTGTGGATTCCCGGCCTGATTGTGGGGGTGGGATCGATCATTGGCGTGCAGCTGAGTGTGAAATTCGCTATTTCAGCCAAACAGAGCACCCTGAAGTGGATTTTGCTGAGCATGGCCATGCTGGTGTGCTTGGCAGCACTCTTTAAGTAAAAATCACCGTATCCAGTCGCCCGAACTATACTAGGAACATGAACAAGATCTATCGGGTTAATCCATGATTGACTTGCCACCAGGGGCACGCCCTTCCAGCCAGGCAGGAGCCACCAGCCCCGCAGCAGAGATTCGTCCGGCAGAACTGGCCAGGATGCAAACCAGCCAGGCCATCGAAGCAGTGGTGCTGGAGAGCACATTGCGCCAGCAGGCCGGAACAGCCCAAAAACCGGTGTATGAAATTTTACTGAAGGCCAGCGCCGCACTGGCCAGCAACCCGCCACTCAATACCACGGCGACCAGCTCTGCAGTAACACCTGCAACGCCCAATCCAGCGCCGCTTACCCAAATCACTCCCAATAGCATTACTTTGCTAAGACAGGGCCAAAGCATACTGATAAAAACAGCTGCAGAATTCCCTTTGCAGCCAGGGGCGCAATTATTAGCGACCGTTTCACCGACAAAAGGCGTAGTGCTGCATCGGATATTACCCCCCCAACTGGCGGCCACCATTAACCAGGCGTTGAAACAACTGGTTCCCCAACAGCAAAGCCTCAGCCCCCTGTTCAGGATGGTGGAACAGATATCCGCTCAGCCCATCAGCGGACTGCCAAAAGCGATTCAGCCGCAACTTAGCACGCTGATCCAACTACTTCCAAAACTGGAACAATTGAAAACAGCCGAACAACTGCGTAACGCACTCAACAACAGTGGACTGTTTCTCGAGAACAAAATACAAAAGGCTCTGGTGCAAACTGTGCAGGCAAAATCTGCCACCCAAACACCCCTGAGCCAAAGCCTGAAAGAATTAACCACGCTGGTCAAAGAGGCGGTAAACAAGCGCCCGTTAACCGTGCAGGACACCTCGGCCAAGGGAGCCTCTGTGGATCTGGGGCCTGTGCTTAAATACGACATCAAACAGCAACTGATAAGCTTGCAGGCTCGCTTGGAAACGGCTCAATCGAACATTCAGAATGCAGCAACAAGCAATCTGCAGCCAACCAACACACTCTCCGGCAGCGGGGCAAGCGGTGCTGCGGGCATAACGCCACCAGGCACAGCCGTAGGCACAACAGCAGAAAAGGGTGAAGCCTCAGCAAAATCAGCCCCCACGCCTGGAACACCCCCCAACAATCAGAGCCTGACAAACAAATCTGAACGTACCGCAGCCACCTATTCCCCACCTCGCTCAGGCGCCACAAACAGCCATGAGGCGGCATTCGTTCCAACCCGGCCCGCCCCCAACAAAACCCACGGTTACAGCGCGGTTCAAAGCAGCTCAGTCATCAACAGCGCAGACCCGCTGTCAAAAACCAGCGCTGAGACCTTCCTGCTGCCACCATTGCCGGGCAACATTACTCTGCAACCACAGGCACGTGCAAAGCTTCAGGCCGCGGGTGACATGGCCGATGCTCTGGTTTCGATCCTACTGAAACAGGTCAAAGGGGCTTTAAGCCGCATCACCCTGCATCAATTGGCGTCACATACCCGCAACCAAGATCCAACCGCGCCCCAGCCGCAACTCAGCTTCGAACTGCCCATTTTGCATCAAAACCAAGTGCAGATTTTTCAATTTCTGATAGAAGAAAGGGAGCCTGACTCCGATCAAAACGAGAAAAAGCAAGGCAAGCGCTGGGTTGTACAAATGGCATTTGATATCGAAGGGCTTGGCCCGATGCTGTGTCAGATCAGCTTAGTGGGTCATTCCGCCTCTGTTTCATTCTGGGCGGAGTGGGAAAACACCCTTCAGCACACCCGCAATCACTTTGATTACCTGCAAAAGGTTCTGACCGAAATGGGGTTAAAAGTAGAAAAGCTGCAAGGACACCTCGGCATCCCCAAAACAGAACAGGCGATCTTGCAAAATCAACTGGTGGACATCCACACATGAGCGAAGACCAATCCAATCAGGCAGTCGCACTGACCTACGACGGAAAAAGCGCACCTTTCGTAAGCGCCTCTGGCAGCCAGGAATTGGCCCAGGAGATCATTCGAATTGCTCGCGAAAACGATGTTCCCATCTACGAAAACCCTCAGCTGGTAGATATTCTCGCGCGACTGGAAGTGGGCGACGAAATACCCGAACTTCTATACCGAACCATCGCAGAAATCATCGCCTTTGTGTACATGCTAAAAGGGAAAACACCGGACGGGTTTGGCCGAACAGAAAACAGCACCTTCGGTCAAAATCGAATTCAAGGGCCCGCCGAATAAAATTCACCAGGCAGCCTGGGGATCATTGCGGCACTAGGCCTGCGAATAAAAAAACGGCCCCCTTCCAAGGAGGCCGTTTCTACACGAGCACAACGGATTGACAGGAAACTACTGAATTACGCTATCAACCTGAACACTGCGACCGGCCATCTTCAACTCCACCGGTAAATCTGCAGCCATCCATGAATAAAATCCATCACGGAAATAGTAAACATTACTGTAACCCCAGTTAGAGGCGAAGAAACTGGCCATCGCACTGCTTACATTCAAGGGGCTACTGGTATAAAAAACGATGGGAGTGGCTCGATCAAGTTCTTTGGATATATACAGCACCGCAAACTCACTGGCATTAAAATCCAAATTAACAGCACCTTGAATATGGCCCAGACTCCAAGACTGTGCGTCACGTACATCGATAAACACAGCCCCATCGTCAAACAACGTTTTAGCTTTTTCCAGATCAACTGTATTCGCCCCCATTACAACATCAGGGGCTTCTGCTAACGCTACAGCAGAGGACAACATCAAGACCAGACTACATACTACCTTCGCAAAAACGTTCATACGATACACCCAAACAGGTCGCTGAAAACTCATTTTGAGTATAGGTGTCAGGGCGTTTTGCGGTTGGAATATTTGGCTCTAAGAATTGCGCATTCTATTCGCAAGATATTGAAATTTATAGAAGTATTTATGGAAAAGCGTCAACAAAAACAGCAAATCTAAGTTGGTTAGGGCTTGGTGTGCTTCTGCTTGTTCACCAATGCCATTAATTTGGCTTCGGTGCGGGAAGGGCCATCATCTTCATCAGCAGACTCAAGCTCGCGACCTTTCAGAACCCGATCAGCCTGACGCCGGAATAGATGCTCTGAATTACTTTGCGCCAGATCATCCTGCCGTTCTAAGGCCTGATTAAGACGCTTCTCGGTGTTCATCAAACGTTGACCGATGCCCAATGAACCGGTGTTTAAAAATTCTATCTTGCTCTCAAGGCTCTTGATCCGCGCCTCCAGCATTTTCTTCTCATCCTGCAACATCAGCTGGTTATGTTTCATTTTCTGAACCTGCATCAACAGCAGCACCATGCCCGCCGTTAGAAATACAGCAATCAACACGCCTAACCAGAACTGATCTACATACATGGAAAATTCACCCTAAAACCCCATCGCCATGCCAACACCGCCACCGGCTGTCTCAATCATGCGCTCCAAATCAATCAAAATCAGCAGCTCATCGTGCTTGTTACAAACACCGGTAATAAACTTGGACGTCTCATCATTACCGACATTAGGCGCTTTTTCGATTTCTGATTCGTTGAGATAAGTCACCTCTGCCACACTGTCCACCAGCATGCCAATCACTTGTTTCTCGACTTCTACGATGACAATTCGAGTGTTGTTATTAATTTCACCTGCACCCAAACCAAAGCGGGTGCGAGTGTCGATCACGGTAACAACGTTACCACGCAAGTTAATAATGCCCAGTACGTAATAGGGTGCTCCGGGCACAGGTGTGATCTCGGTGTATCGCAACACCTCACGAATCTGCATTACGCTCACACCGTAAATTTCGTCACCTAGCCGAAATGTTCCCCACTGTGTGACCTGATCATCTGAGGCGGCCTCATTTCTGGCCATAGTCAAAGACTCCTGATGTGTTCCTTAACGTCAAAATTACATCGCCTTGGGTGGTTATTCTGTCGATGCAGCTAACATGCCAACCGCTGAACCTATACTGAGTCCAGTTCGGCCCATTCATCATCGGTCAGCATCTTGTCCAGCTCCAGCAGAATCAGCAGTTCGCCGTCCTTGTGACACACACCCTGAATATATCGTGCGCTTTCATCGTTGCCGATGTTAGGTGACGTATCGATTTCCGACTGGCGCAAATACACCACTTCCGCCACGCTATCCACCAAAATGCCTATAACATGAGCACTTGCTTCGGTAATGACGATACGGGTGTTGTCATTGATATCACCTTTGGGCAACCCAAAGCGCAAGCGAGTATCAATTACTGTAACCACGTTGCCACGCAAGTTAATAATGCCCAGCACGTGGTGGGAACCACCGGGAACCGGGGCAATATCGGTAAAGCGCAGCACTTCCTGCACTTGCATTACATTAATTCCGTAGGTTTCACCGGCCAAACGAAAGGTAACCCACTGGATAACAGGATCGTCACTGGAACGAGTTTGAGCTGTATTTGCCATAATTTATGCCACTTGAATTTGATGACACTTCGGCCAGTTTAACTGGTTGTTTTATAACTATAGATCAGGGAAGACACAGCGCCAGTATCGAGGATTCAATTTGGAGGGGGCAATGAGGTTTATTGTGTCTGTTCAGCCATATTGATGATTTCCTGAAAACCGTCTGTGTCCACCAACGAGCACATATACTCGACCACTGTGCCGGCCAGCCATGGCCTTTTACCCCGTTGACTACGCCATTTAACCTGATCAGGCTCCAGAGTGATGGATCTCTCAACCTGATGGCAGGCCAAGCCCCATGAATAACCGTGGATTGTAATGACATAAGCCAGCGAGCTTCGGCTGGCTGGATCATAACGTTCCGGCATCACGCACAACCCGGTATCCAACACTTTGATATTTCCGGCACTGGGGGTTTGCAAGATCCCCAGAAACCAGTCAAATTGGCCTGGCAAGGCGTTAAACTTACGATCAATCTGATGAACTGAGCCCAGCGTAATCAAAGGCACCGCCAACTTGAGCCCATTCACATTAAAGATCAAGCATTCGAAACGGGACTGTGCCCAAACAGGGCGGCCATTCGCACACCACTGGTTTTGTCCCTTAATATCAACGCCTTCAAGCGCGCTATCCTGTGGATCGTCGGGTTCGATTTCAGCTTCAACCGGTTCAACAACCGGATCGGGTTTCTGCGCGGGCATCGACACCTTGGCCTCCGGAATGCTTTCCGGGGTGGTGTCTACTGGGGCAACTTCTTTAGGCTTAACGGCAGGCGTTTCGGGGGCAATGCGCAGCAAGGATTCACTCAACAAAGCTGGGCGATCCATAACCGAATAGGGCATTGATTCCTTCTTATCAACAACCATCGCTGAGGGTTGCTTTACAGGGGCCGAAGCCACAGGATATTTCTTCTTACTGATATCAAAATGGGCAACATTATCAGGAACTACACGCCGCACTGGTAGATTACTGGATACAGGTTCGTCTGCCGCCGGGTCATGGAGCATCTCATCCAGATAATCGTATATCACTCGATCCACTGCATTGATCGGTTGATCGTCTTGCTTCTCGTCGTTCATGTCCTTCGCTACTGCTTGCGAAATGGGACTCGGAATCCAAACCTGATTAAGAAGAGGCTTGGTGCTTAATACTCGAATCGGGCTCGTGGCTCATTAGATATTTTAGCAGAGAGCCGTAGGCCAAGACCCCTCGGCAACCTGATTCATAGTTACTGGGTGGCACACCCGCTCTGCTGGCATCCCGAAACCGGGTGTCTACCGGTATAGCAGAGGGCCAGATATGGCCGTCATAAGTTTGACGCAGCAATCGCAGGCTACCTACAGAAGCCTGAGTACGACGATCGAACATAGTGGGCACCACCAGATAGGGTAGCTCACGTTTCTGCGAACGCATCACCATTTGCAACGTTCGCATCATGCGCTCCAACCCTTTGATGGCCAGAAACTCAGTTTGCACTGGCAGCAGTAGCTGCTGGCAGGCAGCTAACGCGTTGATTAATAACACACCCAGAATGGGCGGAGTATCCATCAACACATAGTCGTAATCGTCCCACAACCACGCAATGGTCTTGGATATCACCAAACCTGCCCCGCCCTGACTTACCGCCTGGCGCTCCAGCATGGCTAAGGATGTGGAAGACGGTGTAAAATCCAGCCCCGGAAAACCGGTGTTTAAAATCAGTTGGCGCGGTAGCTGCTGAGGCACTTCCCCCTTATGTTGAAACAACTGATAAACCGACAGCTCCATTTCATCCGGGTTTTGTTTGAAATAGCTGGTCAGTGAGCCATGAGGATCCAGGTCGATCATCAATACCCGATGCCCTTGCTGCGCAAGAATCCCACCCAGCCCTACCACGGTGGTGGTTTTACCCACACCACCTTTCTGATTCGCCACTGCCCAGATCTTCACTTAGCTACCCTACTCTTTTGTCTGGCCATCTGCTGAAAACAGCAAACCGCCATCCTGTAATCGAATAATTCTGAGCGGAACTTCAGATTCAGCACGATCACGCCTGTCTTTACTGACGCCAGCCGAACCGGTTCCCATTTTATAGTCCGCCGCTTTTGCACCCACCACATCACTCACCGGTTTTGCTTCAGCCTTAGAGATCACTAATGCGATTCGGCGGTTACGGGAACGCCCATCCTCCGTTTCATTATCGGCCACAGGGTGATATTCTCCATAGCCCACCGCCGCTAATTGTGCTGGATTGATTCCTCGGCCTTCAAAAAATCGAACCACGCTGGCGGCTCGGGATGCAGACAGCTCCCAGTTGGAAGGAAACTGACGTGTCTCGATCGGTACATTATCAGTGTAACCTTCAACATGAATTGGATTAGGTTTACCTTTCAGAACATCACTTACTTTATCCAATACATCTTTCGAAGCAGCGGAAAGCGTTGCACTGCCACTGGGATACAGCACACTGGCTTTAATGTTCACTTCAATCCACTCATCATTGCCACGGATTTCTACGTCATTGCTGTCGATTTGCTGTTGTAGCTTGGTAGCCAATTGCTCGGTTATTTTAGAAAGGTGATCGACTTCGTTGTCGCGCATATCGCCCTGACGAGCAGCTCGATTTTCCACATCATCAAACAGGCCTTCCACACTGAATTGATAATCTTCTTTACTGGAATAGTCACCGGGCACCGGCAGCTTGATCAACTGATCATTGCTTTTATGGACATCCTTATCACCCACGGTGAGTGGATCAAGGGTTCTGGGTTTCGCGTTAAATACACTCACCAAGGAATCGGACAAGACTTTATACTTGCCCTCATTTACTGAGGAAATCGAATACATAACCACGAAAAATGCGAACAGCAACGTAATGAAATCTGCGTAGGAAATTACCCAGCGCTCATGATTTACGTGTTCTTCCACCTGTCGTCGTCGCATAGCCCACCCCGCTGGATCACTGGTCCAGATATCCCTCGAGTTTCATTTCGATGGTTCTTGGGTTTTCACCATCGGCAATGGCAATAAGGCCTTCGATTACCATTTCTCGCTGGCTGCTTTGCGCTTTGATTGTGGATTTTAGTTTGGCGGCAATCGGCAGAAATATAAGATTCGCCAACCCCACACCATAAATAGTTGCAACAAAGGCCGTGGCAATACCTGCACCCAGCTTACTGGGGTCTGCCAGATTTCCCATCACGTGAATAAGGCCCATAACGGCACCAATAATACCAATGGTTGGCGAATAACCTCCCATGGCTTCGAACACCTTTGCTGCATGCAGGTGCTTATCCTCTTGGGCGATCAGCTCCACTTCCATAATATTACGGATGGATTCCGGTTCACCGCCATCCACCAGCAACTGCAATCCTTTACGAGAAAACCCATCCGACTCATTTTCTGTTATCGCTTCCAAACCCAACAAGCCTTCCTTGCGAGCAGTCAGGCTCCAATGTATCACCCGATCGATATTCTCTTTCATATCAATGGCTGGCGGGAAGAACACCCAACGTAAAACAGAGAAGGAATGCTTGAACGTTGCCATGGGGGTTTGCAACATCGCGGCACCAAGCGTACCGCCAATCACAATGACGGCAGCAGGCCCATTGGCCAGGCCAGACAGGTGCCCTCCCTCCATAGCGTTTCCGCCTATGATGGCAACGATGCCAATCAGCAGGCCTGTGATACTCAAGATATCCATAGTGTCAGCGCAGCTCGCCTAAAGTATTACCTACATCTTTGATGTCAATTACCGCATCGGATAAGCCTGCGGTTTCTACAGCCATGGGCATACCGTAAACAACACAACTTTGTTCGCTTTGAGTCCAAACTGTTGCACCGTTTCGCTTCAACAGCTTACACCCCTCACGTCCATCGGTACCCATTCCTGTTAACACCAATGCAAGAATCTTGCCTCTTATGCTTCTCGCCGCTGATCCAAACGTAATATCAACACTGGGTCGATACTGAATTTTGTCGTTGCCGTCGATTATGGACACCGTTTGCCCATTACCTTCCACCAACATTTGCTTGCCACCCGGAGCCAACAGCGCTGTCCCCGGTCGAATAGGATCATTGTCCGCAGCTTCTTTCACGTTAATCTTGCACAGGCGGTTTAATCTTTCCGCAAAAGCGGAAGTAAATGTCCCCGGCATGTGTTGCACCAACAGGATGGGAAAAGGATAGTTTGCAGGTAATGATGTAAGGATATTCTGCAGAGCCACCGGGCCACCGGTGGAAGCGCCAATTAAAATGATGCGCGGACGATCACCTTGCAATGATTCTATAGGGCTTTTACCACCCCTTGCCTTTGCTGGTGGCCGCAGGTCAGATTTGGATGACGGTTTACTGGGGGCAGACGGCCTTGGAACCGGCTGACTTGCAGCAGGCACTGCTGTTGCTGAAGCAACAGGTGCAGGTGCAGCCGCACGCCGCATAAATGCGCCACGCCGGGCAATCGCAATGACACGATCCTGTAATAATTTGGCGCTATCACCAGGATCACCCGACATGGATTCAAAACTTTTTGGCAGATAATCCAGAGCACCGGCTTCCAAGGCGTCCAGCGTAACCCGAGCCCCTTCATAACTCAGAGAGGAAAACATCAAAATAGGAGTCGGCCGTTCAGACATAATCAAACGCACCGCAGAGATGCCATCCATTAGCGGCATCTCATAATCCATAGTAATGACATCGGGTTTAAGTGATTTGGATTGCTCTACAGCGGCCTTGCCGTTTTCCGCAAACCCTATCACTTTCAATTCGGGTGTTTTTTCCAGAATTTCTTTGATTCTTCGACGGAAAAATGCGGAGTCGTCTACGACAAGCACATTAGTTGGCATTCAACATCTCCAAAACGGCAACGTATTACACGTATTTGCAATCAACTCCGTTGCGCGTAGGCTTTCAACATACTGGGAATATCCAGTATTAGGGCAATACGACCATCTCCCGTGATTGTGGCGCCTGCCATACCAGGCGTGCCATGCAGCATCCTGCCCAAAGGTTTGATGACCACTTCTTCCTGGCCGATAAGCTGATCCACAACAAAACCCACCTTCTGCGTGCCCACACTCACAATCACCACATGGGCTTCAGTATCCTTACCGGTGGTACCACGTATTAACCAGCGTTTTAGGTGAAACAACGGCAGCGCTTTTTCACGCACAACCACAACCTCCTGGCCATCCACCACATTGGTGCGGGAGAGATCCAGGTGAAAAATTTCATTCACATTAACCAACGGCAACGCAAACGCCTGCGTTCCCAGCATGACCATCAGCGTTGGCATGATGGCGAGCGTAAGTGGAACCTTGATAGCGATACGAGTGCCGACATTCTTTTCGGAATGAACCTCGATCATGCCATTGAGTTGGGTGATTTTGGTCTTCACTACGTCCATACCCACACCACGACCAGACACATCGGAAATCTGATCTTTGGTGGAAAACCCAGGATGGAATATCAAATTGAACGCTTCAGGATCACTGAGCCGATCGGCCGCCTCAGTGTCCATCAAACCTTTTTCAACGGCTTTTCGGCGTAACATATCCGGATCCATACCGCCGCCATCATCGGTGATCGATAACACGATATGATCACCTTCTTGCTCCGCAGCAAGAAACACTTTACCCATACGAGGCTTACCCATGCTCTCACGTACATCGGGTGCCTCAATACCATGGTCAACGCTATTGCGAACCAAGTGAACCAGTGGATCAGCCAAAGCCTCCACCAGGTTTTTATCAAGATCCGTCTCCTCACCTTCCAATTCCAAGGTGATTTCTTTTTTCAGGTTACGTGCCAAATCCCGAACAACGCGAGGGAAGCGACCGAATACCTTCTTGATCGGCTGCATCCGGGTTTTCATGACTGCGGTTTGCAGATCGCCGGTGACCACATCCAGGTTGGCAACGGCTTTTGCCAGATCTTCATCGGCGGTTCGCAAGCCTAAACGCACCAGGCGGTTTCGTACCAATACCAGCTCGCCCACCATATTCATGATGTCATCGAGGCGCTTGGTATCAACGCGAACCGTATTTTCTGCAGCAGCCGGAGCCTCTTTTGGCGGCGCGGCTCCGCGGGCAACAGCCTCTTTTTTGGCTGGGCTGGCAGTGGCTGCAGGCTTGGCAGTGGGTGCCTCTGCTTTTTTCGGCGCAGCCTGAGGCGGCGATGATGGCTGTGCAGGCGCTTTTGCGGCAGGGGCAGGTGTCGCTGACTTACTTGCGGCAGGTGCAGCTGGTGCTTTCTCCTCGACTGCTCCGGTAGTAGGCCCTTTACCCTTACCATGCAACTCATCTAACAGGGATTCAAATTCATCGTCGCTGATTAATTGGCCATCAGTACTTGCCGCTGCAGGTTCACCTTCATCGCCCTCAGTTTTTGGTGTACCGCCGTGTCGACCTTTGCCATGCAATTCATCTAACAGGGATTCAAATTCGTCATCTGATATTTCGTCGGAGCCAGTTGCAGCAGCCGGCTCTGGCTCGGCGGCCGCAGCAGCAGCTCCACCAATCTTGCCTTTACCATGCAACTGATCCAACAGCGCTTCAAATTCATCTTCTGTGATTTCGTCAGAGGTTGAAGCCGAGGCGGCGGCGACTTCATCATCTTCGCCAAACAAATCTATTCCATCTGATGTATTGGTAGCCGGTGCTGCTGGTGCCTTGTCTTTGCCTTCGTCCAGCGCATCCAAAAACTGCTCGAACTCTTCGTCAGTGATATCGCCTTTATCAGCCGCTTCACTGGCAACGGGAGCTTCCTCAGCTGCAGGCTCCGCTGTAGGAGCAGCCGGTGTATCACCCTGCAAAATGGCATGTAGCGCATTCATCAAGGCAGGATCAGCAGGATCTGGATACTGGCGGCCATGAACCTGCTCGAACATACTGTTCACAGCGTCCAGCGCCTGCAACACTACGTCCATTAATTCTGCATTGATCGACAACTTTCCATTACGCAACAAATCGAATATGTTTTCTGCCGCGTGACAAAGATCCACCAGGGTGTCCAATTGCAGAAACCCTGCCCCACCTTTTACTGTGTGAAATCCTCGGAATATTGCGTTTAGAAGATCAGCGTCGTCGGGTCGGTTTTCCAGATCAACCAGTTGTTCTGACAGTACTTCCAGTATCTCCCCGGCCTCAACCAGGAAGTCCTGTAGTATTTCTTCATCACCTTCGAAGCTCATCCCCTAACTCCTCTAAAACCCAAGACTGGATAACAAGGCATCCACATCATCCTGACCCGAGACAACATCTTCTCGCGCCTCTGGATTCATAATTGGCCCCTCGGGTCCAATATCTGCCTCATTAGCCTTCATGTCTTTCTGGGGAAGTTCATGTTTAGCACCGGTAATCTGATCAATGGTGCTCGCCATTGCCACCAGATTCACCAGGTTATCTTCTACTTCTTTTACTAGCTGAATGACTCGCTTGATCACCTGACCGGTCAGATCTTGAAAATCCTGCGCCAGCATGATGTTGGAAAGATTGGAGTCAATTGTGGATGCATCTGCCACTGCAGTTACTAAAAAACCATCCACTTTTTTCGTTAACTGTCGAAACTCATCTGCGCTCATTTCACGGCGCATAAGTTTGTCCCACTCCTCTTTCAGGGATTGGGCACTTTCCCGCAGGTGACCAGAAACCGGCATGGTGTGCTCCACCATGTCCATAGTTTTGTTAGCCGCCTGTTCTGTTTTTTCGATGACATAATTCAATCGCTGGGATGCATCCTGCATACGCGACATTTCATCGCGCATCACGCTGTCACTGGTATCAATCGCAAAGTTTTTGATTGACTCATGCAGGCTACGGGTCAACTTTCCAACTTCTTGAAACAACACCTGATCCCGCTGCTGGTGCAAAGAGGAGATGGTTCGCATCGCCTCCTTCGCATCACCACTTTCCAGTTGTTCAACCAGGGTTTTGGCGTACTCCACCAAACTGTCCTGCTGAGCTTGCTCCGTCATGCTAATCTCACATCTGCCGTTAACGGTGAATAGTGCTATGCATCTACCCGCTCAAAGATCTTCTCGATCTTTTCTTTCAATGCCTGAGCGGTGAAGGGCTTCACAACATAGCCGTTAACGCCAGCTTGCGCGGCTTCGATGATCTGCTCTCGCTTGGCTTCAGCTGTCACCATCAATACAGGTAGGCTCTGCAGCTTTTCATCCGCACGCACCGCCTTCAGCAGGTCTATACCCGTCATTCCCGGCATATTCCAATCTGTAATAAGAAAGTCAAAATCCGAGGCTTTCAGTAATGGCAAAGCAGAACTTCCGTCGTCGGCTTCCTGGGTATTGGTGAACCCAAGGTCGCGTAGCAGGTTCTTGATAATGCGTCTCATCGTGGAAAAGTCATCAACAATGAGAATTTTCATATTCTTGTCCAAGGTTGCCTCCAATGAACCCAGTTCACTACGTCTGTTAAGCAAACTACTGCTGTAACTGGCTGTTAAATGCCCCAACCAGCGATAAGCTGACGGTTTCCGGGCCTTTCAACAGTCTCTACCGCTTAAGTCTAGTAGCAGATTTGGTGTGATCCAGTTTTTGTAGAAGAATCAAAGCCACTCTTGTAGACGGGCGCGCAATCGTTGGGCGGCCTGACTGTGAATTTGGCTGACACGAGATTCGCTAACTCCCAGTACCTGCCCGATTTCCTTAAGATTTAGTTCTTCGTCGTAGTAAAGGGATATGACCAATTGCTCCCGCTCAGGTAACTGTTCAATCGCGCGGGCCAGGTGGGTGCGGAATACCCCACTTTGGAGGTCATCCAGGGGGTTGTGAGCCTGTTCTTGCTGCAACCCGGTGGTAATGTTGTCTTCGACGGATTCAAGCTCATTGAGGCTGAACAGCCGTGTCGCCATGCTGTCTTGCAACATGGCGTGGTACTCTTCCATGGAAATGCCAAGGCGATCTGCAATATCCCGATCCCGTGCATCGGCACCTGTTTCATGTTCAATATCGCGAATCACTTGCTGGATACGTCGAGCGTTACGATGTACCGAACGTGGCGCCCATTCACCCTTGCGAACTTCGTCCACCATGGCTCCGCGGATGCGAATGCCTGCGTAGGTTTCAAAGCTGGCGCCTTTGCTGCTGTCATAGCGCTTCAACGCATCCAGCAAACCAATCATGCCAGCCTGATACAAATCTTCCACCGCCACGCCTGAAGGCATTCGAGCCAAAAGATGATGGGCGATGCGTTTCACCAGCGGAGTATGCTGCTCCACCAGGACATCTATTTGTGGCGCCGATTCATCGTTATACATAGCCTGTCGCTTCATGCCCTGCATCGGGGTAACCTGGCGTCCTAACGGGCAACCGCTCCTTGCACCAACCGATCCACAAAGAACTCAAGGTGCCCTCGAGGCGTTGTGGGTAATGGCCAGCTGTCTACTTTATTTGCCAGCGAGCGGAATGCCAGCGCCGCTTTACTGCGGGGATAGGCCTCCACTACTGGCTTTTGCCGCATGACCGCCTTACGCAGGTAGTCATCAAATGGAATGCACCCCGAAAATTGCAGAGCCACATCCAAAAACCGATCCGTCACTTTGGTAAGCTTATTATAGATTTCGCGACCTTCTTGCTGCGTGCGAACCATGTTGGCCACCACGTTGAAGCGGTAAATACCGTGCTTCTGGTTAAGAATCTTCATCATGGCGTATGCGTCAGTAATAGAGGTCGGCTCGTTGGTCACCACAAACAGGCTTTCCTGTGCAGCGGTCACGAAGCTCATCACCATTTCCGAAATGCCTGCTGCTGTATCAATTAACAGCACATCCACATCATCGCTTAGTTCGCTAAAAGCATGGATCAAACCGGCATGTTCACGGGGCCCCATGCTCACCAGTTCTTGCGTACCCGACGAAGCCGGTACGATTTTGATGCCGCCAGGACCCTCTACAAGGATGTCCTTGATGCCGCACTCACCTTTTAATACATGGGAAAGATTCTCACGGGAGCTGATACCCAGCAGAATATCCAGATTGCCCAACCCGAGATCGGCATCCAGCAACACGACTCTGCGGCCTATTTCAGACAAGCACATCCCCAGATTAATTGAGACGTTGCTCTTGCCTACCCCACCTTTGCCGCCGGTGATGGCGATTACCTGTACGGGATGATTACTCATAAACGTTTTTGTGTGCACCTTGTGTCGTCTTTTATCCGTAAGCCAGATCCGGTTCCATTTCGGAGATGGCGTCGCTGTACATATCCGCTACCAATGCATCGTCCATGCGATACTCCTTCGCCAGAGCGATGGCATGATTGATCAAGCGGGTGGCTTGCGGGCGGGCTATGTCGTCCGGGATGTTCTGGCCATCCGTGATATAGGCAATAGGTAGCTGCGATTCGATCGCGACACTTAAAGCCTCGCCCAAACTGGCCGATTCGTCCAGTTTTGTGAGAATACAGCCCTCTAGATTCAACTGTTTATATTCATTGATAGCCTTATCCAGAATACGTCGCTGACTGGTAGAGGACAGAACCAGCCAACGTTGAATATTTGCCCCCATGCTCTCAAGCATAGTCATTTGTTCCTGATGTACCTGATCTTTATGACTCAAACCGGCAGTATCCACCAAAATCAGCTTCTTACGGGACAAAGAGCGCAATAATTGATCAAGACTCTGCTGCTCGGTCACGACTCGAACCGGCACTTTAAGGATACGCCCCAGAGTGCTCAGCTGCTCATGTCCGGCAATACGGTAACTGTCGGTGGTAATAAGCGCCAAATTCTCGGCACCATGCTCCAGCACAAAGCGGGTAGCAATCTTGGCAATGGTGGTGGTCTTGCCCACCCCTGCAGGCCCAACAAAGGCAAAAATGCCCCCATGAGCGGCTATGTCTTCACCCAGCAACGGCAGGTCATCGCTCAGCTCCAGCAATGCCTCGCGCCAAGCCAATTTAAGATCAGTGCCTGGCTTCAGGTTTCTCACCAGCTTTCGGCACAGCGCAGGGGATAAGCCCAAACGAGCCAATTTTTTGAATACCGAAGCCTCCAGTGGATGGCGATGAGAAAAATCGCCCCAGGCAACATTAGCCATCTGCACATTCAGCATCTGACGCAACTGGTTCAGTTCTCCTCGCATTTCAGCCCATTCAGGGCTGGCCGCAGAAGGTGCTGCAACAATCGGCGCAGGAGCAGCGGAAGCAACTGTAACAGCAGGAGAAGACACAGCAGCCACTTCAGGAGTCGCGGTTGTGGCAGGAGCTGGTGCGGCCACATCCGCCTGCACCCTGGCCTGCTGACTTAACCGAACCTCGACATCCCGATCAGACTGCTCTTCTCGACTGTTTAACTGCTTCAGCCACATTTCATTGAATTTCTGATTGGCCTGCTCACGACGCTGCAACGCTTCAATCAAATTTGACTTGTCTTCGGCGGTAGGAGCAAAACCACCCCTGTCATTCAACAACCGAGCCGGATCCCCCAACGCTGGTGAACTGGCACTATCGCTCATGAAATCAGGAATATGATTCTGCTTGCGCTCGCGGGCTTTGTGCTGCTCAACAAATTCGTCGTAGTCGGCGGCGGCAACAATTTCAATGCCACCGGCCACCTTACGGTTGGAGAGAATCACTGCATCTGCACCCAACTCTTCACGAACCAACTTCAAAGCCTGACGCATATCCGCTGCTATGAATTTTTTTGTGTTCATGATCGTCGTATCCTCGCTGCTTCAGTCGCCATCGTTTACTGGTTATTGGCCCACAGAAGCGGTAATTGTAATCTGTTTGTTATCCGGTATTTCGTTGTATGACAGTACATTTAAGCCCTGAACACTGAACCGCAAAAAGCGCGACAGCATGGGGCGGATGCCCGCCGAAACCAACAAAACTGGTGGATTACCTGCTAACTCCTGCTTCTGAACTGCATTGGATACGGAGCGTTGCAGTTTTTCCGCCAAGCCCGGCTCGATCACCGCATCGCTGGCAGTACCGCCAGAATTTATGGCCTGCTGTACAGCTTGTAGCAACAACTGTTCCAACTCCGGTTGAAGCGTGATAACAGGCAGCTCACGCCCCACACCGTATATGGTCTGGACGATCAAGCGGGATAACGAGACACGGGCGGCAGAGGTGAGAGCGTCAGCGTCTTGACTCTTTGGTGCCATCTCCGCCAAGGCTTCGGCAATGGTGCGAATATCCCGAATCGGTACATCTTCCTGCAATAAATTCTGCAGGACTTTATGCAACTTGCTTAAGGGCAAGGGATTCGGCACCAGGTTTTCCACCAGCTTCGGCGATGCTTTCTGCAAATTCTCCAGCAGCTTCTGCACCTCCTCAAAACCAAGCAGTTCATGGGCGTGCCGTAACATCACCTGATTTATATGCGTAGCTACAACCGTACTTGCATCTACTACCGTGTAACCCATGGTTTGCGCCTGATCACGCTGACTTGGCTCAATCCAAACGGCATCCAGCCCGAACGCGGGATCCTTACATTCGATACCATTGATCGCCCCGAACACTTGCCCGGGGTTGATAGCAAGCTCACGGTCTGCATGAATCTCTGCCTCCTCAATCGCCACCCCCATTAGCGTTACGCGGTAAGCATTAGGCAGTAGATCCAAATTATCCCGGATGTGAACAGACGGCATAAGAAACCCCAAATCCTGAGACAGTTTCTTACGCACACCCTTGATACGTCCCAGTAGTTGCCCGCCTTGGGCCTTGTCTACAAGCGGTATCAGCCGATATCCCACTTCCAGGCCAATCGCATCCACTGGCTGCACATCATCCCAACCCAGCTCCTTGAATTCGTTGTCACGCTGGGCGGCGATTTCTTCCATTTTCTGCGCCTTTTTCTCGTCTTCCACTTCCTTACCACCAGAAGCCTCACGACGATAATGAATCCAATACGCTCCGCCACCACACAACGTAGCCAGCCCTAAAAACGCAACATGAGGCATACCCGGAATAATCCCCATGATGACCAGAATGATCGCAGCGATCGCCAAGGCCTGAGGTGAACCAAACATCTGGACCATCACCTGATCACCCAGATCCTGGGAACTGTTTACGCGGGTAACGATGATCGCAGCAGCAGTGGATAACAACAAAGAAGGGATTTGCGCGACCAAACCATCACCAATAGTGAGCAAAGCATACACTCGCAGCGCATCACCAAAACCAAGATTGTATTGGGCCATACCAATAGCAAGGCCACCCACAATATTGATAATCAAAATCAGGATACCGGCAATCGAATCCCCACGAACAAACTTACTGGCACCATCCATTGCACCGTAAAAATCCGCCTCCTGGGACACTTCTGCTCGACGTATTTTGGCCTCCTCCTGGTCAATAACCCCGGCATTCAGATCAGCATCAATGGACATCTGCTTGCCTGGCATCGCATCCAGGGTAAATCGAGCACTCACTTCCGAGATACGGCCGGCACCTTTGGTGACCACCACGAAATTGATGATCACCAATATCATAAAGACCACCAAACCCACTGCGTAATTGCCCCCAATCACAACTTCACCAAATGACTGAATGACCTTACCAGCAGCATCGCCACCTTCATGGCCGCGCAGCAATACCACGCGGGTGGACGCCACGTTCAAAGCTAAGCGCAGCAAAGTCGCAATCAACAGCACCGTCGGGAATATGGCGAATTCCAATGGTCGCATGGTGTATACCGAAACCAGTAGCACCACCAACGCCAAAGCAATATTAAAGGTGAACAATACGTCCAGCAGAATAGACGGCATGGGCAGGGTCATCATGCCCATGATGATCAGCAAAAAGATCGGTGCGCCCCAATTGCCTTGCTTGAGGATATTTCCGGATTGAGTAGCCACACCTGCTGCCATAACACCTTCGCTCTGCCACTAACAAATATTTGACGCATTAAGTACGCCTTAGTGTTAGATCGCAAAGATCATGCCTAAATGGATAAATTATTGAAACAGCGGGTTATTCGTCTTTCTTGAGGTCGTCTGGAACGGGGAAATCTGGCACCACGCCAGGGTTGGGGCCTTTGCCTTCCTGAAATTGCTGCAACTGGTACACATAGGCCAACACTTGAGCAACCGCCAGAAACAGCCCTTGTGGAATCTCCCTTTCCAGCTCCGTATGGTAGTAAATGGATCGGGCCAACGGGGGTGAATTTAATATCATGACATCGTTTGCCAGTGCCACCTTTTTGATCTGCAGTGCAATGTGATCTGCACCCTTTGCCACCAGTATCGGTGCCAACATTTTTTTCGGATCATATTTTAAAGCTACGGCAAAGTGGGTCGGGTTGGTAATCACCACATCAGCGTCAGGCACCGCTGACATCATACGGCTTTGAGCCATTTCACGTTGCTTGGATCGAATTTTGCCTTTTACTTCTGGTTTTCCTTCCGTGTCTTTGTATTCATCCTTTACCTCCTGCTTGGTCATTTTTAATTGTTTATTATGCTGATATATCTGAAAGGGTACATCGATGGCCGCCACCACCAGCAAAGTGCAAGATAGAATAAACAACGCCCACGCTACGATGGAAATACCTTCCGCCATCGCCTCATGCGCAGGCATAAAACCGAGCGCCATAAAACGAGTGCTGTTGTAATCCAGAATCATCAGTGCCACCGCAGACACCAAGCCAAACTTCGCAATCGCCTTTACCACCTCCATAAGCGATTGCGCAGAAAACATCTTTTTCAAGCCTGAAAGCGGGTTCAGCTTACTTAATTTTGGTCTTATAGATTCAGCAGAGAAATTCATTCCACCCACCATAGGTGGAATCATCAATGCGGCAATAAGCACAGCAATATAGAAAGGAGTTAATGCGGTAAAAGCTGTCTTGGCGGAGCTAATCAACGAGCGCACCATCACGTCCTGATTAAGCAACTCATCTCGCGGCAAACTGTAATTCATCTCAAACACTTGCTCGGCCGCGTCAAACAATAACCCACCAGACATCATCAGGCCCGCGGCACCAAAAATCATTACAGCCACCCCCCCCAGCTCGCGGGAACGAGGAATCTGCCCCTTCTTGCGGGCATCCAGTATTTTTTTCTGGGTGGGTTCTTCTGAGCGTTCCTGCCCGTCTTCGCTCTCAGCCATGCTACCTCACCATTTCGCTGAGATAGTCGAAGGCATCCGCACTCAATCGCTCATATTGAGGCAGGACATTGGATAATGTGATCCATATGATTACCAAACCTAATACCATAGTAAAAGGAAAGCCCACGGCAATAATATTCATTTGTGGTGCAACCCGGCTGATTACACCAAACGAAACGTTTACGACTAAAAGAGCGATAATAGAAGGCAGCGCCACTAAAATCGCCCCTGTAAACATCCAACTGGCAAGCCGAGCCAATTCAAGATAATTGTCGACAGGCAACCCCACATTACCCACTGGCAGATGTTCGAAACTACTGCCAATCAAATACATCACAGCCAAGTGACCATTGAACGCAAAAAACAGTAGATTGACCGTCATTAGATAGAGCTGGCCTATGGATGCCACGTTGACACCATTAACCGGATCCACCAACGTTGCAAACCCCAAACCATTCTGCATGGCTACAATCTGCCCACCCACAACAAACACCTGAAACAACAGCTGTAAAACAAACCCCATTGCCACACCGATCAATACTTGCTGAAGAATAATGAGAAATGATTCCATCGACAGCAGCTCGATCAGTGGCACCGGGTCTAGCACAGGAGCAACCACAATGGTGACTGCCACAGCCAGGCCAAGGCGAATCCTGGTGGGTACAAGCTGGGTACTGAGCACCGGCATGGCAGTAAAAAAGGCAGCAATACGACAAAACGGCCAAAAATACTGGCCGATCCATTGGTATAATAGGTCGATTGAGATCTCAAACATGATCAGCCCAACATCGTGGGCATATCTATAATCAGTTTAACGGCAAAGTCATGCACCAAGCCCCCCAACCAGGGCCCCAGCACCACCAGCGTAGCGAGTGTAATCAGCAGCCGTGGCAGAAAACTTAAGGTTTGCTCGTTAATTTGCGTGGCCGCCTGAAAAACCGACACCACCAAACCCACACACAGGCTGGGAATGATAATCACCGACACCAGAATCATGGCGATAAACAACCCCTCACGCATCAGATCTGATACTACTTCCGGTGACATAATCCATCCCTCGCTGTATCTGGTTGCTCTGTGCGAGCCGGGCAGAAAAGCTACAAGCCAAAACTGGCGGCAACTGTACCCACCACCATGGCCCAGCCATCAATAAACACGAACAACATTATTTTAAAAGGTAATGACACAATCATGGGTGACAGCATCATCATCCCCATTGCCATCAACACACTGGCTACGACAAGATCGATAATAAGAAAAGGAATAAACAACAGAAAACCTATCTGGAACGCCGTTTTCAATTCACTTGTTACAAAAGCAGGAATAACAACCGTCAACGGAACCTGGTCCAAAGAGGAAAACTTCTGGTCATCACCTGCCAATTCAACAAACAGATTCAAATCGGTTTCCCGCGTCTGCGCCAACATAAATTTGCGCAGCGGCACACTGGCAACCTCAGCAGCTTCCAACGCTCCCATTTTCTCATTCATGTAAGGTTCAATGGCTGTCTTGTGTATTTCCTTGAAAACCGGCGCCATTACAAACACGGTCAAAAATAGCGCCAACCCAATCAGGATCTGGTTGGAAGGTGTCTGCTGTAAACCAATAGCCTGACGCAGAATGCCAAACACCACTATGATTCGGGTAAATGCAGTCATCATCATAATGATGGCAGGAATGAAAGACAGCATGGTCATCAAGATGACCACCTGCAACGTCACTGAGTAACTTTGGCCACCATCATCGCTGTTGGTAACACTTAACGCAGGCATCGAAAATGGATCAGCCGCCCAAACTGGTTGCACAAACAACAAGGCGGCAGCCAGCATAGCTATATGTGGCAAAAATCGCTTAGCCATTTGGTGACACCTCAGCCTTCAACAAAGCCTGCATGCGGGTAGCGAATTCACCTTTACGCCCATTATCCTGTTCCGATTCCGGTGTGACGCTGCCGGTATCGAATGCCTTCAGAAGGTTAATCTGATGCGGCGTAACACCAAGCAGCATGGTCTCCCCTTCCACTTCCACCAGCATGATCTTTTCTTTTTGTCCAACGCTCATTGCGCTTAGCAATTTCATATTCGAACTGCTGCCGGGCATATTCAAGTTAAAACGTTTGCTCAGCCAGGCAAGGGCAAAGATAATAGCAAGTACAGCCATTAGCCCCAGCACCATTTCACCCAAGTCGCCGCCACTCTTGGTGTTATTAGCGCTCTCAATCTCGTCTTTCAGGCGAAACACTGGCTTGCTCTGAACCTGTTGGTTCGCATCTTCTGCTGTTGAAACGGTATCCACCTGCTGCTGAATCTCTCCATCAGCCAGTTCCGAAACTGCATCTTGGGCATGAATGGGTAAAACGATAAACAAGCTCACCAGCATTGCGACAAATTGCTTCATGGAAGTTATCCCAGTTTTTTGATCCGTTCTGTAGGACTGATAACATCCGTTAATCGAATGCCGAACTTTTCATTTACTACTACTACCTCGCCGTGGGCAATCAACGTTCCATTAACCAGCACATCCAGGGGTTCTCCCGCCAATCGATCCAACTCGATTACCGAGCCCTGGTTCAACTGCAATAGATTCCGAATATTGATATTGGTACTGCCCACCTCCATGGAGAGCGTCACCGGAATATCAAGAATGACATCCATATTAGGACTGTTTTCAGCTGACATCGGCATAGATCTATCGCTCAGCTTCTCAAGGGGAGCCGCCTGAACTTCCTCTTCTTCAGGGCTGTCCTGCTCAGCCAATGCAGCAGCCCACTCGTCTGCCAGCGCCTCGTCATCAACGGGTTTATCTTCGTCTGTCATAACTCACACCCTTCACAGTTAGGCCTTGGCCTTCTCTTCGTTTTCGCCACCAGCTTGCTCTTTCATCCAGGTTAAACGTGATTCCTTACCACTATCCGATTCGGGCCGTTCAACCTTACTCATCACTTGCAGCGCCAAATTTCCGTTAGCTTCACCCAACTTGCCACGAAAAGCCGGAATACCATTGGCCAGCATTAACACACTATCAGGCATTTCTATGGGGATAATGTCCCCTTTCTTTAATTTGGCCAGCTCCGTAAGACGCATTTTTTTCTGACACAATTTGCCTTTTAATTGCACCCGCGCTCCCATGATTTCCTCGCGCAGGGATTTCATCCAGCGCTCATCCTGATCACCAATATCACTCTGTACGCCCGCATCGAGCACTTCCCTTAAAGGCTCGATCATTGAATAGGGTAGAGTCAGGTGCAGCTCACCACCACCACCATCCAATTCAACGTGAAAAGAATTCACCACCACCACTTCGCTGGGGCTTACAATATTGGCTAAGGACGGGTTTACTTCCGAACTCAGAAACTCGAACTTAACGGGCAGAACCGCTTTCCAGGCTTCCTGCATATCAATAAAAGCCTGCTCCAGCACCATCTGCACCACTCTGTTTTCTGTGGGCGTAAATTCCCGCCCTTCAATCTTTGCGTGACGGCCATCTCCGCCAAAAAAGTTATCAACCAGTTTGAATACCAGTTTCGCATCCAGAATAAAAAGGGCTGTGCCTTTGAGTGGTTTGATCCGAATCATATTGAGTGAGGTCGGCACATACAGGCTATGCACATACTCGCCAAACTTGATTACTTGAACGCCGCCAACGGATACGTCTGCCGTGCGGCGCAGTAGATTGAACATGCTGATTCGGGTATAGCGGGCGAAGCGCTCATTGATCATCTCCAGCGTGGGCATCCGCCCACGCACGATCCGATCCTGAGTACTCAGATCATAGGACTGTATCCCATCCCCTGGCTCATCTCCGCCGGTTTCAATGTCTCCATCGTCTACGCCGTGTAAGAGCGCATCGATTTCGTCCTGTGATAATAGATCCTGTACGGCCATCGCTATTGCATCACAAAGTTGGTGAAGAGAACCTGCTCGACAGCGGGTTCACCCATTTCTTCTGTTAAAATCTTTTGAATTTCTTCCAACACACTTTGGCGCAAGGCCTCTTTGCCTTCTGGCGTGCGCAGCATTTCAAAATCCTGCGAGCCCAACACCATCACCAGATTGTTTCGCACCAGCGGCATGTGCGTGTTAATCGTGTCAATCGCTGCGGCATTACGAGTCATGATTGACATGCTCATCTGTACATATCGTTGACGCCCCTTCCACTGATAATTCACAACGAAAGGAGGCTTGAAATCGTAGTAAATTGCAGGTTGCTGAACAGGTTCTGCTGGCTCTTCAGAGGCTGGCTCATCCCCGCCGGACATCATCAAAAAGGCCGCTACGCCACCGCCGATCAACAGCACCACCAACACGGCAATAATGATGATCAACATTTTTGATTTGGGTTTTTCCTGTTCTTCACTGCTCGTGTTGTCATCGTCCGCCATAAAACACCTTCTGGATTACGTTGCATTTAATTGTTAGCAAGGCTCGTACCAATACAATTAATCTATAATTTTCAACACGTTATCGACATTACAGCTTTCCCGAAACGATAAACGTCAAAAAAACGGCCTGCACAGAGAAGTTTAGACAAGATTTCCGGACACGCCTGTCAAAATCTCGCCAAGTATTGGAAATGTCTGAAAAAAATGAATGCAGCGTGCGGCAATCAAATAATTACCACACGCCAGAGGAAAGGAATTAAAAGGTGTAACTCAAAAAAGGCTGGCCTAAGCTTCAGGCGTAATAATCCACCAACCCCACTGCTTGCTGAATTATACGGTCGCTGGAACTCTCATCCACTGCGGCCACCTCCGCATCAGCCGATCCACCCTGTCGATGATCTTGCCCACGACGCTGATCAGACTCATGAGCATCATGATCGCGCACATCCACATCACCCAACGCCACGCCATTCTGCTCCATCATCTCACGCAACCGGGGCAACGCTTGCTCCAAAGCTTCACGCGTAGGTGCAGCATGACTGGTAAACACAACGCTGGCCTGATCATGCTGAACCGACACTTTCACATCAATTGGGCCCATCTCCCTAGGATTCAGCTGGATCTGAGCACTGTTCAGCCTGGAACTGACCATCATCATCAATCGCTGCCCCACCTCACCGGCCCATTCTCGACTTTGTAATGGAGCCTGGATATTGGTTCCAAACGGCTTGGCTATATTCGTCGGGGCTCTGCTCATTTGCTCTAGGCTGCGCTGAAAAGGCGTAGCCTTGGCACCGTCCTGAGCCTCCGCAGGCTTAGCAGCCCCCTGACCGGCTGTTGACGATGATGCCGCTTTGTCCATCGCCTTATCCAATGCTTTGGCTAGCGCGGCCAAGCGCTCCTGCACCGGTGAAGCTACTATTCCTTCACCCGCCATGGGTTTGATGGACTGCATTTTATCTGCCAGCACACCAAGATCTGACTTTTTTTCGGTCTTTGCTTCAAAGCCAGCAAGCTCTTCACCGGACACGGATTCGGCATTACCGGGCTTAGTTGCAGCCCCCGCCGGACCACCCTCTTCAGCATCTGCCATGGCGCTCGGGCTCATCGATGGGGTGATCACCGGCTTAGGGCTCTCTTTCTTAGTGCCAAACAATGCCATGTCCGCCCGGCTTGCCTCGTCCTGAGTCGCTGTCGAGGCTTTGGCAAACCCATCGTTCATCACAGATGCGATAGCTTCAGGATCAACATCTGCTTCCAGATCCGCAAACCCCTCGCCTTCAATCTGAACCGGCGTAACGGAGGCTTCCTCTAAAGCCAAACGCTCCTCATCGCTGAGATCAGCCAACAATGCCAACTCTGCCTCTGAGGGTGGCGCATCAATAATGCTTTCTTCCATAGTACTGACATTGGCCAGCAATTCAGGTGATATAACGATGTCAGATGACTGATCTTTTAGCCCTGCCTCTTTATTGAGCGTAGAGGCTGCCTGCGTTGTGAGAAAATCATCCAGGTTATCAGCCTGCTCACCATCTTGCTGTAGCGCGAAGGCCAACTGTTGCGCTGACGTCTCCGCATCCTTAGGAATCCCGCCCTCGTCAGCCGTTACCTCAGAGATCGGAGCATCCGCTGTTAGCGGCTCAGCCCTCTCTCGGTGGGTCTGATTCTCTGAAGCGCGCCCTGCTTCGCCTTGAGCAACAACTCGCTCCCTGGAAGCCCTTTGATCATTCTGGCGTGCGTCCTCCTGCCTGTCAGACGCTTGACGGCCTTGCTCATTACGGGCCTCTGCCGCCCGCTCTTTACCATCACGACTGTTTTCTGCCTGGCGAGCTTCCGAAGCGTCAGCTTGTCGCCGCCTATCTGCCTGCT
Organism: Ketobacter alkanivorans; assembly: GCF_002863865.1. NCBI lineage: Bacteria > Pseudomonadati > Pseudomonadota > Gammaproteobacteria > Pseudomonadales > Ketobacteraceae > Ketobacter > Ketobacter alkanivorans. The sequence goes on along the minus strand of NZ_CP022684.1, from coordinate 4,423,652 downwards.
GTTTATCCTGCAGACGGTCAGCTCTGTCATCCGGCAAGCGCTTGCCGCTTTCAGACCGTGGGCTTGCCTCTTGCCGCGCCTCTTGAGCAGACGTACTCTGTGTGGCAGACGATCTCGACTCGCGGGCATCCACCTGGGAATTGAGTACCCGATCAAAAGAGTCTGCGTTATCGCTGGAGCCAAGCAGTTGATTTGAAAGGCTAATACCCTGAGCCTTGGCGGTCAGGGAGCTGGACTGAGAGATGTTAGTTGGCAGGTTGTCGGTGCGCATGTACGCCCTCCTTCGTTCACTATACGAAGAAGGAGAGCAAAGGCTGTGCCAGCGACTACAACCCCATGCCGTTCAGAGTGGTAATGATCTGGGAAATAACGCGAGCAATCACCGGATGAGCCTCTTCGTATTGAATCACCTGCTTCTCCAGCTCATCAACCAAGCCTTCTTCCCAGTGCTCGGAGGTACCGTTGATCATCACCTCAAGCCTCACAGCCAAATCGGTCAGAGCCTCCTTGTCGCCCCCAACCACCTCGCTGTTGTCTTCCAAATGAGCCTTCAGTTCCGATACCGATTTTTTGAGCGTCTGTTTTGGCATAATGCACCTCTGTTAGTGTTGTTCCATTATACGCCACTGCCTGCAGGATAAAACCTGACAAATATCAGCGAAAAGGGCAGCGATTATTTGCCCATGCTCTGTCTGCTTATATAGACTGCTAAAAAAGGAGCCAGTATGCCGCCATCAGCACGAATCGGAGATTTTCACGTTTGCCCCAAGGTCAACCCTGGGCCAGTACCCCACGTAGGTGGCCCAGTGGTGATGGGTCAGCCGACTGTATTAGTACAAGGTATGCCAGCCGCCCGACTCGGCGACATGGCCGTGTGCATAGGGCCACCGGACAAAATTGCAAAGGGAAGCTCATCGGTTTTGATTGGAAACAAGCCAGCCGCCCGCATGGGGGATAGTACGGCTCATGGTGGGGTGGTGGTTATGGGGGCTCCTACGGTGTTGATTGGGGGATAGGGGCCACCCAATCAACACGTTCAAACCTTAAACACTCAAAATGGAACCCAACCAAACAAAATCGGCAACATCAGTATTCCATCCTAGCAGCAATATAAAGCGAAACCTCTGTATTATCATTATTCCTGTATTTTAGAAAGCTCAAAAAACCATTGAAATAACCCTCATTACTAATGGTCGCTACCGAGGTTAACGGTGCAGGATTAGCAAAACCTAAAATGTATGGAACTGTACCACTCGAATAAAATTCAGATTCATCCACATTAATTCCCAACTCTGTGAAGACACTTTCATTTGGGATGCTTTCGTTAATCATTCGTATACTTAGCTCATCAAGGTATCTTCGTTCAAATTCATTGTTGGTGTCGAAATAATGTGCGAAACCTCCATAACCGGATCGAATTAGTTTTGTTGCTACAGTAAAAGCCAACGACCTCTTCCTACTAAAACCTGGCCAGTCTCCGGGAAGGTCAACTCCAAAATCATTGCAATCTGATAGCTCAACACTCTGCTCTGTTCCACATTGAAATAGGTAGGCTGCATCGTCACCAGTTAACTCTTCACAAGTTGCATCAGATGCTGGAAAGCCAAAGTAGTAGACATCATCATTAAAGCGGTAAGATGTAGGATTTATTCGACAGGAAAGTCCATATACCACTGTAACTTCTCCAATCCGATCAACCATCGATATGGCAAGAAAATCGTTCGCATCATCAGCTAACTCAGTCCAATACGGCACAAAAACGCCAGAATAATCATCTAACCGATTAGACATCACCACATTAAAATCCCGCAGATTTGGTGCCACTCCACAGCTATCACTTACGGAAACGCCCGCTAGCGGCAAACACAAATCTGAAGACATGGCTTCGGGTATCCAGCTGACAACTCGTGATTCGTAACCTGAGTCCGCTTGAGCCAGTAACAGAACATCCTGTAATTTGGAGCCGCAGCCAGGGCCTGATGATCCAGCACATTCCACTGACTGAACTATAGCTGCTGCATAACTGGCGATTCTAAGCAGGTTTGTGCTTGACAATCCCTGGCTACCCATAGCGCCAACAATCTCTACAATTTCACCGGCCATATCATCCGATAGGTAACGTGTCTCTACCCTGCTTTGTAAACCTGCACCCCCGATTAAATAGCCTGATTTCTCTGGCAGGTAACTAGACGTTGCTACCCAGCTCTCTAGAGTGGTGTTCAGCATATTGAGATAGGCCTGAACCTGATCACGATCAGCCACTCTGGTCGGCTGGCCATTACGTCCTACTCGTACCTGGGTGTAATCACCGTTTGAATCGATGTAAGTCAGATTGGAGAGATACAGCTGGGTGTTATATTGTGACACTTCCATATACAGGTGTTCTGTCTGCTGTGGCTGGCCGCCAGATCGCGCTTCAATATGAGCCAGCACACCGGCCTCAGCCAAGGTAGAATTCCAGCGAATGGAGATATCTGCTATTTCAGATTCCAATGTTTGAGTCAGTGCCTGTATGGACTGTTGTACATCCGCATTGTCGGCGATGTGAGCATCGACATCCTGACGAGTTGACAGGCTACCCTCAGGGGCGTAACGCTCAATAAGATCGTTAACAACGCTATCGGTTGCGAACAATCCATCGGACAGGTAAAAATCCACATAACCCCGTGCGTTTCGGCTTGCTTGTGGCAGCGTTATTTCCGGGCCTATCGATTCATCCAGACTGATCAGCAAGCGGGATATATTATACCCGGACTGCAACCCAGCAGGCTGGCCTGGCGACGAAAGATGGTAAGGGGTAACCACCGCACTACCGGCAACACACCCCAATCGTACCTCACCCACAAAAAAGCACACTGGATCGCTACTTCTGGCATCGTAGGTAAAGCGGCCGCTTTCTGTGTAGCCTTCACGCCTGCCCTGGGTATAACGTAAACCTGTGACTGGGGCATCGGTGAACATGCCTGTTTGGAGTTCTTCCGGTGTTTCGGGATTGGGTGTATCGACGTTGGCCGGGGCAGTATCACTTCCACCACCGCCCCCTCCGCCGCAACCATATAGCATTAAAGTCAACAGAAAACTTATTACGCATCCTTGGTATTTCATAACTACTCCTGTTATTCGCACCATGCAAGCAGCACAGCATCTATGGTATAACGTTGTTGATGGCGGTTTCTGGGGCATTGTTCATCGGCATAATTGTGGCCGTCGCTTTCACCGCATTACCAAAACATAATCCGTAGCATTATCTCCGTTCCATCCCGATCCATGAAGTTCATGAAACCATGATCCAGTACGTTATACAGTTCATTGGTATCTTCGACTATGGAAACGCCAATAGAAAATGGTGGTGGTTCCACAAAATCATTATAGATAAAAACACCTGACGCAAAAAAATCCTCGGCAGAACGATCAAAGGGTAAAGACTCGAACCAGGCAGAATACGAGCTGAACTGATTCCAACTCTCCGGCAGTCTAGGATCACCGTAGAATCGTCGTCGAGAACCCCTGAAATCACGAGTCCCAAGGTAACTCATCTCTGCGCCATAACCGGAGGAAAGCATGCGCTCCGCCACCCTGAAAGCCAGATTCCTTTTAGCTGAAAAACCAGGCCAATCTGATGGCATATCAAGACCAAAACTAAAATCAGAACTAGGATCATTACAAACAATGGACTCAATACCGCAGGCATAGATATTGTAATTCAACACCTCTAAACGCTCCTCTGTGCACACAACATTCTCACCTTTGACCTGACCATAGTAGCCACCATCAGCAAACTGATAATAAGATCTGCTGACGTTGCAACTGAAACCGAAAGCTACTTGTACATCACCCACCCAGTCGTGCAAAATGAAAGGAGCAGTTCTAAAAAGTATCATATCAGAATCTGCCCACGCAGGTATCCTAACCCCCGAAAACTCGGATATTCGATTGGACATCACCACGTTGAACTCTTGTAGGTTTGGAGCAAAGCCACAATTCTCACTCGCTGGCACGCCTTGCAATGGCAAACACAGATCTGGGGACAGGTCGTCCGAAACCCAATTCAGGATGCGCGATTCGTAGCCTGTATTGACTTGCGCCATCAACAATGCCTCCTGCAGCTTGGAGCCACAGGTATCATCCACCGAGCCAGCGCATTCTATCGATTGAACAAGTGCTGCTGCATAGCTGGCCATTCGCAGAAAATTGGAGGGTGACAGTTCCTGACGGCCAAGCTCACTTGCCATCTCTACAACTTCATTTGCCATCTGCTGTGTCACGTAACGCGTCTCTACTCTGCTCTGTAGGCCAGAATTTCCAATCAAATTGCCTGATCTTTCTGGCTGATAACTGGACGTAGCAAACCAACTCCCTACGGGGGTATTTATCAAATTGAGGTAGGCCTGAACCTGATCACTATCGGCTATTCTGGTTGGCTGACCGTTGCGCCCTACTCGTACCTGAGTGTATTCACCGTTCGGGTCAATGTAGGTAAGGTTAGACAGATACAGCTGAGTGTTACTTTGAGACACCTCCAAATACAGGTGCTCGGTCTGTTGTGGCTCGCCGCCGGATCGGGCTTCAATGTGGGCCAGCACACCGGCCTCCGACAAAGTGGAATTCCAGCGAATGGAAATACTGGAGATTTCAGAATCCAATGCTTGAGTCAATGCTTGTATAGACTGCTGTACGTCGGCGTTATCAGCAATATGAACATCAACATCCTCACGGGATGACAGACTGCCCTCAGGGGCATGGCGTTCGATCAAATCATTGACTACTGGATCGGTTGCGAACAACCCATCCGACAATGAGAAATCGACATAGCCTCGAGCACTTCGGCTTGCTTGCGGCAGTGTTATCTCCGGGCCCGTAGATTCATCCAGACTGATCAGCAGACGAGAGATGTTGTAGCCTGACTGCAACCCTGCAGGCTGCCCTGGCGACGAGAGATGGTATGGGGTAACAACAGCACCCCCTGCAACACATCCCAATCGCACCTCACCCACAAAAAAGCACACTGGATCGCTACTTCTGGCATCGTAGGTAAAGCGGCCGCTTTCTGTGTAGCCTTCACGCCTGCCCTGGGTATAACGTAAACCTGTGACTGGGGCATCGGTGAACATGCCTGTTTGGAGTTCTTCCGGTGTTTCGGGATTGGGTGTATCGACGTTGGCCGGGGCAGTATCACTTCCACCACCGCCCCCTCCGCCGCAACCATATAGCATTAAAGCCAACAGAAAACTTATTACGCATCCTTGGTATTTCATAACTACTCCTGTTATTCGCACCATGCCAACAGCACGGCATCTATGGTATAGCGTTGGTGATGGCGGTCTCTAGGGCATTGCTCATCTGCAAAATCATGCCCATCGTCATCATAATCAAAAAACCATGGACGCCCTTCATCATTTATATCATAACGATAGGAATCTATAACTCCCATACCGTAGCGAACTTCTGTTTCATCAAAACGCTGACGAATATCGAGACCAATATTTACAAAAATTGAATCAGGCGGCGGGTATGTAAAAGGAATATAGTTAGAATCTCCTGGCACAGGAGCTGGAGCAGACCCACACACCCCATCCAACCCACCAACATATCTAGGTGTGCCACCCAAGGAGCAGACAATTCGGTCAAAACTCAAAGGATCACTATTTCTGTTTGTTAATTTCCCAATATGTATTCGCTGCTGCTCCACTAAAGACAGCGGCAACTCCAACCTCATCCGAACCATGCCATCGGCGACACCGGTATAATCTCTTTCAAGCTCCTCTTCTAGGCTTTCTTCGAACAGCTGAAAATAACTATCAGGAATAATCTGCTGAATCACATAGGATTCACTTGCACCACCACACTCATCAAGCCCTTCCAACGGATATCCCCAGCCGTTATTGGGCGTTTCGGCATCATTAATATATTGCTCTGGCGTCTGACAGACACCGTCATTGGATCTGGGCCAATGCCCCGTCGACAACCGATGAGCGTACGCAAGGTTAAGAACATGATGAATCTGAGAAATCGTGAAGGTGAATGCGCTACGCTCGGCCCGAATTTTTGAAACGTAAGCGTGATGGACAAGCATGACTGAGAGCCCGCTGATCAGCAGGACGATATAAACCAGTGCGATTCCTTGCTGTGTTTTAATTGGTCTCACAGTATGTAATCGCTCCTACCTCAATCGCACTACCACCACAGCTGGACACACCAGCAAAGTCATTCAAATGTTCGTTTTCGTCACCGTCGGCCACCATAAGTCGAAGCGTCCAAAAGTCATCCCTATTATTGCTCTCATCGTTAAATAGAAAACCACCCAACCCATGCTCTGCATTATTAATACAAATAGACTGGGGCAAAAGAATATGGGCAGGATCATTTCGATTGCCGGGGCAATCAGGCTTTGGCAAAGTAAACAAGCCGCCAGCCCCAACCACAACCCGTTCAAAGTTGTATCGCTGGGAAGCTTTTCGAGGCGTAGCGACATAATGTACAACCATCGGCGGTTGATCGGCCGCGACAATTGGCATCGCCGATGTTGGCAGATAGGAGCGTAACATTGCAGCCGAATCTTGATCACCAACAGGGAATACAACGGATATTCTGAGAGTTCGGCCTATATCATCAACGTCTGCACAGGTAGTTTGTAGTGCAACGCCATCCATTCCTTCATACCCATTAAGCCCAACAGGAAAAGCGCCCATTGCGGCCAGATCCTGCACCAAACTGGCGCAGTCATCCACCTCCTGTGCTGGCCACCTACTTATCTGCGAGTAGTAACTCATGGAGGCATTAGCCAAAGTTAATACATCTTGTGCCAATGCCTCTATAACCCGATCCTGTACTTGCTGAATCTGAGCCTGAATAAAATAGACCGCCATGGTCGATATCAGAGCAACCGATACCAACACTTCCACCAAGGTGAAGCCAGATAATGATTTAAAACGATAATCAGATGAATTAGTCTGCATTGATGTAGTGATTTACTCCGTACGCGATAGCTAAACCACTGCCCGCTGACGGGCCAACCGTCCAACGCACTGTGGTCACTTCCTCTTCATCTACTTCGTCAACCAGAATCTCTTTACGGGCAGATGGAAAATTGAAATCGGAATACTCTGATCCAGTCAAAGAAAAAGACACATAAACAGAGAACTGATTCACCACCACCCTAAAAAGTGATCCAGGATTACGACCCACTACCGTGAAGTCGTCATCGACCGTGGACATATAGCGATCTATCCGACTATTGTGGCTGACAATAAATTCATTCAAGGTACCGTCAAACAGGTCGGCTTGCTGAATGGATCGGCCGTATTCAATGGCGGTTGCAAGCTGCTGGGCGGTGTTTATTGCAGAAGCAACATCTTGGTACTCTTGCTCTTGATATATAACCGGCAGCGCAAAGGTGGCCGCCAATGCGATAATACTGATTACAACCATGATCTCAGCAAGGGTCATACCTTTACATTGATTCTGCATCAGCGACCTACATTAGAGGCGGCACCTGCCAGAGGCAGATAGAAGCCTAACACGGCAACCACGGCCGCCAGCACCATCATGGCGAAGCCTATTCGTGATAAAAACTTGGAAATCTGTCGACTGGTGTGAACGTTCTTTAGATGCAGTGTTTCTTTCACTGAAGCCAGTATAAACCCTTGCTGTTCGTCATCTACTTCGTTGAAGACCTGCATGGCCTCGATCAGTGAATCATCCCAATCCTCTTCCGACAATGCACTGGATAGCTCTTCAGATTTGGCTAAATGGGCATATACTCGCTGGTAGGTAGAACGCAACGGCCCTCGTGTTGAGCGCATAAGCTCAGCGACGATTTCGGAATCGACGTAACCCGCCTTTTGCAACATTTCATAGACTGAAATAAATTCAATGGATCGCTCTTGAATGCGCTTGGTTTCTATCAGGTTGAACAGAGGAAACCGCTTCAATACGCTCCACACCAAATTGCGATACAGCAAGGCCACCGCACACAACAGTGGAATGATCCAGGCATAGAGCTTGGTGAACTGCCCCATCCCCATCAGGAGATTAGTAAAACGATTGGGTTTTACAAAGCCGTTACTGCCCACCCCCATCAAGGATTGCAGGGAATTATCCAGAAAGGCTGGCACCACAAAAAAGAAGGCAGACCCCACAAAGATATAAATCAGGCCCGTTTTCAGCTCTGAGCTAACCTCAGATTTGATTTTTTCCCGCGCCAGCAAAAATTGAGCCGCTTGACGTAAAGCATGGGAATAGTCACCAGCTTTTTCTGCGGCTCTGGCCATCAGTATGGCAAAATGATCGAAACGAAACAGCTCCATGTAGTCGGCCAGGCTGTCACATTCGTCGATACTTTCCTGCTTGGCTTTAAGCCAGCGATTTTTTTTAATGATTTGATCAACACTTTGCTTGACCGTTTTACCACTGGACAGGGAGCTGCTCAGGGATTGCATAAACAACGCCTGATTTTTACGATCTGGCCCCGGTGGCTCAAAGGCAAACGCCAGTTGCCCCAGCACATCCTCCCGCACAGCTATAATGCGCCGTTCGGGAATGCGGGACTGCCAGCGCGCCTCCTCTCGAGTGGCGGCCTCCACTTTAATGGAGGCCTGCTCGCCTTTAGCGTCTAAGTATTGAACAACGTAGTACATGGAGCGTTATGAGCAGCTGTAAACGATGATTAAGCCGCTGCTTGCATCTCCCACCGCGCCCCCAGTAACACTGACTACCTGAGCGCGACCTGTAAGGTTTGCTTCCAAGTCAGCCTGCACGGTATCGGCGTTGGTCCCCACCAAAGGGAATTCAATCGTGATCTCTCGAGTATCATCATTAAATTCAGCAGTCCACACATCATCCCAAGGAGTATTCGCCGCAAGGCCTCGATTCACCAGGTTGGCTTTGGTTGCCTCACCACCTGCTGTGTATGTCTCGTCTCCAATGGTGAACTCATCATCAATAGCCCGACAACTGGACATATGGCGCGCTCTAAACGAAGAAATAGCACCGGGTACGTTTGAGGTCAGAAACGCGGTAGCCAAGCCAATCTTGGCATCATCACTAGACTGGTTGATCTCGATGGTGATGTACACTGCAATCATAGAGATGATCGCTACTACTGCGATCAATTCCACCAACGTGAAGCCCTTGCTGTTTAAACCACGATTGTTCAACTGCTTGTTGCCCATGTTATATCCTCTATCCATTTGGTCAGAATAATTGAATTAAGCTTGCTCTATATCCAGCAGAGCTTCATCTGCTTTGGTGTAGGCTCGGCCTACCGGTTTACCGTAATCGGCTTTGCGATAGGCTCGCGCTACCCGAATGGGATTGATTTTGTTTTCCAGCGCCTCCAGAGTGGTTACCCCCTCTTTCACCAACCGGATACCGTCATCCCATAGATCATTAAACACACCGCGCTGACTTTGCTGACGCCGGATTTCATTGGAGGGAACGCCCTCGATGATCTCTGTTTCGGCCAGTGGATCATTAAGAAACAGTTCACACACCAAATGCCGTCCGGTGTAACCGAAATTACAGTGTTGGCATCCTTCTTTATTAGACACAACAGGCACTAATATATCGGGGTTTTTTAGCTCCGGAACGTGCTGATATTTGGCCCAAAGCTCTTTTGATTGCGTAATGGGCAACATGCTTGAGCAATGCGGGCAAACTTTGTTCACCAAACGTTGCGCGGTGACCGCCATCAAGTTCTCTGCCATCAGGGCATTATCCAGCCCCAGGTTTCGCAAGCGGTTAATGGCACCATGAGAATCGTTAGTATGCAGAGTGGTGAGCACTAAGTGCCCAGTCATACTGGCACGCAACGCCAGCTCTGCGGTTTCGGCATCACGGATCTCCCCCACCATAATCACATCTGGATCGTGACGCAGTAGTGAGCGCAGGGCCTTGGCAAAACTCATATGCTTGGTGACTTCCAGGGAGGTAATGCCATCCAGCTGATCCTCTACCGGATCCTCAATGCTGTAGATGGCCTTTTCAGGGAAGCTGTCACGAATGTCTTTCAGTATGGCTTTTAGTGTGGTGGATTTGCCGCTACCGGTGGGGCCCGTTACCACCAGCATGCCGTTGGCACGATGGCCCAAACTACGTAGTTGAGCTACATGCAGGGGGCTTAAGCCCAGACTTTCAAGCTTGTTCACGCCACGCTGGTTGTTCAGCAATCGAATGGTGATTTTGGGCTGGATTTCTGAATAAATCTTAACAGGTGCCATTTCAAGCCGCATGCTTACTTGCTTATGGGCAGATTGAAACACCAAATACCCACTGGTGGGTTCCAGATAGTTGTTTTGCTTGCCGACTCGCTCCATCAGATTGTTGGATACCAGCCGAAAGCGTTCCCGCTCGATGGTTTGCAACCCAGGCACTCGGCACACTTGGCAACGGCCATCTACCCGAAACTTAATCACGCCACCATGGGATTCTGGATTAATGTGAATATCACTGGCACGCAGAGCGATGGCTTCGTTCAGCAGTTCATCCACAAAGCCTTTGGCCCAGGCCCCGGATACCTCTGCTACGGATACCCCATGATCGTAACTGGCCTGCACCACCAGATCGGAGTCGAAATCGGACATGGCCAAAATGCCGAGTTTTTCGAATTTGAGTTTATCTTTGGGATCATTTTTGCGCCGCATCAGCGGCTCAATCTGGGCTCGATCATAGGGGTTCGACACATACAGAACCCGATCCACAATCAACCAGGGGCAACGATCATTACTGCTGCGTACCAAGCTATCACGATCTTTTACTATGCCGTTAAACAGCTCACGTTTGAACAGGGCAGACAGCGCCTGCGCCAGCTTGACATCATCGATGCCTGCCTCCCACAAACGTGGCACGATCTCACCTGCCTCAGTGGGCAAAGGCAGGTTGCGGGAAGACTGTTCAGACAACGCCGCCCGATTGGTCAGCTCCTGAAGCAACTGATCAAACTGTTGGTGTAATCGCGAATGCTGTTTTTCTGTCATTTAATCTACCAAACGATGTCGATATCGTAGCGCATGCCATCTTTGTGCAATCGCACGCCATCACGCATGCTGATGGCAACAACACGATAGCCGCCCGGCAGTGTTTGACCTACCTTGCCAAACACCTTGCCATCCTGGGTATCAAATGCCGCACGATCGTTTTCTATATGTAGCACCTTGGGTACTGCATCCTTCTTTTTGGATTTGGCGGAAGCCTGCTTGTCAGTAGACGAACTTTTTGATGCCGATGCAGGTGCCTGAACCCCTAGATCTGATACATCACCACCGTATTTCTGGATCTCTTCAACGTATTTGGCAATCTCTGCACGCTGCTTGAGCAACTCTGCCTGATATTCCAAACGCTGAACCTCCTTGGCCCGTTCAGCTTCTTCCATCAAAATTTTGGAACCGTCCATTTCTGCCTGCGCCAACACAGACACACCCATTAACCCCAAAACAATATATCGTTTCATAGCATCACCTATTCACTTCCCAGCACGGAAAAACCAAGAGTGGCATCACCGTTTTTAATCGAAATCTGATATAAAAATGTAGGCACGGTCTGCTGGATCTCCAGCGCCGCCACTAACACTGATCCAACACGCCCCTTCAACTCACCATGCCAAGCCTGCAACGGCCCGTCGTACATGTCGCTGTGCTTGGTTCCCAGCACGCTGACCTCCACGCCATAACGGGTGGCGATCGCTGGAATGTATTTCCATTGATTCTGTACCGGAGGCAACACTTCAAGCTGCGCCAATCGCTCTGCCATGGTGTTGAATTCCTGAATATTCTCTTCGATAACCTGGACATTTTGGTTATCAATAGACCGCAGACGAGCCGTCTGGCTCTCATAGACCTCTTTGGAAGCGATAAACAGTACCGCTCCTATCGCAACCCAATGCACCCAGGTCCAGTGGCGAACAAATCCAATGTTGGTCAATGCGTTCTTCATATCAACCACCCCGAGTTTTCATCTTGATGGTGACTATACCTTTGGGATCATATTGACTGGTGATCCAGTTAAGATCAGATAGCGGCTTGAACCCCTCTTCACTACGATAAGTCAGCGTGATCGATTTTGAATCAATGCTTTGCTTACCCGTAGTTTCTATATTGGGATACTCTTTCCACAATACCGCCAAGCGCTCCAAAGTCTCTTGATCGTTTGGCACTTCGGTCAATCGCGTGGTACGCAATTTGTCCAAACCGCTTTGCAAATCCGACAGCATGGCGCTCTTACTGGCTAATTGCTGGTGGGCACGATCATAAATTTTGCCTAAGATCAGATTCACCCCAAATGCAATGGCAATAACCACAACCATAGAAATCACAAGATATGACCACCCCTTGCGGGTAACCAGCTGCCGTTCGAAGCGCAATTCAGCGGCCAGCTTTGCCTCTTGCTCTGGCAAGACCAACTGCTCAATATCCGCTTCAACCAACAGGGCCTCATCCAAAGAAAAGCCTGCGTCTGCTGCAAAAAATCCAGCTTCGTATATGCCTGAATACTCTGCCCTACCTAGATCACAGTGAATGTAGTAGCCATCTTCCTGAGTGATGGGAATGATCTGCAGCGTGCGTTTAAATGAAACAAGCCCGCTTTTGATCAACAGATGCCACATACCAAACACCGGATAATCAGGGTAACGCTCTCGCATCTCCTCGATATCGCTCTCCCGCACGTGTATGGCTGGGCATGTATTGGTTGCAGGACAGGACTCGACATACTGGTGCTGCTCACTAATGGGTACCGGCCCCACCAAATCAGGTACAAGTAAAACCTCCCTGCCCTGAATGGTAACGGGTCGTTTAATGTAATCCGCCAGTGAACTCACCAACTACACTCCCTCTACGATCGTGGGGGTCACAGTCAGCACCAACTCACGGCGGCTAAGCTCATTAGATTCCGATCTGAACAATGGATTAACCACTGCCTGAGTAAAGGCATCCTTCCAGGGAAGATCCTGCAGGCTCTTGGCCACGGAGCGACGAATGAAGCCACCCAACTGGATTGGCTTGCCGCTTTCGGTGATAACCTCAGTAGAAAGCTCGTTCAATGCAATATTGGGGACTTCGTATTCCAGCCCTTGGAAGGTATATTTTTTACTGCCGGAGATGGAGCTGATGACTGGCCATATCTCCAGCATGATTCGACCATCACCCAGAATTCTGGGGGTTACCGCCAAGGTTACACCCACACGTACTGAGTTCAGAGTTGCCGTAGTACGGTCATTGTTGTCATCGCCTTCTTTGGTTTCGATTTCGCCTATAAAGGTGATCTCTTCACCTGTGGAAATATAGGCGTAGGAGCCGTTACGAACGGTCACATTGGGCTGGGTAAGCAGCTCAACTTCACCATATTCACTCAGGAACCGAACAATGGCGTCTGCATTCACTGAACTGCTTTCATAGCCAACATTGGCCGAAAAGATCCCGTTGGTATCGCTCACTACGTTTTTACTGGATGAAGAACCACTTGCGTTGGCGAGAATACTATTAAGGCTGAAATCCAGCGGATTGCCATTAATGGTGGCATCCTTCAATGCCAACTGAGTCCAATCTATACCGGCACCACGATCATCATTGAGGGTGACATCGTAGGCTTGCACATTGATATTGACCTGACGCTGCCCCCGAGTGATCAAATTAGAGATAAATTCATCCAATGCGTTCACACGATTAGCCTGCCCACCTACGCTTATGGTGCCAACAGAACGAACCGCCTGTACGTAGGGCTCAAGCTCCGAGGTCTCGTCTTTTTTCGACTTTTTCTTTGTCGCATTAAGGATGTTGCGGGCCCCATCTACCAGGATCGACCACTCATCATCGGTATATCGGCTCTCAATCGCGTTATCCTTGCCACCACTGGAGGAGCTGCCTCCATCAGACTGAGTGGTGGTCGATTCCGTATTGAAGGTTGAGCCAACTTTCAATTTAACGGTGCGATGGGAAGCAAAGGCAGCAGCATTCCATTCTTTACGCACGAAAGAGCGCACGGTAACCACACCGTTGCTGTATTCGATGTCATAACCGCTCACCGCTTCAAGGTATTTGAAATAGTCTTTCAAATACATGCCCTGTGCAAATACGCTGACTTCACGGTTTAACTGGACGTTCTGATCACCAGGGACAATATTGACATCATCCAATTGCTTGCGAATGGCATCAATCAACGCCACCTTTCCACTAAAACTAACCTGCCTGTTATACACTGCCTCTTCAGGGGTGACTTCCCGTATATAGGTGTCACTGCGCTCAACTACCAGCTGAGTTGGCTTGTCCTGCAATGGTTGGTATTTTTCGTCTTCGTTGTAAGGTGTTACCGCACAACCCGCCAGCAAGCCAGCCAGCACAAAAGAGGAGGAAGCAACTTTGATATTAAATGACATGATAAAAATCCCCTGTTAGCGCTGACTGATGACGAGTAAGGGCTTCTTGGTGCCCTGCTCATCTTTAAGATCGAAGAAGTATTGATGTTTTAAACCAATTGGGGACAGCAGATCACGTAACGCCTGATCGCGACTTTTAGTGCTCACGTACTGAAAGCGTTTCTGCAGAATCTCTTTGTTGTTAACATCCACCATAATGCGCCAGTCATTAGGCATTATCGCGGTGGCGATCTCTTCAACGGTTCCGGCAGCAATCTCAACCGCAACCTGGCCACGCTGGATTTCTATGGGGCTAAGATCAACAGGCGAATCATTAACCACTGAGCTTTGATTTATCTGATTCGCCTGCTTCTGGGCATCCAGCACAATCTGTTCGGCGATTTGTCTGGCCTCTTCTATTGCAGCTTTTGCATCAATCAGCTCCTGCCTGACCGATTCCAACTCCGCCGCTTGCGCAGAATCCTGCACAGCCATTGCTGTGTTTGCTCCACACAGCACCCCAATAAGCGTCAACCCTAACGCAACAGAACGATTCATGAGCAATTACTCCAAAAGATTTCCAAACAAACGCTATATAAGACGGTTAGCACGCAAAGATTTAGCGAAAATCTGCGCAATTAATTGGCCGCTAGTGCAGCCGATTGCACATTAGTGCGTACCTGTGGGCCTTCACCCAAGATAGTTACCAATGAATCATGGCGCTTCACAGCATCCCCCTCATGCAGATAAGCCCCAACATATATAAAGTAACTTGGCTTATCAGGGTTTGATCCGCGCCATTTATCCTGCTCGTTGGCTGCTTCCAGCTTGTCCCACATATCATTCCAGGGCTTGGGTTCCGGATAGATATAGACCAATGAGTAGTTGTATTGAGGCTGACGGGATTGGGTGTAAGTAACCTGGGTGACGACGTCACCCTCGCGATTGCGCTGCACGCTTCCCGCAACCGCTATTTGTGGTGATATTTCAGTGACAGCGTAATCAACCTCATGAGAGGGCGCTGGATCCTGATTTGGCTGTTGTACCGGGAGCTGATCAATGGACGCGATCGCTTTATCAATAACCTTAACCGCTTGATCCGCCTTCTGCCTCAGTCGCGCTAGGAAGTCGTCCGCAACGGACTCGGATGCCTGGGGGCTGGCCTGCGCGGCCACCGGTGTAGAAGGCTCGCCAAGCTTAGCCTTCAACCGCGCGATCTCTTGTTCCAATTCATAAAATCGCTGCCAGTAAGGATCTTGAGCGGCGGCAGATTTTGGCTCGAAGTATCCCTGATCCTCAGCCGGCGCGAACTCGCCAAACAATGAACAACCCGCCAACAAGCTGACAGCAACCCCTGCAAAAGCAATATTCTTTACCATTCCAAGCCACCCTGATCTATGACATCTACAGTTTTCTCTAAATGGAAGACAGGCAGGGGTTAAAAAAATGCCCATTTATCTGCCTCCTTTTTACCCGTCGATGTCTATTTATGAGACTGTTCGGAGAGTATGCAGATGGAACGTACGGCAAAACCCTTTTTGATCACCGCTATTTCAGCTTCATTATTGATAGTTGCTGCGATCTGGAGCCAGTTCCACTATCAACACGCTGCTAATGAACAAACCCAACATTTGTTGTTACTGCAAAAGCTGCAAGATGGCATCGAGCTATTGGTGGCGGAATCCCAAAAGCTACTTCTGGACGACAAGAAACTCGGCAACGTGCAAAAACAGCATGACCTGAATATCGTGTATTATCAGATCATCGACCAAGGCAGTCTCAAACTGGGGATCGCACCGCTACAATCCACACAGATCCAGGATCTGGCAACACTCACGTCACAATTCAGTCAGTTTTCCTCTGCGGCGGCGGCGCTGATTCAAGATAGAGCAAACGTGACAAAACTTTCAGAAAGCCGAGAAACGGTGGTGTTGGCAGCAAAAAGTCTTGCAGATAAGTCAGCCAGTCTGGCTCAGGGGCTGCTTCAGATTGACGGGGCAAGTGAACACATTGCAGCCAGCTATAGCCTCGCTATGGCACTGAACAACCATTATCTAAGTGTTATGCAGGCGTTTGATGTCCAAGGTGCGTACAAATCTCCTGATCTGGAGCAAGCTCGGCAATCCCTGCAAAATCTATCGACCGGCAAGTCTGCACCCGCATCGGCGATCATCAGGCGCAGCGCTGCCAATTTGCTCAGTGATTTAGAAGGCTTTGACACCTACTCACCCTCAATTGCACAGCATCACGAGCTTAAACAATCCATCAGCACGCGCCTTGATGCCCTCACAGAAACCCAAGAACCGCTGTCGTTAACCTTACAAACTCTTTCTGATCACCTGCAAACAGAAGGCTCCCCCCTCCTGCTGGTCAGTCTTGTCTGCTGGGTATCTGCGTTGGGGTTAATCGCTGGGATAACGTTCTACACAATGCATTCGACACCATCCAGCCTCAACACATCCGCTGCGAACACAGCCGCAATACCACCACCTGCGAGCGAGCAAACCAGCAGCCACTATCTGAACCAGTTGAAAACTGATAAGAATAAATTGATGAACGATATTCGCCCATTAGGTGAAGGTATTCTTTATATCCGGGCAGACGAACATCTGGAATCGACTGGCGATCTGGCCAGATGCCTAAACCAAAGCCGGGAAGCATTAATACTTAAAATAGAAGCTCTACGTAAAACAGTTTACACACTACAAGCACGGCTGGATAAGACAAATGCAGACTCAGCCGAGGATAGGGCATTACCCAATATCAGCATTGATACAAGCCCGATTGAGAATCTTACCTTTAAAGCACAGGCAGAACTTGAAGGTTTGCAGCGAAAAATTAACGCACTAAACTGGAACAACAGTGATGCTGCCAAAAGCCTGCTAACGCACTGTCTGAGGGCAGATCGCATTTTAGACGAAGTACGCGTTCGGGTTAAAAAAGGTTGGCAGGAAATGCTGCATGACTCTCAAGCGGGGGCTTCTAATCAGAATGCCGCCAACGCAAATGCGGCTATCGCTGTACTGATTAATCAAATGAAGGATAACTTGGAAGAGTTTCAAACCGAAGCCCCCAAACCCCGCCGAAAGCAGTCTGCATAATCAAACCCTATCGGTAAAACATTTGGAACCTCAAGTATCAACCCTACAGCATCACGCCTCTACCGGCGCTGCGCGCTTTTTTTGTCAGGTGTTTTGATATTGTACCGACTCATCTTATCAATCAGAGTTCTGCGTGGAATTTGTAGGGTTTCAGCCGCCCGTGTTTGATTCCAGTTGTTAGCCTGCAAATGCTGCTCTATGACAGATATTTCGTATGCATTAACCGCATTCTTTAACGACGAAAATCGGTCATCATTCAGCAAGGGCGTAATTCTGGTGCCGCCGGTTCTCCCCCCCATGGTTGCACTGGCCCCAACCTGCTGCATTGCGTCCGGCAAATGCTCTACCAGAATTGAGCCATCATGTTCACACAGTAAAACAGCACGCTCGATTGCATTTTGCAGCTCCCTTACGTTACCAGGAAAGCGATATTTGAGCAGAACATCCAATGCAGCTGGCGATAAGCCGGTAATTTTCTTGCTGTATTGCTTGGTATATTTACGAATAAAGTGATCCAGAAGTAGTTTTACATCAATATTCCTTTCCCTTAAAGCGGGAAGAGCTATGGGAAACACGTTGAGCCGGAAATACAGGTCTTCTCTGAACTCACCTTTCTGGATCTTGCTATGTAAGTTGCAGTGGGTAGCCGCGATCACCCTGACATCGACCTTCACTGACTCAGTTGCGCCCAATGGCCTAACCTCACCTTCTTGCAATACTCGTAAGATCTTGCTCTGTAGGTTAATCGGCATATCGCCAATTTCGTCTAGAAATATGGTTCCGCAGTTGGCCAGTTCAAACAATCCTTTCTTTTCAGTCACGGCTCCGGTAAATGCACCCTTCTTGTACCCAAACAGCTCACTTTCCAGCAATTGTTCAGGCAAGGCCGCACAATTTTGAGTAATAAACTGTTTGGCCTTACGTATGCTGTTTTCATGAATTGCTCGAGCAAACACCTCTTTTCCTGTACCGGTTTCACCCGTCAACAGAATACTGACCCCAGTATCCATTGCCTTTTCCATCAGCCCAAATACCTGCTGCATGGCATCGCTCTGACCGATGATATTGTAATCAAGCTTGCGGCTGCCTCGCTCTTTTAAAAGCTTGTTCTCTTTTTCCAGACGCTGATTGGTATCATTCAATAAGCCAATCAAATGATTATTAGTCTCAATCAGTAAAGCGTTGTTAATGCATACCGCGGCCTGAGCGGCAAATGCGCAAATGATGGCTTCCAATGACTTGAACGACACGTAGCGCCGATTGTAGGCATCTTTGGCATTAATGAGCTCAAGAACTCCAATGGTCTGCTTATCGTGATCACGCAAAGGCACCAAAATGAGGGACTGGGTTCGAGTACCATATAGTTGATCATGGCTGTAGACATAGTCCAGATCAAATCCGTTATAGCTGTACACATCGTCTATCAGCACAACCGAGCCGGTCATACCACAGAACATCAATGGATCATTCGTTGTCTGTGCGCCCACTTGCCCAAAGTCACGCACCTGATACCACGCGGCATTGGGCTCCCCATCATCCCACTGGGATATGCGCAGTTGCAGCTTCCGCTTGGTGACATCCAATACGTAAACTCGACCGGCGTCACAATTGGTAAAATTGCGCGCAGACAGAAGCACCTTGCTCAAAAGGCTTTGTACATTTCGCTCTGTTGCGAGAGAGGTTGTCGTTTCCACAAACTCCTCAATAAAACTAAGCGATTTTACGAGCTTTCCAATATCGTTCATGTATACAAAGACAGTCGCAGGTTAAATAGAATGATAATCTGACACACATATTCGCGTCGGTTCGTTTGTATCCTGATTGGCTCTATCACCAAGAGTAAGGTTCCAGCCCAATTCAGCCATATCGGATTGTGATTGGTCCATATTCACATCGAATGAACTGCTCCGATGCAGACATATGTCATAATCCTGTGCACCTTTTATCAGGTATTGCACCAGCTCAACCAACTCGCGAAAGCCAGATGTTCCCGGTAGAAATAATCGGTATTGATTAGGGCTCAAACTTCTAAGGTGCAGTAAAAACTTGCTGCTAGAGTCCTGGATGGTGTCCCCCATGATGAGATCATCACCCAACCGAGCGTTAGTTTTCCCCATTTCGTTGCATTGGCATTCAGGAACAGCCATAACACGTGGCACCCAGGGCTCGACCTCAACCACAGCAATTTTAAAATAATTAGCAATCACTTTAGTGATCACATCGGCGCTGCCATTGCCTCTAGCCAACAACCCGGCAAAAGGAAGCAATCGATACCACTTCAACGTGGCTTGATCAGTAAGCAAGGCCTGATCCAACCCGGCAAGAGATAACAGCCAACGAGAATAGTGATCCGCACCATCCGCACCGTATTGGATGTAGTAACGATACTTTTCCCAACAATTCTGCAACAAACTGATCAGGCGATGATTGAAGAGATCCATTAAATCCCGGCTTGGGTGCCTGGGATCAGATGACTGCAACACACGCTCGGTGTAATACACAGGTAATGGCGAAGCAGGCCCATACAAACCCATAAAACTGACGGTAAGCTCTATAAATTGCTTGTCTGCTTCACCCAGCCAGCCCCCTGACTCAATATCAGATGCAGGAAAGCCTAAGCTTGCCAGTGCACGATAACGCAACGCCAAACCTTGCTCATTTGTCTGGTTGTATATTTCACAAAACTGGCGTAGTAGAGCGTTCAATTGGAAGAATGAATACTCCCGAACCTGCTCCAATTCGCCGTTTATAGTAGCGGGTACGAGCCGGTTTTTGGTTTCCATTCATATATCTCGCCATTCTCAACACCATGCACATACAGGTGATGAAAACAATTCATTGTGCAATTCAATGCAAAAAACTCATTCAAAACCGAAGCAAATATGAACATATCGCCCTCATTGGCGAAGTGGCTCTCCTTCAGTCTCAAGACTGTTTTACGGCCACGCACCGGCAACCCGCGATGGATACGATCTTCAAACCCGCCTTGAATTCCATCAAATGCATCGAGCCGATGCTGACTGGTTAACGCCTGCTGACGGTCGTAGTAGCTTTTGTAATCGTACGTGGACAACACCGCTTTCAATGACTTTAGATTGGTGAGGGACATGTAATTGAGCGACATGTTAGATATGAGCCGCCAATGGAAGCCTTTATCCAGCGGTGGAGCAAACGACGGCGTGACATGGGTAATGTTTTCGAAGGTGGCATACTCAGGACTGCTGCCAGTTTCTACACAAATGTCACCGACTCCCAGCAACGTTGGCAGATGTCGGTTTGTGCATATTAAGTCGATTGAAACCGTTTCAGTCTCCGGAAATACGCTATGCTCGTACTGATTAACAAAGCTGAGATAGCTATCTAGCCCGTAACCCGTCACCGCCGGTTTTTGACGCTCACGATAATAACGTTTGTGGTTATCGACTGGTGCCGTCTCAAAATGCTCAAATGATTCGAAGCGTTTGAATAGCTGGTTTTGGTGGCTCCGATGCCCCCACCCCTGCACATTGGTAATATCAAAAACTTCGTAGTGGGACGGGTCTTCTCCACTGGGAACCACTCTGTATTCCGTTTTCTTGTGATCTGCCCGCACCGGGATAGCGTCATGCTTGAACAAATTTACTATCGGCGTACAGAACAACCTGAAATTGTCCTCGCTGATATTTACGTGGGTATCCAGCGCCCGCTCAAACTGAAATTTCAGTTCAATGGATTTCGCTGTTGCAACCCGCTCATCCCGCGCAGCGCGTTCACGAATGCACTGCAGGTCTTCTACCTGGAAGAAATGGAATTTTTCAGGTAACGCATAATATTCCTGAATGAGCCTGTACCCATTCAATAGATAAGGAGATACCGGCAGAAGGTTCTCATGATCACCAAAACCAGTCGGCGTAACCGACTGCTCCGACAAGCGCGTTACCAGTATCTCATCACCGTCGTTGGTGTGGGCCACTACATCGATAGCCGACAGATAACGAAACAACCATAAATACAGCAGCTGCGCCACATGGACCTCGCCATGTAGATATACAGGCAACTTATCCAGTTTGATATCCTGCCAAGACACATGAGCCGTGAGGCCAATCAAGACTGACACACTGGCTCCTGATGGCCTTTGGTGCTGCCGTGTCGATAACACTTCCAGAGGCAAAAGCTCTACATCGTAACAGGTTTGAAAAGCGCAGGCGGTGCCATCCACTCTTCGCGACTCCACTTCAATACCTTTTGCAATGGTTTGCTTCTCTGACAGCGTGGATAACGGCGTGAACTGGAGCATCGACATGGCTGGAATCGGACGTAAAAAGTGAGGCCACATTAACGCCATTAGCGAATGAGTTACCTCCGGCAGCTCGTCATCCAGTTTTTGCCGTAATCGGCCAGTCAGAAAAGCGAAACCTTCCAGCAATCGCTCAACGTCCGGATCCTGGCCTTCCACCGTAAGAAACGGTGCCAATCTTGGATTACGCTCTGCAAACTCGCGCCCCAGCTCTCGGATGTTGGTTAGTTCGTCATGAAAATATTTGTTGAACGACACCGTTATATCCTGACCGTTGCCTGACCGGAGCCGGTCAGCACAGTATCAAATGCTACTCGGGAAACCTGTTCCTGGTAACGCAAAGTACCTTCGATGGCGTACTTCATATGTAGGGGCTGATCCGGATCGGGCACATAATAAACACTGACGCTCTCCAATCGCGGTTCGTATTCTTCGATAAAATGCTGTATCGCGTTGCGAATATAGAGCACAGCATCGGGAAACTGATTCACTACGTCATTAAAATCCGGCATTCCGAATTGGTGTAGCGCTTTAACACTGCCCACCCTAACATTCAGCATATTCTGAATATTCAAAGTCACACTATCGAGAAAAGCGTTCCAATCAAACTTGGTAGTGTAACTGGCCGGGAGGACTTCGTTGTCCAACCGATCCAACAAGCTATGCTCTTTTCTCATATATTCGAACTCGACGTGTGGGCTAAAAGGCCGACACCCAAAAGGTATCGGCCTGCATCATCAGGATTTTTCCAACTTACCCACTAACGAGAGCTCAAAATCCGCGCCCATATACTTGAAATGGGGACGTACTTTCAGGTCTACGCGGTAAATACCGGGTTGGCCTTCCACATCTTCCACAACAATTTGTGCAGAGCGCAGAGGTCGTCGACTGCGAACTGCAGCAGAGGGGTTCTCCTGGTCGGCCACGTAGGCACTGATCCAATGATTTAACTCGCGCTGTAGCTCAACTCGATCTTTCCAGGTGCCGATGTTCTCCCGTTGCAGCACTTTCAAGTAGTGCGCCAACCGGTTAACAATAAACATATAAGGCAACTGGGTGCTGAGTCGGAAATTCAGCTCCTTGGCCTTAGCTTCTTCATTGTTGCCGAAATACTTGGCCTTCTGTACGGAGTTGGCGGAGAAGAACGCCGCGTTATCACTGCCCTTACGCATGGTCAGGGGAATAAAACCTTCCTCAGAGAGTTCAAATTCCTTTCGATCAGAAATCAGAACTTCGGTAGGCACCTTGGATTCCAGCTCACCCATGGACTCATACACATGAACAGGCAAATCCTCGACCGCACCACCGCTCTGTGGCCCGATGATATTGGGGCACCAGCGGAAGTTTGCGAACGATTCAGCTAACCGGGTTGCGAACGCAAATGAGGTGTTTCCCCACAAATAGTTTTCATGGGATCCACTTACGGTTTCGGTATAGTTGAAACCTTTGGATGGGTTCTCTTCCGGGTGATAAGGTGAACGCAACAAGAAGCGTGGCAGGGTCAGGCCAACGTATTTTGAATCCTCTGATTCGCGGAAGCTGCGCCATTTTGCGAACTGCGGACCTTCAAATATGGAACTCAGTTCTTTTAGGTTTGGTAGCCCTTCAAATTCATCCAACCCGAAAAATTTCGGGCCTGCAGCAGCAATAAAGGGTGCATGAGAAACCGCCGCAACGGCAGCGGTATTCTGAACCACTTTCATGTCTGCTGAGCTGGGGTTGAATTCGTAATTGGATATGATAGCCCCAACCGGTTCACCACCAAACTGACCATATTCCGCCGTGTAGGCCAGCTTGTAGAGTCCTGACTTGGTGATATCGGGAGCATCCTCAAAATCGTCATACAAATCCTGCTTGGAGGCATTCAACATTTCGATTTTGATGTTCTGGCTAAAATCGGTGCGATCTACCAGCAACTTCAGGCCACGCCACGCAGATTCCAGGGACTGGAAATCCTTATTATGTAAGATGTCATCCATTTGCGCGCTGAGCTGCACATCCAGCTCATCAATCATTCGGTCAATCAGGTTTTTATTGACGCGCTCTTCTTTGTTTTCTGGACGCAACAGCTCGGCTATAAAAGCGCCAACGCCACGTTTGGCGACATCATAACCTTCATCGCCTGGGTTCATTCGGGTTTGGGATACAATTTGGTCCAGCAACGAGCCTTCGGTAACTTCCAGCGCGTTTTCGCCATTTTGTACCATGCGTTCGGGGTTGCCCATGATACTCTCCTGATTAGTAGAACTTATTAACCTTCAATTTTCAGTTCGCCCAGCACAACTTGGCGCTGTTCATCGTCTTCCAGAATGCTCTCAATCGCTTTGCGGAAAGCAGGCACGTTGCCAAGAGGACCTTTTAGGGCCACTAAAGCTTCACGCAATTCCAGCAGGCTTTTCAGCTCTGGTACCTGGCGGGCAACATTCTCAGGGCTAAAGTCTTTCATAGACTCAAACTTAAGGCTGACCCCCATCTCTGCGCCTTCTTCATCGGACAGACGGTTTGCAACGGTCATGTCCACGCCGATTTTCTGGTTGCGAAGCACATCGTTAAAGTTGTCTTTATCAACATTAATGGGCTTGCGTGCCTCAATAACCCGATCATCTTCGCGTTGGGTAAAATCGCCCACAACCATCATTTTAAAGGGCAGCTCTACTGACTCCTGCGCCCCTCCATGTTCTGAGCGATATTTGATGTTAATGCGCTCTTTTGGCGCTACCGTACCCTCTTTAGACATAACGTTTCCTTTCCTGGTTAGTCGTTAATTAACTTCTGGTTAATGGTTGGTTAGATCGAATGCCAACGCCAGATCGAGTTTGCACAACCGGGCATGCAGCTTTTCTATCTTTTGATTCCTGTCATCTGTAACTTCATTCTGCTGATAACAGCGCAACAGTAATTCAAGAATCCGTTTTGATACCTGGGGTTCCCACTCCTCCACTCCCTGTTGGGAGAGCTGGTTATCCAGGCTTTCCAACAATGGCAAGGCCAACGCCTGCATGCCCTGTTCGAAACAAAAACGCGCTTGATTAAAACGCCACAGTGCCTGTTCCCGTAACGACGTAGAACAGGACACTCCACTCTGAAACAGCGCCAGTGCTTCTCGCATTTTCTTCTCACCAGCAAGATCCTGGGCCTGTCTATACGCGTCCTCCCAGTCTTTGCTGATTTCGGAGGTATCGATCACCAACGCCGAGCCAGCGCTGCCGCCACTGGACTGCCCGAGGGCCTGTACCCACTGGCGCGTTTTGTCATCTGCAAAGGGCGTGTCGTCATTAAATGTCAGTGTGACTACATCCGGGAAGCGCTTAACAAAACTCCGCACGCTTTGTTTAACCATGTCCGCAGGGCCTTCTGCATTCAACTCCTCAAGCGCTTCACACACCATGCGCTGTCCGGTTATCCAAAACGGTGATTTCACCAAGCTTTGCTCGATTTCCACCACTAGATCCTGCCACCGCTTCTCTTGATATAGCGCATTCAGCACGTCCATTTTCTCTTTGGATACTGGTCGTAACTGGGTTTTGGTAGCCATGGCCGGAGGTAGCTGATTCACGCCCAACCAGGTTATGAAACGGTTGATGCGGAAGGCCTCGCTATCTAACGGGTTTTTAGACGCGATATGTTGACTGGCATGACGTAGCTGCTCCTGACAGGCGCGATACACTGCCATCAGGTCTCGATCACTGGCAACCTGGGCCGGCCCACTAACAGGGGCAATACTGGGGGTAGCCCGCTCCGGACTTACTTGAGTTGCGGATGCCTGAGAGCCGGACGGAGCAGCAGCGGATTGCTGCTTGTTTGCCTGTTCAACTTCAAGCCCCTGGCGCATACGGCGAAACGTTTGCCGAAACTCTGCCATGTTTGGCGCATTCTCTGCCATTTTTTCCAACAGCAAGTCATCCAATGCGCCCAAATTAATCTCAAGCGCCTTGATGCGTTCCAGATCATTTGCACCAGGGTTAAACTCTTCCAATAAGGGATGGCATTTCTCGACTAACCACTCGAATGCCTGGGAGCGTCCACGCAAGCGCTTCTTGGGGGGGAAAGCATGATCCCAAAAGGTATCAGCAATGCCTTTTCCGATCTGCAAGCCCTGATTTAGGCCATCGAGCAAATCCACCTCGCATAGGGAACGGGTAAGAAAGCAAGCCACCAGAAAGTCCTTGGACTCTTCTAGCAGGATCTGGCGAGCGGTGGCCGTGATATCGTTCCAGCGCACCGGGTCTTCTGACGTAAAGGAATCCAGCTTGGCAATTTCCTGCTCAATCGCTTCAAATGCCAGCTCCAGACGCACGTTCTCCCCTGCCGGGTTATCCCCCGCAATGGGTTGCGTGGCCAATAGGCTGATTTCTTCCGCCGTCAGCAGGCTCATTCAGGCTCCGTTTCTGTCAAAGTGTGCAGATTTATGTAAATAGAGACGGTTGACCGTTAAAAAACCGGCCTGTTTTTCAGAAAATCTTTTCACTTGTTTAAAGATTTGCAGGCAGGCATGCTTATTTCAGTTTTTTGACGCCATCAGGAGGCCGTTTCACCATGCTGGTGACCAATATTGAGACCATTCCAGGCAAGCGTGTTACACGGCATCTGGGAATGGTTCAGGGCAATACCGTGCGAGCCAAGCATGTTGGCCGCGACATCATGGCCAATTTCAAGAATTTGTTTGGCGGCGAGCTGAAAGGCTACACCGAGTTACTGCAAGAAGCGCGGGACGAGGCCGTCGAGCGAATGTGTGCACAGGCTGCGGCCATCGGTGCCAACGCGGTGCTGAATGTGCGCTTTTCGACTTCTTCGATCACGGCAGGGGCGGCGGAGCTGTTCGCCTACGGCACTGCCGTGGTGCTGGAGAGCGAATAGCGCTATGGATCAACTGATCATATTTGTTGTATTGATGGTGTTGGGATACACGTTTGGGCGCCTGGCGGAAACTCGCCACTTTAAGTCTATCCGCAAGCGCGAGCGAAGCCTGCAGAATATCCTGATCTTCAGTACTCGCTACTGCCCACCGGATAGCATCCCTGCAAGCACCACACTGGTAACCGGTAGCGTGGTGATATCGGTAGACTACTTTAAACGGTTTGTAGCCAGCCTACGCAACCTGTTTGGTGGCCCGGTGACCTCTTATGAGTCACTGCTGGAGCGAGCCCGGCGGGAAGCACTCCTGCGCATGAAGGAGGCAGCAAAGGCCCAGGGAGCCGATATGATTATCAACGTTAAAACCGAAACTTCCCCCATTTCTCAGGGCATTCAAAACAGTATGGGCTGTGTGGAAGTCATTGCCTACGGCACTGCTCTGACGCGCTGATCATGGAATACGAAAATCCACGCATACCTGAAGGCTCCAATATTACGCCCGTTCATCCACTTAAGGAGTTCGCTTGGCTGTTCACCGGACTTGTGGCGCTGATACTGATCACCATTCTCTCTTTGTCCTATCTGGCCGGAGCGTTGGCTCAGCATATTCCGTATTCTTGGGAAGCCCGCCTGCTTGATAAGTCCATCAACAAGCTGATGGAAAGCAGGGATCGACCCGACCATGAGCGTATTGAAAGGTATCTGCAAGGCCTGGCAGACGCCCTGGCCGCGCGCCAGGCACTGCCTCAAGACATGAAGGTAAAGATTCATTACTTCGATGGCCCGATGGTGAACGCTTTTGCCAGCCTCGGTGGCCATATTATGATCTTCCGAGGCGCGCTGGAAAACGTGCCCAACGAAAACGCTCTGGCCATGGTTATCGCCCACGAAATAGCGCACATTAAACATCGCGACCCTATCGTGGCTTACAGTCGAGCTATTACCGTAGGAATGGCCCTATCTAACCTGGTTGGGGCCGATCCCGGCGGCAGCATTGGACAATTGGCCGGCACCACCAGCGCCCTGACCCAATTAAGCTTCACCCGCCAGCAGGAAAGCGCTGCCGACAAAGAGGCCCTGCGGACTCTACAGGATTACTATGGCCACACCCTGTGGTCTGACAGCTTTTTCCAGTATGTAGTGGAGCGTAAACAAGGCAAATACCCGCCCAAGTTTCTCAGCAGCCATCCCAACCCAGAGGCCCGTATAGAACAGGCGCTCACTTTCCGCACAGAACACCCAGCCACCTCGCCAGCGGTGGCCACTGCGCTACCAGAATTTGTTTTGGCACTGAAACAGAGATAACTGCAGTAAGGTAGAAATCATGAGCTACACTTAACCTGTTAGGTAGGAGTGGGGCCCAATGAGCACAGAAGAAAAGTCGATCCGCTATCAAATATTTTTCAAGACACAGGATTATGTGTTCGATCAGACCATCGAGCTGAACGACGATACCTATGAGCACGCCGCCCCTGAAGAAGACATACCCGACTGGTGCAAACTCGCCTTTAAAAAATGCCCCAACTGTACTCTGAACGACATCTGGCATGAGTACTGCCCGTTGGCCGTGCGGCTGATTCCGTTCGTCAAGCTGCCCGCCTGCAACTCATACGACGATGTCCGTGCCGAAGTCACCATGGACAACAAAACCGTACTGGCAGAAACGTCGGCCCAAGAGGCGTTCAGTTCATTGTTGGGCCTGGTGATGGCCACCAGCGGCTGCCCTCACACTCGATTTTTCAAGCCTATGGCCTGGTATCACAACCCGTTTTCCACTCCAGAGGAAACCATGTACCGGGCTTGCACAACCTATCTTTTTTCGAATTTCCTTCATAACCGCGACGGCAAAAAGCTCAACTTCGAAGCCTTGAAGAAAATCTACATCAACATTCACCAAATCAATGTACACATTGCTGCCCGCATCAAAAACTATTCCGATACGGACTCTGCCCTCAACGCCATCGTATTATTGGATTTGATCACCAACGACTTGCCCATCGCTGTCGATGAAGACCTGACCGAGTTAAAACAGCTTTTCGAAAGCCACAAAAATCTGTTCAATTAGATTTACTTTCCCGCAAATTCCAATCTCTTTTGCGTGCTTTCTGTCTACATACAGGAATACGTCGAGGTTGGAACCCGTCATGGAACAGAAACCATTTAATTTTTTACCCTATATAGGCATAGTCAGCTTGATGACATTGGCTGGCTGTACCAGCAACACCAAAATAGACGATGGCTCGTATCGTTCCATCGGCCAGCAAACACCCAAACAGGTGCAGAAATACGCTGAAGAAGAGTTCGGCAATCAGGCCTCGCAACTGGATACAGGAGGCATTTCTGTTCCTGATTTTCCCGGCGAAACCACCCGCATCACCGGAACCACGAACCGCCCCGCTACTACCGGCACCCATATGGTGCGGTACGGGCACCCAGGCATAATCGACAAGATCGTGAAAACCGCGCGAATTCACTGTCAGCCGCTGGCATACAAAATCAATACCACCGAGAACAGCTTCTGGGGTAAAGAAAAGGGTACCTTGCAGCAATGCAGTTACCGCTTTCCTAAACACTGCGGCTCACATCAGTTCTCAATATTGAACTACGGCAAAAAAAGCGTGTTGATCTATCAGCCGCCAGAACAAAACCACTATATTATAGATACCTTGCAAGGCACGCCGAAATCCCAATTAGGTTTGTGGGATCAGGATGACCACATCGGCTCCAGCACCACCAATGCCAATTACCTGTTCCAAAACGATTACAACGCCAATTACCAAGCGCAGAACTTTAACCCGGTCAGCCTTGGGTGGATCATCAAAGCATCACACAATGATGAAGAGGAATACGGCAAACTGTATCACCGCGCAATAGAGGACATTACTGCCTGTTTTTGAATGAGCTGGACATAATCGGGGCTGATGATCGTTAGTTTAGCATCGACATAAAAAAAGCTGGCGCCATAACGGCAGCCAGCTTTTTTGTGCCTGATAGATCAGGACTACACTTTAAGTACGCGCCAGTCGTCATGACCGGAAGTACCGGAAATCTCGTGAGTCCACGTGATTTTGCGGTAAGTAAAGGACACGTCTTCCAGGTGAGTAAAGTGAGACTGACCAGGATCCTGACAGTTAGGCATATAAGCCTTGATGTCTACAATGATGGCGTCTTCCAGCTCGATCGTGAAGTAATGCTCCTGAGTTCCAGTAGCGGAAGTTCTCCACCATTCGATTTTGCAACCAACCATACGCTCACCGGAAGTCAGCGCGGAATACAGCAAAGGAGAGCACTTATCGAAAATTTTAGTGATGGTTACTGGCTGGTGAACACGCTGACCAGTAGGCTGACCACTCTGTGGATCACGTGGCAGGATGATGTTGTGCTTGAACGCCTCAACCAGAACCTGATCTTCATGACCTTCCTGGTAAATGTTACCAACGCTTGCCTCAGTGAAGTTGCCAGCGGTAATCAAACCTTGAAGTTCGCCTTCGATACTCATATACGCGGGTGTTGGCATGACCGATACCTCTTTAAAAATCCGTTTAAAATCTAGTTTTTGGTTACTACCGCCGCAGGAAACCGAGCCCACACATTCGGTAGCATTAACCCCTATTGGCCAGCGCTGCGCTGACAGTAGATATATATCAAGGCTTGTGCCAACAATCATATCTAATTGATATAAAAGAATATTTTTAATTTTTTCAGTAGTTTGACCCGCATTCAGCGTTATTCCAACGGGCAATTTGAGCAGGTTTTTGCGCAACATTTTGTATATGTGTACATACCACCGCCACCTTGACCTGGATTAATACTTTAGTACGCCAAAAAATCTAGAATCCACCGCCCTATTTGTCCTGCAAACAGATACTGGAATCAGATTTATGCTCAAACCGGAATTACTGTCCCCCGCCGGGACACTCAAAAGTATGCGTTACGCATTCGCCTACGGCGCCGATGCAGTCTACGCAGGCCAGCCCCGCTACAGCCTGCGGGTACGCAACAACGAATTTAACAAAGAGGAAAACCTGGCCACAGCGATCGACATTGCTCACCGTTTAGGCAAACAATTCTATCTCGCCACCAACCTGGCACCACACAACGACAAAATCCGCTCATTTGTTCGCGATATGGAACCGATCGTAGCCATGAAACCGGATGCCCTCATCATGTCAGATCCCGGCCTGATCATGATGGTGCGGGAGAACTGGCCCGATCAGGTTGTGCATCTCTCTGTACAGGCAAACGCAGTCAACTGGGCAACCGTGAAATTCTGGCAACAGCAAGGCGTATCTCGCGTGATTTTATCCCGCGAATTATCTCTGAATGAAATTGAGGAAATCCGTCAACGGGTACCGGAAATGGAGTTAGAAGTATTCGTTCATGGCGCGCTATGCATCGCCTACTCAGGGCGCTGCCTGCTATCCGGCTACATGACGCACCGAGACTCTAATCAGGGAGCCTGCACCAATTCCTGCCGCTGGAAATACGACACCCACGAGGCCAAAGAAACGCCAGAAGGTGATATCGTCGCCGTGGAAAAATTTGACCCGATGGCAACCCAATCCACGCAGGATAAGATATTCCTGTTGCAGGAAGAAGGCCGGCCAGGGGAATACATGCCCGCTTATGAAGATGAGCATGGTACCTATATTATGAACTCGAAAGACCTGCGAGCAGTGCAACATGTAAAGCGGCTCGCTGAAATGGGCATTCACTCATTAAAAATCGAAGGCCGCACCAAATCTCATTTTTACGTGGCTCGAACCGCACAGATATACCGCCGCGCCATAGACGATGCTGCAAACAAGGCAGACTTCGACTGGACGCTGATGGATCAACTGGAGGGATTGGCCCACCGCGGTTACACGGAAGGTTTCTATCGTCGCCACCTGCCAGCTGAATTTCAGAATTACGAGGAGAACAGCTCCAATTCCGGCACTCAGCAGTTTGTAGGGGAGGTTACAGAATACGACCGCAGCAAAGGCCTGATGACAATCACCGTGAAAAACCGGTTTGCCGTGGGTGACCAGCTGGAGTTGATGACCCCAGCGGGCGATCATGTTTTTACACTCAATCACATAGAGACCACCAAAGGTGAGACTGTGGACGTGGCCAAAGGCGACGGCTGGACTGTGCGCATCCCAGCCCCGGCAGATTTCGATCCCGAATACGCCATGCTAATGCGTAACAAGGCGGCAGGCGGCTAAACGACACCTGCTGATCACACTAAAGCGTTCTTACTACACGAAATCCATGTAAGGGGCCCCCATCAGGGGCGCCCTGGGTGATTGCCGCTGCACTGCATCCATCCAGCTCAGTGCTCGCATCACCGCCAACGGTAAGCAAATTGCTGCCATCACGCACCCACTCCCCGGCGTTGCCAAACAAATTCTGCAAACCCAATGAGTTCTGATACCCCTCAGCGGCAGAACGCAAACTACCACCCCTTACCCAACGTCCACCGGCGTAGACTTTACAATTATGATCACGAATGCCGCTGTCGTCTTTTGCCATCAACTTCCACTGCTGCAAAGTAGGAATGCGATATTGGTGGCCACTCATTTTCGATAACCAAGCGACGTAGTTTTGTGCCTGTTGAAAGCTAATATCGGTGATGGGCAGCCCCGCTCCTGCGCGCAACGAACAGGCCCGAAACATTCGGCAGTAGTGATTATAATCCGCGATCGTTACCTCCGTACGGCTAACAGCAAAACCGGGCACCGCACGCAGCCCCTTAATAACGACCAACTCAGGGCCCTGAACATTAGGTGCAAGCTGATCACGGCAGCGAGACTGAGCCCGACAAGGATCATAACGTTTAACCGCAACCGCCGTTGATCTTACCGGCAACCATTGCTTCTTCCACGCCAATAACTCCAAATCCTGAACATCCCCATCCTGATAGAAGTGACGTAAACTGGCTTTCAGCACGCCATACATGGCTGGGTTATCCTGCTGCAACTTGTGCATAAGTTCGCTGACATCATCGCCACTCTCCAACCTCTGCTGTTGCGCCAAAGCGACAGCCTCACGATACTCCTGAAGCCATGCGGTAGAATCAGAGTTGCTCCCGAGTGAATCTGCTTGCACGGAACTGCCCTGCCCCTGTCGAGTGAGGATAGCCTGAAAACGCGAGGCCTCATTGGGAAACAACCCCGATGCCTGTGCAACAATAGCCTCTGCCATCGCTTGCTGCCCCAGATACACAGCCAAACCGGCTTCTTTGGCTAAAAGATGTTTAAAATCATAGCGCTCGAACAATGGGTGGCTTGGCTCCACTGTTTGAAGATCCGAGATCAATGTCTGAAAATCAGGCTGGCTGGTTTGATAATCACGACTTTCGATTATCTGCTCAATATCACCCGCCAGCTGCGACAAAAAAGCATCTCGAAGACGGTTAAATTGGCTCTGCAAATCCTGTAACGCCGAAGAGTCAGCGTACAACGGCATCAGCAGATCAAACAATTGGCTAACACGTTGAAAATCATCTGCCGATTTTAAACCTTGCATTTGACTGCCAAGGTTATGCAGTACCGCGTCACGGGCACTTTGCAAAATCACCAGCGTATCCTGCTTATTAAACTCGTTTAAACGCAACGTACCCTTTTGCACAGACTTAAAGTCAGGCTGAGCCAATAACGACTCAACCGCTCGATGCTCCCGATGAGAAACCCAATTCAACAGAAAAAAACCGGTCACCAATAGAATAAGCGCTGCACTGGATATTAATGCAAGCTGACGAGGGCGACGAGAGGATTCACCGAAGAAACGCTGACGGAACCCTTCAATAGTAAGATCGGTCTGGGGATTGAACGCCAACAGCAGACTCAATGCTTTCCATTGCGCGCGCGTCAGATCGCCTATTCGCGGCACCTTCATCATCGCTGCATCAGCCTCTGTGGCTTTACAACGCTTATAGGGGTGCTCCCCTGTAAAAAGCATGTAAAATATGCAGCCCAACGCATACAGGTCATCCTGCTGCTGGGGCTTGGCGCCACACAATACGTTTACACTGGCATAGGCCGGGGTAAATGCCTGAATGGAAGATACATCCAGTGCTGTAGATTCTGCATATATCGCACGCGCGATGCCGAAATCCAACACTTTTACCTGCCCCGTCTGAGTGATGAATATATTGGCAGGCTTTAAGTCCGCATGCACAACGCCTTGCTGATGAGCGTAGATGATTGCATCGGTTATCTGTCGCAGAATGTGCAGGGCTCTGGATTGACTGAGCCCGGTTTTATGTTTTCTCAACAACTGATCCAACGATTGGCCCTGCAACAGCTCCATGGTCATGAAAGCAACATCGCCATCACGATCAAAATCGTATGCACTGACAATATTGGGATGAGAAAGACGCTGGGTTTTTTTAGTCTCCTGCTGCAGACTGACCAGGGCATGCTCGTGGCGGCAGAAGGATTCATTGATCACCTTGACTGCTACCCAGGGATCAGCATCACCCGCTTCAACCTGACGCAAATCACGAGCTTTGAATACGGCACCCATCCCCCCGGAACCCAATTGCTCCACCAACTCAAAACGCTGCTTCAGCACCATGCCTTCACTGGCACTGCGGGCGGCAACTTTTGCCCCTGCACTATCCAGGCCCGGCATGCCAGCCACCACGGTTTTACCCGCATCCTCATTAGACACCTGCACTTGTGTTGCATCAGCAGGGCGCTGCACTACCGTTTTATCATTCCGTTGATTCATTCCGTGGGCTATCCCTGCTCCACTGCAATCACATTCACGGTGACGTTATCACTGGCATTGCCCGACAAGACCGCCTCGATCAAACGGGATGCTTTCTCCTCGCACTCAACCGGGGCTGAGAGCACGGACATAATCTGATCTGGCTGCAATTCCGAATACAACCCATCACTGCATAGCAACAATACATCCTCCGGCAGCAGGTCAATGGCCAGATAATCCAGCTCCAAACTGACATCCGCCCCGACAGCTCGGGTAATAACATGCCGCTGCGGATGCGTACCTATGTCTTGATCGGCGATCACGCCCTTATCCAACAGCTCCTGCACCACACTGTGATCTTTACTAAGCTGATACAGCCCATTATCCCGCAATAGGTACAAGCGACTATCCCCTGCCCACACACAGGCACCTTCCTGCTCTTGCGTCATCAACGCAATTACTGTGCACCCCATCATCGAGCTGTCTGCAGTTAAGGTTCGTTCTTGGGTAAGTTGATCATTAACGGACTGGATGGCGTTGGATATAGCCTCTACTTTTTGTTGCAGGGTGGGAGTGTCATTTAGAGTCGACGCTGCCTGAGTCACGGCATTTACCACCATGGCTGACGCTACCTCTCCGGCGTCATAACCACCCATGCCATCGGCGACACACCACACTCCGCTGCCCGTATCATCGCAAAACGCATCTTCGTTCAGTTCCCGTACATTACCTACGTGGCTCAGGGCAGCAGATTGATAACGCAAATTCATTCTGACCCCTATAGTTTGTTGGGCAAATTGAAGTTACCAAGGTAATCTCGACCAAACGGGTTTTGTGCACTACTGGCATGCAGCTCATAGACCGCTTTGCGCTCTTGATCTTTCACCGTAAGTTGATAGCGATCCGAGTAACCCGTCTTTTTAAGAGGGAATCGATCCAGCAATCGGAACAGTCCCCAGGCTCCGTTCACTTGATCTGCAAACTGCACACCGTAATGATCCTCAAAGACGTAGCGAACGTTATCCTGACTGACCTCTGACGGCCAGGTAACCTCGTTGCGACGGGCAGGCCCGTGACGATACTCAAGGCGCTCACCCAGCATACTGAGTTCAAAACGGTTGATGTTGGCATCTAGATAGGTAGCCCGCAGTTTGAAGCTGACCTGAGGTGCATCACTGTCAAAGAAGAACACTTTGCGAATCTGATCAGCTTGTTCGAAACGCGCCAAAGTCTGTTTGCTCAAGGCCAATCCCTGCCCATCCACAGACACCATACGCCATGGCGATCTGCGAGTATCCACGAATGGAGCCAGATAATTCTCAAAGAACTGGTGTTCGATACCTTCAGGCTTGAAAAACTCGGCAAAGTCCGCGAGAGTCACATCCACATTGGCGCGCTTGTCCAATGGATAGCGCCCGGCAAGACTGCGATTATAGAAAGGCCGGACCATGACATCGTATTCCGCTGCGATGTGGCCGCGAGCCGCTCCCAAGGTGTGCCCCCACGCACGATCTGTAAGTGATTCTACCCACTGTTTAACCGGTTCCGGTAAGTGCCGCGCTTCGACTTTCAAGCGCCCGATCGGGTCGGATCGGCCGTTACTCATACGCGCAACCGCTGCATCAAAAGCCCCTTGGCTGGTGGAACCGGAGCTGGTGATGCCCTCCAGGTAGAATTGCAGCTCGGTTAACGCCGCGGTAACGCGATCGAACGGTGCTGCTTGTCCGTTTTGCGCCAACATCAAATCATGCAAGGGCTCAAACCGCTTGTCTACGAGGGTCGCTGGGTTTTCAGGAAGCTGCATCAAACGACTACGACCAGCCATGCTGGCGATGCGCCCAATTTTGCCTGCCTTGGGGTCGGCCATACGCGCTAACTTGCCCGCACCGGCCACGTTATCGGCAATTACGCTCGGATCAACCAGCGGTTTAGATAATTGCGTGTGCACGACCACTTCATCCAAAACTCTGCGTAGAGGTGAGCTGCCGGATAGCATTTCATTGAGCAAACGGACGTGCTCATCTAAAGACAAGGAGTTCTGCAAACGCAATTGGAATAAGGCTGAACGCCAATAGCCAATGTAATCGTCCAGGTAACGCTTCTCTATCTCTGCCTGTACATTGGCCAGATCCATATCGCTCATGTCTTCGCCACGGCTGCCCACTACCCAACTATCATCGGCCAGATCTTCTATGATATTGGCTTGCTGGGGCTTGAAGAAATCGTGATAGCCCTCAACCGTATACAGCCAGGGTATCGCCAGAAATTCACCTTCAAACACATAGTGAATATCGTGCCCAACCTGACTATCGAACCGATAATCCATTGGTGCCTGTTGACGCGCTTTATCTTGCAAAGAGGCATAAATTTGCTGTGCCAAAGGCACCTGGCGCAATACTCTTCTGCTTTTTTCCACCAACAGCTCATCTGGCTCAAGCGCTGGCCAATCCATCTCCGACAAGCGGGTAAGATGCAGGTTTAAAGCCTCCAGCTGCTCCGGTTGATCGGCATAACGATTGCGCCAGTCTGCCCGCAGCCAGGTTTCCACATAGGCCTTATCCAGCCGTAGTGGCAGGCTCAGCATTAAATAGGCTTTCAAAGCATGGTGAAGGTATTCCGGCAAATCCTGATTCTGCTGTATCTGGCTTGCCAACTGCTTTTGCAACGACTTATAGAATTCCTGATTCAAAACAATCTGATATTCAGTTTCCGACTGTTCAGCAAAGGCATCGCCCTGATATAACCCGGCACCTATTTGCCAACCGTCGTTATCGGGGCGATAAACATCACGCAGCGCAAGCAGTGGTTGCATGGTCTGAACTACCTGTTCAGGCATTTCATTACCAAGCAACTGAGCACGCTGTCGGGTGTATTGCTCCAGGTGCTCTTGCACCACATTCAGCCGTGATTCGTTAAGGCCATAACTGGTGGACCACATTACCGTGGTCGCGGCAGCACCGGCCAGAGTAGCCCCATACCCCAGGTTACGGGCCCAACGTAATTTACTTTCGTAGCGGCGGTTGGCTCCTGCCAGCTCAGACTCAGGAAACACCACTTTCTGAAACAGGCTATTCAGAAAATAGCTTTTCCCCTGGGCTGGCCCACCGACCAGTGCATCCTGTGCAAAGCCCATCTGCCCTGCCATATTTTGCATAATGCGCTGCATGCCAGCGCCTTCTTGAGTTCCGCTTGTAAAATATACGCCCCTCAACAAATAGTGATCCTGAAAACGGGACTCGCTGAATGTGCGTCCGACAAACTCAGAAAAATGTGTTTTCAGCTGTTCGAAGCGGGAAGGAAACCCAAGAATATCCGCACGACGACGCACATCTCGCTCAAAATGGAATTTACCCAAAACCCCATCGTGGAGCCGTTTTGCCACCAGATCAAACTCATCTTCAAACAGCTGATGATAGGTTTGATGGGCCTCAAGCTTATCCGGGAAGGTCATACCCCATACCTGGCTGCGCTCCTCCTTGCCCATCATGTCGAAGTACTGGTTGAAACCGGGCATCAGGTCGCTCTTGGTAATCAGCAGATAAACCGGGAAGTTCACACCAAGCTGATCTTTAAGCTCCTGCAAACGTGCCCGCACCGCGTTAACGTTGGCAACTCGCTCCGATTCGGTTTTATTCACCAACTCATCAACACTGATAGCCACCAACACACCATTAATTGGGCGGCGTTTACGGTATTTTTTCAGCAGGCCGATAAACCCTTTCCAGGCAGCCGCGTCAGCACTGGCATTGCTATCCTGAGTGGTGTATCGACCTGCGGTATCAATCAATACCGCCTGATCTGTAAACCACCAATCACAGTTTCGCGTTCCTCCAACCCCTTGAATTGCACCGCGCCCAAATCGAGTTTCCAACGGAAAATCCAATCCCGAATTGACCAACGCAGTGGTTTTACCGGTACCCGGTGGCCCGATGATGATGTACCACGGCAGTTCGTAGAGGTAGTTTTTACTGTAGCGACTGTTGTTACTACTGCTTCTGCGCAATGTTTCTATGGCATCCTTGAAACGGGCACTGAGCAGCGCCACTTCGCCGGCTTGGGAGGCATCTTTGTTGGCACTTTCGCCTTGCAAATCATTGGCAAGCTTTTCATGACCCGCTTTGGCCTGCATGGTCATACGTAGATTATTCAAGCCCCACGCCAACAGCAGCACCATGATGATCAGCAGACGCACCACTTCACTTTCCAGAAACTTGTTATCGGCAATGGCAATATAAGGGCCGCCAAACCAAACCAGAATTGACAGAGCGATTACGCCAATCAGAGTAATAAACCACTTTTGTTTTAACATCCGTTTTTAGCCTTTGTTCAGTGATTTGCGTCGTCGCTGAGAGGGCGCTCCAGCTCGGTGAGCAACGCGCTGCTGCGTTCGTTTAACAAATAGGAAAAGCCAGAATAGGTGCCCAGCATCAACACGCCCACCACAGCAACCACAACCCACAACGGCAGATAGCGGGACAGAGGGTTACGTCGCTGGGTTACGCGCTGCCAATGGGGTGACAGATCCCGTTCTGGCTCTCCTTTTTGCATACGTATCAGGTGGAAAAGATTGTCACGCAGCGCTTCCAATTGCGCATAACCTCGTGCATCAAGGCGATATTTTCCCTCAAACCCCAGGCCAAGGCAGACATACATCAGCTCCAGCAAATGCAGGTTTTTCGCCGGGGACTGTTGCAGATACTCAAGTAACTGGAAGAAGCGTTCACCACCGCCGGTTTCCCCATGAAACTGACTCAGCAGGGACTGATTGCTCCATACGCCACTGCCCCAATGAGTTTTATTGACCAACTCATCCATGACTGTACACAGTACATAACGGGCGTAATAACGGGTTTCTTCACTGCTGTCGTTATGCAGCAATTGCTGGTCAAATATCTGCAATTGCTGCACGCAGCCATCGCGGTAGGACATCACATCATGAGCTTCATTCTGTGCAGATAGCTGAGCCATTCTCTCAAGTAACCCAGAGGAAGCCGCCAGCAATGGATTGTCCAACGCTCGCCCTTGCTGAACACCATAACCCCAACCCTGCCCCGCAATTACACCCGCCTGAGATCCAGGCTGAAAGAAGCCACTATTACCTGCCGCTGCTTGCGGCGGTGATGATGGTGGTGGCCAGGAAGGCGACGGTGCAGGCTCCGGTTGTGGTGATACCGGTGGCGGTTTGGAGCGCCCTCCCGGGTTGGGGCGCGCAAAGCCACCCGCGATGGGATGGGCTGCCTGGCTAACTCCATCGGCATTGCGAATCTGTACCAGGGTTTTATCTTCCGTACTCATGATGTGTCTTGCCCTTAGTTAACCCTAATTTGGTGTTTTTTAGCCCTTTACAGCCCATAGTTCCAATTCCAAACCAGGGACTTCACCAGAAAAATGAAACGCAATACCGCCGGATTTCTTTAACTGTAACCAGTGCTCAGGCGTTTTCTCTAACTGGAAGTAAGTACAGCCCGATGTATATGGAACCTGCCTGGGAGCTACCGGTTGAGGTATCAAACTGATACCGGGCAACTGCAGGTTTACCAGCTCACGCAACTGCTCTACTCCTCCAGCTTTGACTACGCTGGGCAGGCGCGTTCGTACGCTGTCTGGGCTCCATTCGCTTTTCACTGCCAGGAAAAATTGCGCCTGATCCAGCAATGCCCGATCCTGAATCGGCGCGACCCGAACGCCAAAGCGGCGCTCCTGCAAAGGCAAAGCCACTGCGGTTTGTTCGAATACCAAGCTCAAAGATTGACGCATCTCACCCATTAATAAGTTGAAACAGTGCGTGAGATTTTTGTGATCGTAGGGAATGTCCTGTGCTGCTAATTTGCTCTCAGCAGTAAAGGTGGCCATCTCTCCATTTAACATCACCAGCTGATGATAAAGAGTCTCAGGATGTATCTGTTGGATGGATTCATAATGACGCAGCCCCGCTTTGTAGCGATTCACCAACTGCAGCAACATAAAATCTGCGATATCTGAGGAGCCGCGACGGCCAGATGCGGAAGACAACCGAGCCGCAATGGCTTCGGCTCGATGCGACAAGAGGCTTAGGGTTTCCTTAAGGAAGAACGTGAGCCGCTGTGAGGCAGTCACATTCAAACAGGGTGGGATGTACTGTTCATCCAGTTCAATACGACCATCCACATAGCTTTCTTTAATTCGTGCTATGGGAATGCTGGTGTAATCAGCGGTGAGATCCTCTTCCAGCAAAAGCTTAAGGCGCGGTTGGGCAACGCTGATGTTAACCGTTTTACTGCTGCCCAAATTGCTATCCTGGACGTCCTCTTCGCTGCTGATCCAGCGCGTCAGGCTGTTATCATCCTGGGCGGGGGCCGTTTCGTCGGCACCCAGCAGCACTACCGGCAATGCCAGATAAATCAATACATTCTGCTTGCCTGGATGCACCTCCATCAGCAATCGCTGCACGCGGCTGTTGGTTGCAAACAGGCCTCCATCCGGAAAAACACCTTCCGCACGACTGATAGCAAAAGCGCCCTGCTGCAATAGTTGCTCATCTACCTGTAACTGACTGATACCCCAGCCAAACGGATCAAGCATCCGGCCACGGGTGCGGAACTGTTGATCCAGATATCGATCGTGCTGTTGCAAATGCTGAGGGCGCAGAAGCATTCCCTCACTCCAGACTACCTTGTCATGCGACGGCATGGAGCGAACTCTCCCTAAACATGGGTTTATTGCTTAGAGAGACAGGCCAACCGCAAAAAAACTGCCGGTTGTGTGCAGAAAATTACACTATTTTGTGCAGATCAAAGGATGCTGCCGGATCAACGAGGTGTAGCCAGCTCGATTCCCCGTCGATTCAGGAGCACAGTAAGCTGATTTTTATCCTTGAGAGTAAGAGGCAACACCAATCGCCAGTTCACTTTGTCCAGCTGGCGATAGGCCGCCAGTATTCCGACATAATTGGACTCAGGCTTGAGCGCAAACTTCATATCCTGGACATCACCGGGCTTGAATTCGAACTCCTCAGTAGCCACCAAATCGCTCCCCAGGGTCTGCGCCTCATCCTGATACAAGGCAAAAAACTCTGAGCTCTCAAACACTGCGGGGGACTTCAATTCCACAACCCGTACTACCACTGGAGAGGGGCGCCCATTATCATCCGGGTTTACATCGCCCCCTGCCACAATTCGCATATCCACCTTGGTAAGATCGGACATAAAGTATGAACAGCCGCCAAGCCACACAGCCAGCAGCAATGTGATCACTTTAAACCCCAACTTCATCTTACTTCCCCTTTGGATTTCTGGTCTTCTTGAGTTTGGACATTTGCTCATCGTAAGCTCGGGCAAATGGCTCCGCAAACATACTGGCAAAGATATCATCCTCGGCCAACAAATCCCGATGCAGCTCTCGATAACTTTCCCAATAACGCGCATTTTTTGAGCCAATAGAGAGCCCACTACTGCGACCTTTGTCAAAGCGCTTTTCCAATGCCTGGGGTGACAAGCTGTCCATCAACTCCAGAAAAGCGCCTTGCATGCCCGCCATCATGGCCAGCTGATGCTCCTGAAAGTCATCAAAACACTCCTGCATGGCTCGATCCATGGGCTGAAACGAACCCTGATCTTCCGCCAGCATATGCTTGATAGCCTGCTCACCATTGGCGGACAACTTGATAGGGTTGTTGTCCTTCATATTGACCAAGGTCATATCGAGCCGAAACTCATTCTTCATACTGGCTCGAGCCTGGGATGCAGACACCAAGCCCCGCATACAAAGCCGCAGCAGCATACCGGCACGACGCAGGAAATCCACCCCGCCAGCCTGCTCAATTTCAGACATTTGAACCCCAAGCCCCTCCGCCAACGCCCGCAGCGGCCCCTCTCGATCCTCTCTGCGCGCCTCGGTAATGGGTGCAATAGCGGTGTGCATTGCACCCTCGTCCCAATCAGGCAGTGGCGGAATAACGCCCTTACCAGGCAACGGCTCCTCTGGTTCTGCTTGCTGCTCGGTTTTCGTGGCAGCCGGTTCTGCCGGCTCCTCCCACCAGTTCTCCGGCAAGCCGGTATCCGATTCAGTCTTAGGCGGTGTAAAGGGGGTGTTTTGCGGTGCTACATCATCGGGCATGGAATGGGATTTCTGATGCCAGCCTTCGGCTTTCGGGGTAGCCTTGGCTTGCTCAGCCGCCCACTGATCTACCTGCTCCATCGGATTATTGGTGCTGTTCATGGCAGGCCGGTTTCCCAACGTGGGTCGCGGTATCTGTACAACGGCAGCAGGCTGCTCATGGCCTGCCGCCGCGTTCACCTGCACTTGAAAATGGATCTGCCCCATCAACAAACGGTCGGCATCGTTCAGCGGCATCGCCCGATTTTTACCCAGCGCTTCCACCCCATTCAAAAACACGCCATTGGTACTGATATCG
Organism: Ketobacter alkanivorans; assembly: GCF_002863865.1. Lineage (NCBI taxonomy): Bacteria > Pseudomonadati > Pseudomonadota > Gammaproteobacteria > Pseudomonadales > Ketobacteraceae > Ketobacter > Ketobacter alkanivorans. The sequence continues at coordinate 4,380,990 of NZ_CP022684.1, read as the reverse complement.
GTAATAAAGAACTGCCCTGACTCATAGGAAATAATGGCGTGACGCCCGGACATATGCCGAGTTTGATCAGGAATCACCCAATCACACTCAGCTGACCGCCCAATTACACCGCCAGCAGGATAGAACACGTGGCGAGCCCTACTGCCCATCAGGTGCTTTTCCGTGCTCACCACTTCAATCACTAATTCCATTGCCTAACTGCCTAAAATTTCAACCGAATCGATATATTTCATCATAGTCTAAACGCCCCGCAGAAGTTTGGCTGGAATTTTTACCCTAAAGAGTCTCTATAGGGTGACATGAACATTCAACAACAATCCAATAACCGACTCAAGCCAGCCAGTCTATGACAACCAGCCCAGCCAACTCCAGCCGCTTCAGCATTGCCATTCATGGCATGGACGATTCATTCCGCCTGACGGCCCTGAAAGGAGCGTCCGCCATTGGTGACCTGTACCAATATGACATTTGCTGCGCAAGTAAAAGCCAAAAAATCAAACTTGAAGACCTGCTCAATCATTCGGTGCTGGTGACAGTTCATGATCTAAGTGGCGGCAAAGCGCCTCGATTTCTGCGGGGTATCGTCAGCGAAGCCAGCTATCTCAACCAGGGCAAAGAATACAGCGAATATCGCCTCACCGTCGTGCCCGCTCTTTGGGTGTGTACCCAAAAACACAATTTTCGCATTTTTCAGGAACAAACCCCGAACGCCATTATTACTCAGATTCTGAAAGAGCATGGTATTCAGGGCGACCTGTTCAGCGACCAAACCAGCTCTGCACCACAGCGCAACTATTGTGTTCAATACGGCGAATCTGACTACGCATTCATCACCCGTTTGATGCAAGAAGAAGGCTGGCATTACCACTTTCAGAATACCGATCAGAAGCAGATCCTGATCCTGGGGGACACCAACAAGGTATTCAACACCAAAAACGGCTCAGAAACACTGCGTTATGAGCAAGAAAGCAGCCGGCCACAGGATGAAGAATGCGTTCACCAACTGAACAGCCGATACGATCTCACCACCGGCGCAATCCGTATTAGTGATTTCAACTTCGAAAAACCTACCTTAGGCCTGCAGGCAATCAGCAAAGGGCAATTCAGCCAACTGGAGCATTATCACCATCCAGGGCAGTTCATGGAACCAGGTCGCGGCAAGCAGCTTTCCCAGCGCTATCTTGAACAGGCTGAGTATCAACTCCACCTCATTGACATGGAAACCCACTCCATTCATTGCGAAGCAGGGCAATGGATGTCCCTGGAAAAGCACCCCAACGCAAAACTGAATCAACGCTATCTGATTATTCACAGCGAACTCATCGCCGAGCAACCGCAATCATTGGATTCAGGTGCCAGTAATAAGCCACCACGGTGCATCAGCCGTTTGCGCTGCATTCCATTTACAACGCCCTTTCGCCCCTACTGGGGCCATGTAAAGCCCATGGTATCCGGCCCCCACAATGCCATCGTCACCGGCCCCAAAGGCGAAGAGATCTATACCGATCGATACGGGCGCATCAAAGCACAGTTCTACTGGGATCGCGAAGGCCAAGGCAATGAAAATACCAGCTGCTGGATACGGGTCAATCAACCTATGGCGGGTGTCCAATGGGGAGGCATTGCCCTTCCTCGCATTGGTCAGGAAGTCATTATAGATTTCGAACATGGTGATCCTGATCGACCGGTGATGACCGGGCGTGTATATAACGGACAAAACCTGCCACCCTACACACTACCAGCCAACAAGACCCGCTCCGCCCTCAAAAGCCTATCCAGTCCCGGTGGTGGCGGCTATCACGAACTGCGCCTTGAAGATAAAAAGGGCAGCGAGCAGATCTTCATCCGTTCAGAAAAAGATCTCGACTTAAGAATACTAAACGATCTCAAATCACATACCGACAACGACCAGCACCTGTCCGTAGGCGGACAACTTGCTGAAGAAACAGGCAAAGATCACCACAGCACCATCGGCGCCAACCAGAACGACGACGTGGGACAAAACCTCTCCATCACCACAGGCAAGGATCTGCACCTGAAGATCAGTGGCGCCCACGTGATCGAATCCGGCAACGCCATCCACATCAAAGCTGGCAGCAAAGCCATTCTGCAAGGCGGCACAAGCCTGTCAGTAAAAGCCGGGGCCGGGGTCATCACCCTTGACCCGTCCGGCGTCGCCATTATGGGGCCTCTGGTGCGCATCAACGAAGGCGGTGGTGGTGGCTCCGCCCAGGCAGCAAATCCCACCCAACCCGGCAACCCCGCCGAAGCAGACAACGACGCACCCGGTGCCAAATTGAGAGCCGCCAGCGCTGCCAGCACACCACTGCCCGCGGCCATTGATTTCGATCGCGCCAAAGCGCAATTGGCCGCACTGCAACAAGCTGATGCCATGCAGGCGCCTTTTGTGGAGGAATGCCCTGAATGTGCACTGTTTACTCAGCAGCAAGGGGCGTTGGCGGCAGGCGAGCCTGTCCCTGAGGCGGAAGAAGAATCTGACACATTGGGATTAGTGTGTATAGACGCCGATGGCAGCCCCGCGGCCAATCTGCCCTACTCTGTAACTCTGGCGGACGGTAGCACTCGCAATGGCACACTGAACTCAGAAGGCAAAGCCCAGCTATCCGGCGTTACCCCCGGCAATGCCACTGTTGAATATACCAGCGATGCCGACGAAGCAGAGATTCAGGCAACCCGAAAAGAAATAGCAGGTGTTCTGACAGACATCATCGCCTGTGAATATCAAGAGAAAGCAGCCATCGACGCAGAATACGCGAAACAAGGCGCTCTCGGCCAATGGTGGGAAGAGGAAAAAGCCAAAGCTCGAGGAGCAGGAAAATCAGTTCTCGGGCTGCTGTCCTTCCTCAAAGAAGCCAACGACCTGACACCATTAAACCAGTTTATCAATGCGCACAAAGTGGCGTGGGATTCCTGGCGCAATACCGACGACCGCCCCTACCTGCAACGCTTCACCGACAACTTCACCGAGTCCCAATTCAAAGATACCGCCGACGTGCTTGGCTTTGATCCACGCAGTATCAGCCGTGAAGACCTGGCCAACGCCTGGGCCATGGCCAACTTTGTCTGGGATGATCCCGAAACCCAGAAACTGCTGATACAGTTCGGTGGCGACTACATCGCTGCCCAACACAAATTGGAGATACTGGAGTTTGGGGCAGGAGCTGCCACCGAAATCGCCATTGATGTTGTCATAACCGCCCTGACCGCTGGAGCTGGGGCAGCCTTAATCGCGGGTACCAAGTTGCATTATCTGGATAAATTCAAGAAACTGGGCCCTCTGTTCAAGAAGCTGGCAGATATCAGGAAGAAGCTGTTTAAGAAAGGCAAGAAAACCGGACAGACCGGTGGGGAAATTCCGGAGCAGTTAGGGAAACCGGAAGCCGTTGAGCTTAAACGCAAGCGCACACCCGATGAATTGGATTCAAGCGTCAACAGCAAACGGATTGCACCAACGGGCTTGGCAGATGCTGGAAATATACTGAAAGAACGTCGCAAGCAAATCGCTTCTGAAGGCTATAAACCCAAATACAGCGATGAAGAATTAGCGCATATGGCGCAGCATAGCGATGTGGGAGACGAACGCTTCCAAGTCCGCTTTATGGACGAAGGCTACTTGAATGATCGAGATACACCAGATCAAGCGCTCAGCGGGAAAATGGGCGTGACTATGGAAGGCGCAACAGGCAAAGGCGCCAAATACTGGTCCACCAGTCTCGACCAAATCGAAGACGCCGATACCGACCCGAAACTGATCAGTAAAAAATTAGGTCTGGAATATAATCCAGACAAGAAATATGCTTTGGTGATCGTGGATACAGAGAAGTCTACCTCATTGACCGGTGTGAAAAGCGTACCAGCCACCTTTGAGAAGGTTAGTGAATTCGCCAATACGGAATTGCCTAAGGATTTCCCGAAAAATCTTACCGACGAGATGATGACGCCGGAGTTTCAGACCAAGTATGCTGAACAGTATCAGACTGCTGTAGATCAAAAATACTTGCCCGATCAGTGGTCGAAGGATACCGCAAGTTTTGAGGACTATCTAAAATCCACCGGCATGCCGGAAGAAGAAAGAAACATTATGCTCAAACGGATGCAAATGCATGACAAAATCGGCAATAATCAGGAGTATCTGGGCAACGGCCTGACCAAAGACCTGAACCCCAACTCCGCCAACGAATTCGGTGCAGTAGAAACCCTCAATTTTGAACGCAGGGAAGTCAACCTCAAACAGTTACAAGACGCCGGAGCCATTAACATCATTACTGGACTGACCCCTTTATGAGTTATGTAACACCTCCTTACCCTGTTCTGGAACCACTGCCGGTTATTCAACAACACGACCAGCTTCCATTTGGAACCGTCAATTTAGGTCAATGCCTCGACAACACGTCGGGACGAGACAAACTATTTACTCTCGTAACTCACAAAAACCATTTATCCGTTTTAACGTCTTATCATGCTGGCCCCCATGATCAATATTATTGCAAACAGTACGACTTCCCCCTCAAAACCCTAAGCTGGTTTCCAAAAGCACTGGATGAATTCCGTAAACCGCCCGCTGAAGGTGGCCTTCACGCGGGAGCTATGGTGAGCGTGGATGTGGACGTGGATGGCGAAATGCTGGCGGTGGGTAGCACCACTAGCGGCTACTGTTTGACTAATCGATCCCGTAATGACCATAGCTATGATGACTACAAAGCTGAGGAGTACTATATGCCTATCGAAATCTCCCTCAGCTACGATTTCCTCTATCGACTTGGCTTTCTAGACCTATGGAAATCCCTGGGCGAAAAATACGAACGCGGAGAACTTTAAAAACTGAGATACAATATGGCATATCTAACAGGTCCCCAAGTTTTGAATCAGCCCCGAAGAAGCGACATTAATGAGAAAGCTCTCCTCCATCGAACACACCAAAGCATTTGCAAAACACTAAGACAAAAAAGGCAGCGAACAGATCTTCATCCGTTCAGAAAAAGATCTCGACTTAAGAATACTAAACGACCTTAAATCCCAAACGGATAAAGACCAGCACCTCAGTGTCAGCGGACAACTTTCGGAAGAAATCGGCAAAGACTTAAACAGCACCATCGGCGCCAACCAGAACGACGACGTGGGACAAAACCTCTCCATCACCACAGGCACTGATCTGCACCTGAAGATCAGTGGCCCACGTGATCGAATCCGGCAACGCCATCCACATCAAAGCTGGCAGCAAAGCCATTCTGCAAGGCGGCACAAGCCTGTCAGTAAAAGCCGGGGCTGGTGTCATCACCCTTGACCCCTCCGGCGTCGCCATCATGGGGCCTCTGGTGCGCATCAACGAAGGCGGTGGTGGTGGTGGCTCCGCCCAGGCAGCAAACCGCACCCACCCCGGCAACCCCGCCGAAGCAGACAACGACGCACCCGGTGCCAAATTGAGAGCCGCCAGCGCTGCCAGCACACCACTGCCCGCGGCCATTGATTTCGATCGCGCCAAAGCGCAATTGGCCGCACTGCAACAAGCTGATGCCATGCAGGCGCCTTTTGTGGAGGAATGCCCTGAATGTGCACTGTTTACTCAGCAGCAAGGGGCGTTGGCGGCAGGCGAAGCTGTCCCTGAGGCGGAAGAAGAATCTGATACATTGGGATTAGTGTGTATAGACGCCGATGGCAGCCCCGCGGCCAATCTGCCCTACTCCGTAACTCTGGCGGACGGTAGCACTCGCAATGGCACACTGAACTCAGAAGGCAAAGCCCAGCTATCCGGCGTTACCCCCGGCAACGCCACTGTTGAATATACCAGCGATGCCGACGAAGCAGAGATTCAGGCAACCCGAAAAGAAATAGCAGGTGTTCTGACAGACATCATCGCCTGTGAATATCAAGAGAAAACAGCCATCGACGCAGCATACGCGAAACAAGGCGCTCTCGGCCAATGGTGGGAAGAGGAAAAGCCAAAGCTCGAGGAGCAGGAAAATCAGTTCTCGGGCTGCTGTCCTTCCTCAAAGAAGCCAACGACCTGACACCATTAAACCAGTTTATCTTTGGGGCAGGAGCTGCCACCGAAATCGCCATTGATGTTGTCATAACCGCCCTGACCGCTGGAGCTGGGGCAGCCTTAATCGCAGGTACCAAGTTGCATTATCTGGATAAATTCAAGAAACTGGGCCCTCTGTTCAAGAAGCTGGCAGATATCAGAAAGAAGCTGTTTAAGAAAGGCAAGAAAACCGGACAGACCGGTGGGGAAATTCCGGAGCAGTTAGGGAAGCCGGAAGCTCTTGATGTAGATGCTATAAGAAATAAGGCGCTGGACGAAAGCATTCAGCGAAAGCGGGTTAACCCTGCAAGTTTCCAAGAAGTATCCAAGTTACTTACCGATTCACGCAACCAGTTAAAAAACACCGAAAAATATGACCCCAAGTACACCCAGGCGGAACTGGAACACATGGTCGAGCAAGGCACGCTCAACGAGCGATATGTGGTAACTTTACAGAAGAAAAAAGCACCCGAAGGAACCGTAGGATATAAACGGGACTCAGGAAGAACCACCACATGGACAACCACCATAGACCAAATGGAAAAAGCCGATACCGACCCCGAACTACTTTGTGATCCAAACGGTATGGAATACGACCCTGATGCAGAATGGGAAATCATCGTGATCGATCAAGGTAAATATTACCAACAAGATGGCGGCCTGACATTTATTCCCAATTATGAAAATACAGCCAAGCTCGGTAAACAAGAGTTTGGGAAAGAAATCTCCCCTGAACAGATTGACCGTGTTATGTCACCAGAATACTCGAGGCAGTATGCAGAAATCATGGAAGACTATAAACAATCTGGTGATTCACCTTATGACAAGAGAAAAGTAAAAGAGTATGCCGAAAAAGCGTATATGAATGATCCCCAAAGCAAATCCGATTTCCTTGCGCGTCATGAATTCACAATGGAGATTGGCACCAATGAGCATTTTTCAGGAGATGGTCTAACGAAATCGACAGGAAACAGCGGATACTTACCCAAAGGACAGCACGGCACGCTGGAAACCATCACCTTTGAAAAGAACCCTGCTACCATTGCCGAACTGGAAAAAGCCGGCGCCATACTGCGCATTCCTGCCAAACCCGTTCGATCAAATTAGGACCAGCTTCATGCAATTAATCGATACTCAAAACTTAAGCGACGATCTGAGGCCGCTAGGAAAAATTGATTACACCCATAATCCGGGCGAATTTTTTTTGCTATTCGCTGGCAAAGATGTACTTTCCATTTTAATCAAATACCCGTCTAAACCAATGCTTGTGAAAGGCGTCTCATATGACACCGATGAGCCAGGCTATAACCTTGACCAGTTCGAACTTCCCATAAGCGCACTGCCTTGGTTAATTGATACGATCGAAAATAAGTTCTGGAAAAAGGCTAGCGAAGGAGGGCTGTCCGGTGACGTGCTGCACGTAGATAGCGAGATAGAAGGAGAAGAACTCAGGATTCGATTTTCACCAAACTGTGGCGACGAAGGAATTCAGGGTTTCACTCTTAAAAATTACAGCCGAAAAGGCCGCTATGTTGATTGGATGGAAGTTCAACTACCCTATACTTTGCTGCGAGAAGACGGAATGCTTGATTTGTTGAAAGACATCAGCAAACGCTACCAGGAAAAAGCCTTATAGACTATAGCAGGTATCCGTTTATCACTGAGTGACCGGCAACGCCATCCACATCAAAGCTGGCAGCAAAGCCATTCTGCAAGGCGGCACAAGCCCGTCAGTAAAAGCTGGGGCCGGTGTCATGGGGCCTCTGGTGCGCATCAACGAAGGCGGTGGCGGTGGCTCCGCCCAGGCAGCAAATCCCACCCAACCCGGCAACCCCGCCGAAGCAGACAACGACGCACCCGGTGCCAAATTGAGAGCCGCCAGCGCTGCAGCACACCGACGGATACGGCGTCGCCAGCGCCGGCTACAGCATCTATGACGCGGCAACCAATGAGCTCATTAAGGAAGGCACCTTGGATAGCAACGGCTGCGCGAGAACACAGTTACCGCTGGATAAAACCAATATTCGCGTGGAATACCATGGCGACCCGGCCCCAGCCGCTGAAATCAAACCAACGACTGCGCAACAAATAGCGGCCCCGGATGGATGGTTACAACGCATGATGCAGAACAAAGGCAAGGAATCCGGCAGTGACTGAGGACGTAATCGAAACGGAAGAAAGCACCCTGGACTGGATTTGGGGAGCTTTACAAGGCGACTTTAATGAAAACCCGACAATAGGGCAAATTATCACGAATGCCGCCATTACGGCCATACCACTGGTAGACCAAGTGGCGGATGGTCGCGATCTTGTGGCCAACCTCAAAGCCTTGATTTGGGACAAACGCTATAACGAAATGGCAGTCTGGCTCGGCTTGTTCTTCACCTTAATTGGATTGATTCCCTCTTTGGGATCACTCTTAAAAGGTGTGCTCAAGCTGGTTTACCGAGGCGCCAAACTGGATGAAATATTCAAGGTGTTTAATGCCCTGGCCAAAGGCAATGCCTGGGAGTGGCTGAAAAAGCTTAGGGCCGGTGAACTTCGGCAACATGCTGACGAAGCCGCTCGCATGCTGAAACAGGTATTTGATAACATCATCGACACCCTAAAAGAAGCGCTTTCCTATGTTCCTAGTTGGGCCGGTGACCTGTATAAGAATATCAGTGATTTGATTGCTGAGTTGCGAATTATTCGCGACCAGATCGATGAAATGTTCAGTAAAATCACCGTTGACCTGGAAGCTAAACTGGATGACTTGCTAAAACAGCAGGCAGACAACAGTGTGGAGGGCAGCTCCAGGCAGACGTTGATGAAACAACAAGAGGCTGATTTCAGCGCAAGCTCACCACGTCATCTGCCCTCATTGCCGCAATCCATGGATGAGGTTATGAAACGCATGGATGACGCCACCCAAAAAGTGCAAAAAGCGCGGGCCAGCGGCACACCGCTACCCCAATCCCCTTACACATTGGATGATAAACTGGAAATTGTGGAAGCCGGATTGCAGGAAAAGTACATTGTTCGCGTAATCAAAACCGATTACGCCAAAGACACCGGCAATATCGGCTGGGTAAACCCGGATACGAGCCGTTCCAATTATTGGACTACAACCTACACCCAATTGGAATATGCTGACAAAGACGCCGAGTTGATTGCCAAAGCTGTCGGTACGACTTACGATCCTAAGGCAGATTACACCCTACTAGTGATCGATGCCGAGGCTGCAGCCAAACAGGGCGATATAACTACGATAATCCCAACCTATGACCGGATTGGTGGAATGGCCAAATCGGAGATGACGGATGTTGACCCACATTTGATTGATCAGGTGATGACGCCTGAGTATTCTGATCGGTATGCGGAGTTATTTGATAAGGCCAGAGCAAAGAAAGTGGATTTATCAGAAGCAGATGAATTAAAAAGATTTTCCAAAAGCCAAGGGCTTTCTCCTGATGATACAGAGCTTCTAAAAGCTCGCCAAGTAATCAATGATAAGTACGGCGCCAACGAGCAATTTCTGGGCATCGGCATTACCAAAGACGTCAACTCCCCCGATGGCCTGGGTATCGTGGAGACTTATAGCCTGGATAAAAAGCCGGGCCTACTAGGCGATCTTGAGCAGGCTGGTGTTCTTACGCGTGTCGGCTTAACTTCCTACTAAATGAACTTATCTGGATTCACACATGAAAAACTTTTCCGATATCGACCCACTTACCATCCAGCAGAACCCCTATGTAGTGGGTAGCCTTGTCGACAACCGAAAACCTCAACGTACAATTTATTTACTGATAATTGAAGATTACGCACTTATTGCAGTGTGTAATTGGTTTACGGACGGTGAAACTGGAGAATCCGAATGGCTCACCTACCAACTGGAAATGCCTAAATCCGGCATCCCTTGGATTGTCAACACTCTGGAAAATAAGTTCTTTAAACTTTCCCATGAAGGTGGATTGCCAGCTGATGTACGTCACTATGAAGAAGTAGTAGATGGAGAAGAACTCGGAATTTCCCGTGCCATGTCACTAGGTAGTGGAGAGAATCGAGAGGCAGGCTACACCATTAAAACGATTTCCCGGCCCGAACCAGGAGAACGAATGGGAAAATATCTGAACTTCACCGACTCCTTCCTTTTCGAACACGGCTTTTTCGATTTACTCAAAATCACCGCAGAAAAAATAAAAAATGGCACGCTATAGCATTCCCCCTTGCACACAAATTATTGGCTATGATCGTATTGGTCAGAAAGTTATTATCGACTTCAAACACTGCAATCCAGAAAGGCCAACAATGAGCCACAACGCTTGAAGCACGCAAACCTATCAGCAAAGTTCAAATATCTCACACCCCTAACAAATCCTGGGCAACTGCTCACCCACCAGACGATTTATTACACGCTTGGCGCCAAATTGGGTTTCCATAACAACAGCACTTCCTTGCTGATCAACAACCTGCCCGATAACAACGCTCCCTGCACCTGATGGATGCTGTCGCATCGCACAAAGAACCAATTCGGCAGCTGACTCAGGCACGATTGCAATTAGCTTTCCCTCATTGGCTAAATACAGCGGATCAAAGCCAAGTATCTCACACACGCCTCTTACATCCGGGCTAACGGGTATAGATTTCTCATCAACATACATCGTGCACCGACTGGCATCGGCCAACTCATTCAGAACCGCAGCCACCCCACCTCTCGTTGCATCTCGCATACAATGAATATCAGGGCAAACCCGCAACATGATCTGCACCAACTCAGACAACGATTGCGTGTCAGACTGTATTGATGCCTCAAGCTTCAGATCTGTTCTGGCGCTGACTATTGCAGCACCGTGATCACCGACGGAGCCGTTTACAATGATCACGTCCCCTTTGCATGCTCGCTGCGAGCTGATCTGAACGCCTGAATTAATAACGCCAATTCCAGTTGTGTTAATATAGAGTTTGTCACACTGACCTCGGGGAACCACTTTTGTATCGCCGGTTACGATACTGACCTGTGCAGCATTAGCGGCCTCAACCATTGAGTTGACAACACGTTGCAATATCTCTATCGGCAGGCCTTCTTCCAAAACCATGGCACAACTCATATAAAGAGGCATCGCACCGCCAACTGCAAGATCATTAATCGTACCGTTTACAGCAAGCATACCTATATCACCACCAGGAAAGAAAATAGGGTCAACCACATAGCTGTCGGTGGTAAATGCCAATCGGTCACCATGCTCCGCCAACAACCGCATCGGTATTCTTGCCTGATCTTCCAATACCGCGTGCTCTACGCCGTGAAAGGCAGGCACGAAAACTTGCTGAATCAAACTCTCCATTGCCTTACCACCAGCACCATGGGCAAGAGTAATAATCTCCTTCATATTTCAGCCATTGCCTCTGCTTTCCCATACTGATAATAAGCGGCACAAGCACCTTCAGACGACACCATAAGTGCACCCTGAGGATCGCTTGGAGAACAATGCTTCCCAAAAAGTGGGCATTGCAAAGGCCGTATGCGCCCTTTCAAGACCTCAGCACAATATGACGGTTCTGATATCGATTCAGGAAGCGCATCAGACTGGCAATGACCAGCAAACCTCACCATTGCATCAAAAGGAGCATAGCGATCTCGAATAGTCACTTTCTCCCCTATTTCGAACACTTCACATAAAGCCAACTGAGCCGACGCATTGCCACTTTGGCGAACTACCCGAAGATACTGGTTCTCTACTTGAGATCGCCCTTGGTGAATTTGGGTTAGGAGCATAAGCATTGCCTGCAAAACATCAACAGGCTCGAACCCACTGATGACCAAAGGCTTACCATAATCGCATGCCACAAACTGGAAAGGTTGTTCTCCGATAATCATAGCTACATGCCCGGGTGCAATAAAGCCGTCTAGCTGCAATTGATTATCCTGCAGAATTTCGGTTAATACAGGAGGTGTCGTCACGTGATGACATAGCACGGAAAAATTCTGCAACCGCTCGCCATATGCCTGCTGCAGTGTGAGCGCCGTACTTGGCATGGTCGTTTCAAACCCCAGCGCAAAAAACACCACCTCTTTATCAGGTGAATTACGAGCGATTGACAGTGCATCCAGCGGCGAATACACCATGCGCACATCAGCCCCTTCCGCTTTTGCTTGCAACAAATTTTTTCTAGAGCCGGGAACCCTCATAGCGTCACCAAAGGTTGTCATGATCACGTCCGGCCTTTCTGCTATCGCAACACAGTGATCTACCGCCTCTCTTGGCAACACACACACCGGGCATCCCGGGCCGTGCACCAGCTCAATGCTTTTTGGTATAACCTGCTCGATTCCATAACGAAAGACCGTATGTGTATGTCCGCCACAGAACTCCATTATTTGCAAGGGAGTGCTCCGTAGGGATGCAACCTGATCAGCGAGCTTCGTAATACGTTGCAATAGAATTCTGGCTTGATCAGGATCACGAAACTCGTCAATGTATTTCATGACAGGCTCTCCTGAAATTCACCCAAATCAGACAGAAGCGCTAAAGTGCGCCTGGCTTCATTCTCATCCAATCGACTCATCGCAAATCCGACATGGACCAACACCCAAACGCCAATCAATTCCATGATAGGTTCCCTTTCGCCGATGACACAACTGACATTTACTTCTCGCTTAACACCAGAAATATCAACTACCGCAAGGTGGCTTTTATGATCAGAAATCGAAACAATTTGCCCAGGCACTCCCAAACACATCAGGCGCTCTCCTTCATGCCAATCCACCTCGCTGCAGCAATCATCGCTTGACCAAAAGCTATCCCGCTATCGTTAGGTGGTACATTTTTATGCGTCAACACGTTATAGCCACCTTTATCTAAACGCCTGATCAACTCATGTGTGATCAATACATTCTGAAACACACCACCACTCAATACTACAGCATTAAAATCGTACTCATCCCCAGCCTGCCTAACGCTCTGCTCAAGCACTTCCACCAGACCAAGGTGAAATTTATGGGCCATAATCTCTGGCTTAATACTCGCTCGCAAATCGCACAATAATTCCTGCCAAAAATTGGTAAACACAACCTCTCTAAGATCCGAGTGATTGTCTATATCAAACGAGTATCCGCTCAACTCATCACCTATATATCCTTCGGCGAGGCTTTGAACATACATGGCACCTTGCCCTTCATAACTCATCTGTTCATCTGAACCTGCACCCAACAGAAAGGCCACCGCATCAAACAAACGACCGCATGAAGAGCTCAACGGAGAGTTAATCTTGGCCTCCATCATTGATAATACAGCGTCAACCGGAAACAGGGACAACCGTTGAATGGCTGAAACTCTGCCGTAATCCGCCTGAACATTAGTCCAGCCAATTGCAGCATGAAGGTGTGCAAGTGCGTTTCGCCACGGTTGCTTTGCTGCCATATCACCTCCAGGCAGTGGCACTGGCTTAAAGCGGGTTACCCGTCGGCATTGCTCATACCCTCCCAGCAGTAGCTCCCCGCCCCAAACAGCATTGTAGTCGGTAGAATCATTAGGTGGACCATACCCCATACCATCTAACACCACCCCTAAAACAGCTCCACCACTTCTTGGCCAACCATTGTCGGCAAGGCAAGCAGCAAGGTGGGCATGATGATGCTGAACCGGCCATACCTCCACACCTAATACTTCCCCTCGCTTGAACCCTTCAGCCGTTGAGAAATAGTTGGGGTGGGCATCAACCGTAACAACAGAGGGATGGTGATCATAGTGGTTCAACAATTCATCCGCGCGTGTGCTTCCAGACTCAATTACTCGCGCATCGGAAAAGTCACCATTATAAGGTGACAGTACTACGCCTGACTTATCCAACAGGCATACAGAATTCTTAAGATCGGCCCCCATCGCCAACACCGACGGCGCCTTCTCAAAACCTGGCGGTAGAGAAAAATACCCGGGGGCGTATCCTCGCCCCAAACGCAACGGCACAACATCACCGTTGACACATTGAACCACGCTGTCATCCAGGCGGTGCTCAATATCACGATCATAAAGCAGGAAGCCATCTGCAATCGATGCCAGCTCTACAAGTGCTGCATTGTTGTCAACACATAAGGGAGCGCCGCTGACATTTCCTGAGGTCACAACCAATGGCGTCTCCCACTCCCCAAGCAACAGGCAATGCAAGGTAGAACTGGGAAGCATGACTCCGATTCGCCTTAGCCCAGGCGCTATAGCATCAGGCAACATCTTACCGCTATCACGTGCTCTTATCAGTACAATCGGCGCCGTCACTGAGGTTAGAGCATTTAAATCCTCGCGTGAGAGTTGCCCTATCTGTTTCGCTAATTCAACGTTACGCACCATTAGCGCAAAGGGCTTGTGCGGCCTATTCTTACGCTTCCTCAACCGATCCAGCGCAGAACCATTACTAGCATCCACAACCAACTGAAACCCACCAACACCTTTCAGCGCGACGATCTCGCCTCGCTTTAATGCTGCATTTGCCAACCCAATAGGATCGCCGTCTATCCTTGTACCACGACCATTTATATACCGTAATTTTGGCCCACACTGGTGACATGAAATCGTTTGCGCGTGGAATCGCCGATCACGTGGATCACCATATTCTTCCGCACAGGCATGACAAAGAACAAACCGAGACATACTGGTGCGTTCACGATCGAATGGCGCGCTTTGCATGATGCTGTAACGCGGGCCACAATCAGCGCAGCTTATAAACGGATAGCGATAACGCCGATCATCCGGGTCAAGCAACTCACGCAAACACAGATCGCAAGGGGCAAAATCCAACGTGATGGGCAGCAACCCCTCAGGCAGTGACACACATTTCTTCGTAATGCTTTGATCGATAGAAAAGCCGCTAGAAATAGCTAAATCAAGCCCTTCCCGTACATCCACAGACGTCACATGCGCTCTGGCAGGAGGACGATTCTGTATATGTTCAATTAGATCACTAAGTGATGAAGTATCACCACGACACTCGATTATCACTGCACCTTGATGGTTATACACACGGCCAGAAACACCCATACTTTCAGCAAGACCCACAACCCAAGGGCGAAAACCCACGCCCTGCACCACTCCTTTCACGCAAATGGTAACAGTATTAAGGGCTTTGCCGTCAGACAACGGTACTTGTTGCATCATTGTTATGTGATCGCAGCCAGCCATACCATTGCTCCATGCCTTCACCGGATTTTACAGATACGGGTATGACCGATATAGAAGGATTAATGCGTCGTGCATACTCTATACACTGATCCATATTGAAATCCACATAGGGAAGCAAGTCGATTTTACTCAGCAGCAAAACATTGGCGAAGGCAAACATATCCGGATATTTAAGCGGTTTATCATCACCCTCTGTGACAGAAAGAATGGCAACCCGCTGCCGCTCCCCCAAATCAAAGCCCGACGGGCACACCAAGTTACCGACATTTTCAATAAATAGCGTGGAACCTAACGCAACATTAAGCTTATCCAAAGCATGCCCAACCATGTGTGCATCTAGGTGGCACCCCTTACCGGTATTAATCTGTATGGCAGAAGCACCTGTAGCGCGAATCCGATCTGCATCATTTGATGTTTCCTGATCACCTTCGATCACACACATAGGAATGCTACCCTGCAAATCAGATAAAGTTTTTACCAGCAAACTGGTCTTACCCGCACCAGGGCCAGACATCAGATTCACCGCAAACACTTTATCCCTTGCCAGTCGGTCACGATTTTCTTTAGCGTACGAGTCATTTTTACTAAGAATATCTTGCTCAATAGAAACCATTCTAGACGGGCTGAGCCCAGCCGCGTGGGTTCTAACCGGCTGCAATGCCAAACCTGAAACCCGACTATTTCCTTCGCTACATCCACACACTTTGCACATCACTGCACCTCCAGATGAGTGATTCTCATATCATTGCCTGACTCAAGCTGCAGCCCATACTCTCCACATCGACTGCAAGCATCATATCGAGATTCCATTACAACCTTCTGACCACAGACAGGGCAATGCCCGATAGCTGGTACAATTTCAATATGCAGCACCGCCCCAGCGGCGAGACTATGCTGAACCACCACATCAAAACTGAACTTCAATGCCTCCAATTCCACCCCTGCCAAGGCGCCAATAGCCAAATGCACTTCAGACACCTTACGGAACGATTGCCGAATGGATTCTTCCTCAACAATCTGCAAAATTGATTCACAAAGAGACATTTCATGCATACTCAGACAACTCAACCAGAAGAATCAATCAAAAACCAACATACTCAGGGTAACGGCGTGCTGGAAATCATAAACTTAACCAGCTCACTTATAGAGTCTGAATCCACATTGTCATCACAGCGAATCACGCAGCTCTCCTCCTCAGCAGAAAATCCATCGCAGTGAAGCAACTGCTGCTCCATAACGGCCACTCCCGCTTCTGATGCGTCACGCCCTTCTCGCTCCCTCAACAAAATGCGCCGTTTTAACACTTCAGTCGGAACATCCATAAACAGAACATAGAAAGGCACATGCTCCTCTTTCGCCAATAGAAAGAATGGTGCCCTTGTATGACTTTTTATAAAAGTAGCATCCACCAAAGTAGGATAACCGTAGTTCAACACCTTCCGTGATAACGCCTCAAGTGTTTCAAATGTCTTGATGCTATAACTACGCGAGTATATGGCGTTTTCAGAATCAGGATCATGGGATCTACTAGACTGAAGTGGCTTTAAACCCGCCAAATGCTTCCTGATCACATCAGACCGCAAACGTATTCCACCACTATGAGCGGCCACTTTACGAGCCAACGTGCTTTTTCCGGATCCCGACACCCCACAGGTAATGGCAAGATATCGATGAGGTGAATCCATACAGGTTAACGCATAATCCATGTAGGCCCTGAATTGCGTCAATAACTGAAGCCGATCAGCTTCCGCCGCCTGCCTCATTGTTAAAACCGACACCTTCGCCCGTACCATGGCACGATACACCACGTAAAAGTTCAGAACCTGCAGCGCCTCATAGTCAAGGCTGTATTCCAGATAGCTGTTCAATAACACATTGGCCTGATAACCATAGCCTTTGACAGTCATATCCATTATTAGAAAAGCTAAATCGCTGGCCACATCAATCCAGCGAAATCGCTCATTGAATTCTATGCAATCAAACATAAGCGGCTTGCCATCGACTAACGCAATATTGGCTAAATGCAGATCACCGTGACACTCTCTTATTTTTCCCTCACGCTTACGTTGATCAAACACCTCAGCAATATTCTTATACTGCTCAAGGCTCCAAGCCTCTATTGTTTTCAGGCGTTTAATGTCAACTTCATCGCTAACCCCGTCAATTATCTGATCGAAATTCTCCTGTACAGGGAACAGGACCGATTCAGCATTCCCAAACTCAGAACCCTCTCCGCAGACTGCAGCCTCATCGTGAAACCCGGCCAGCGCATACCCTAACGCCTGAAAAAAGTCATCTTCCATCAATACCTGTGGCATACAGTTCTGCAACAAGGCATCTGGATCGAACTGTCGCATTTTCACTGCATAATCTACGACATCACCCTTACCACAAAAATTATAATCTCCATCCGCACAATACAGCGGCTCCACTGAGATGTATAATCCAGGTGCAGTGCGGCGATTAAGCCTGATTTCTTCCTCGCAATAGCGCTTACGCAGTTCCACCGTTGAAAAGTCCAAAAAACCAAAATTCACCGGTTTTTTGATTTTATACACCCACTCACCGGTCAGGATAACCAGGGAAATGTGGGTCTCACGCCAATGAATTGTGCTGGTGGGATGAGGAAACTGATCTGGCCGATTAAGATCTTCCGCACGCATGCTGTATCCTTGTCTATAGAGAACTGCCATTGACTCACATCAACACAGAGTCCGACAACCTATAGCACCATCTTATACAATATCACCACGAGGTTACACTGGCTTATGGCTAATACGACGATTGCTAACAACGCACCACAAAAGCCTATTCAGGAATACACGGCTAGAGAGATCATGACCTCGTCTTTACTGGCGGCTCACGAGGCCTGGACAGTATCAGAACTGGCCCATTTTCTGGTAAGCAATGGCATTACCGGCGCACCAGTAGTAGATGACGACGAACAATTAGTGGGCGTTGTGTCGGTTACAGATGTAGCCCGTTTTGCGAGCATGGATCGGGAGGAAGACGATAAACGGGGACATCACGGCTACTATACAGACAGCCTGGATTTTGATACTCGCTTTGATTACCTGGAAGAAGCATCTGAACCCCACATGGAAGCATCCACAGTTGCAGACATCATGACCCCCAGCGTTTTCGATGTGGACGCTAGTACATCGGTAAAACGTGTCGCTAAAGAAATGGTCGCCAATGGTCTTCATCGAGTATTTGTCAGTGATGCTGGCAAAATTATCGGTGTCGTCAGCGCACTGGATATTTTGCAGATCGTAACGCGCTAAGGGGCTTTTTTTTACGAATTGGTTTGGCATCAGGATCCGGTCGAAATGGATCTTGATGCAACAGCACATCGGCAGAGGGAAAAGCTTCCTTTATTTCTCGCTCAACTTCTTCGCAAATATCATGCGCTTGCCATAACGGCATATTACCGTCCAGTTCCAGGTGCAACTGAATGATCTTAACGCGGCCCGACTGCCGCGTTCGCAGTTCATGTACCCCCAACACTTCCACATGGCCCATAGCAATTCGCTCGATTCGGTGCTGCTCTTCCTCGGGCAGCTCCCTGTCAAGCAAATGCTGAATAGACTCGCTCCAAATCATGATAGCGGTATAGAAAAT
This sequence comes from Ketobacter alkanivorans, assembly GCF_002863865.1. NCBI lineage: Bacteria > Pseudomonadati > Pseudomonadota > Gammaproteobacteria > Pseudomonadales > Ketobacteraceae > Ketobacter > Ketobacter alkanivorans. The sequence continues at coordinate 4,362,171 of NZ_CP022684.1, read as the reverse complement.
ATAGATTGATATAGCTATCGCCAGCAGTGGGTCCACTTGCTGCCAGCCAAACTGAGTTAGCAGCAACGCAATCACAATACCTACATTAGTAAGCAAATCAGAAACATAGTGAAGAGAATCCGCCTTGATCGCTACTGAATGGGTTTTACTGATCACCCAGCGCTGATAGATCACCAGACAAAACGTCGCCACAATGGAGAACCCCATAACCCCAATTGCCACGTCCAGTTGCTCCAGGGGTTGTGGGTTGGCCATGCGATCTATTGCCTGCACAAAAAGGTAGACTGCCGACCCCATAATCAACAAAGACTGCCCGAGGCCTGCCAGCGATTCTGCTTTACCATGACCAAAGCGGTGCTCTTCATCTGCTGGTTGTAAGGCATAGCGAACCGCCACAAAATTCACACAGGACGCAAATGCGTCAATCAGAGAATCCACCAGCGAGGCCAACACGCTGACCGAACCAGACACCCACCAAGCGTAGACTTTAACCACCAACAGCAAAATTGCAGTAAACACCGACGCACTGGCTGCCAGTTGCAACATTCGCCTTTCTTTGTGGCTGGAGGAATAGGCACTACTCATAACAGATTCATCTATGGTTCCTGCATTTTAATCTATACAAACAGCGCTTCAGGGGGGCATCTTCAATTGAATTTCGAAATATCACCCGCATTATAAAGCAAGACGCAGTTTGCCTGAACCTAATAAAGAGGCCAGATAATGAGATCTGTTCGAGAACCCGCTGTGGCAGGGCTTTTTTATCCAGATAGTGCAGAAATATTGACACGCACAGTTGATGAATACGTATACCAATCATCCGCAAATGAGAACGAGAATGAACATTATTTATCCTCAGGATTGGCTGCTTCACCTAAGGCAATCATCGTGCCCCACGCTGGCTACGTCTATTCCGGCTCAACTGCGGGAAGGGCCTTCCACCAACTCACCCGGGTCGGCAACAAGATAAAAAGAGTTATTTTGCTTGGGCCAAGCCACAGGGTTGGTTTTAGGGGCATTGCTTTTTGCAGTGCTGACTATTTCAGAACTCCACTGGGTGACGTACCGGTCGATCATTCAGCTGTTGTGGCCATATCAGATTTGCCGCAAGTTGGCCTGATGGATAGCGCCCACGAACAGGAGCACAGCCTGGAAGTACAATTACCATTTCTACAAACAGTGCTAACGGATTTTAAAGTTGTGCCACTTGTGGTTGGTGATGCCGACAAGACTGCAGTTGCAGCTGTCATCGAACGTTTATGGGGCGATGATTCAACATTGTTTGTGATCAGCTCAGACCTCAGCCACTACAATGATTACATCACGGCGCAAAGCATGGACAACCGCACCTGCGAAGCGATCGAGTTTCTACAGCCAGACGACATCCACTACGAACAGGCTTGCGGAAGAAACCCTTTGAATGGATTGCTCGAAGTCGCCCGTCACCGACACATGCGCGTTGAAACTCTAGGCTTGTGTAACTCCGGCGATACCTCCGGGGATAAAAGCAGAGTTGTGGGATACGGGGCGTGGGCGCTTTGGGAAACGCAATGAGCCTCTCCTCCCAGAACAAAGCGTGGCTACTACAGCTGGCACGGGAATCCATAGAACACGGGCTGGATCATGGCGGCCCCTTGACGCAAATCGCAAACGTTCCTGATGCATTATTGGTTCGCGGCGCAAGCTTTGTAACTCTCGAAACCCACAATCAGCTGCGCGGCTGCATTGGCAGCATAGAGGCCTACCGCCCATTGGCGGAAGACGTGGCCAATAACGCATATGGAGCAGCCTTTCGAGATACTCGTTTTGCCCCGCTGCAACCTGCCGAGTTGCCTGACCTGCATATACAGATATCTGTACTGACCAACCCGGAACCAATCCATGCCGCAAACGAACAAGATTTATTGCAACAACTGATCCCCGGTGAGGATGGCGTTCTGCTGGAGGATGGTCTCCATCGCGCCACTTTCCTACCCCAGGTTTGGGAGCAGCTGCCTTCTCCCCATTTATTTCTGGCCCACCTGAAAGAAAAAGCAGGTTTGCCCAGCAATTACTGGAGCACTTCACTACACTTCCAACGATACCGAGTCGAAAAATTCAGCTAACAACCTGACAACGGATCATACTGCTCTATATACTCTTGCTTTTGGATGCGAGCGCAGGAATGTCTGACGATTTACGCAAAGGAGCGATTTTTCTCCTGACAGGAGAGCTCATGCTCTCGGTGATGGCTGCTCTTATTAAGCATCTCTCAGGTGACGTGTCACACGAAATGCTGGTATTTGCCCGTAATGTTTTTGGCCTCCTGTTCCTATTACCTATCGTTTATCATCAAGGTTGGCGCAACCTGAAAACCCAGCGATTCTCGCAACATCTTGTGCGCTCGGTGGTGGGTGTCTGCGCTATGTATGGCTACTTCTACGTTATTACCCATCTGCCGCTAGCCGAAGCTGCTCTGGTAAAACTATCCTCGCCATTTTTTCTGCCCCTTATCGCGCTGATCTGGCTGGGTGAGAAGATCAGTCATAAGACACTCTGGGCCATCATCATTGGATTTATCGGTGTAGTATTTGTCTTACGACCGGGTAGCGACACCTTTCAACCTGTGGCACTGGTCGGCATCCTGGCGGCCGCGCTGGCCAGCCTGGCAAAAGTAACGATCAGGAATATGGCCGAAACAGAGCCAAGCTATCGCATTGTTTTCTACTTCGGATTTTTAGCGACTTTGGTGTCAGCCATTCCCCTACTGTGGCGCTGGGAAACACCATCATTGCAGGTATTGCCATGGCTGGCAGCCATTGGACTGGCTGGCACCATTGGCCAGTTGCTGATGACTAAAGCCTATCAGATTGCTAATCCAGGCAAAGTTGGCCCATATACATACTCTGCCGTAATTTACGCAGCACTATTAGGTTGGGTGTTCTGGAATGAGGTCATTGTAATAACAACACTCATAGGCAGTGCACTTATCATCGGCGCAGGTATTCTGAACATGAAATCACGCTGATTTAGACACTTTTTTACCCTTCAGAACAGGTGGCACAGCTTACCTATATACTTTAGCATCATTGACTGTATTGCCGGTGGGTACCCTATAAAATGCCAATGCTTTACTGACCTGATATAAGCATGATGAATTACAATCACAATAACACTTTACTTAGCCGTACTATTGAGGAGAAGCCAATGAGTCGTGATCCAATCGGATTGGCCATGGCCACAATGAGCCGCATTGCCAGTTCGTCATTTGTTGAAAAAATGGGCTGGCGCACCACCATAGAAAAACTGACCTACCAAGGCACGAAAACCGGTTTTCAGGCGCTAGGAGCGGCTTCCCGACAGTTTAAGAGCGTCACTCAGTTGCTACGCCCCGAGCGGCTGGAAGCGCCAGCTCAACCAAAAAACCAATTTGATCTTAGCATCAGCGAAGAACAACAGATGATGCGTGATAGTGTGCGCGCGTTTGCCACAGAAGTATTGCGGCCAGCGGCACCCAAAAGCAATGATGATTGTTGCGCAAGCCCGGAAGTACTGGCCCAGGCTGCGGAGCTGGGGCTTTCCTATTTCGCAGTACCTGAAAATCTCGGTGGTGCCGCCACCGAGCGATCCCCGGTTACCAGCATGTTGATAGCCGAAGACCTGGCCTACGGCGACATGGGCCAAGCTGTCGCGATCCTTTCCAGCATAGGTGTAGCCAATGCGCTAACCCAGTGGGGCACAGCAGCGCAGCAATCCAAATATCTTCCTGCGTTTTTGGACGAAAACACATTACAAGCGTCAATCGCCATTAATGAAAAACGCCCTCTATTCAATGCCAACGAGCTGACCACCACCGCACTTGAAAAGTCAGGCGGTTACTTGCTGAATGGCGAGAAGACCATGGTGCCGCTGATTCAGAATGCCGAACTTTTCCTGGTGGCTGCGAGCCTGAACGGCAAGCCTCGCTTGTTCATCGTTGAAAGTGGCACCGAAGGCGTGACCATTGCTAACAAACCGAACATGGGGGTGCGGGCAGCAGCGATGGGCGAGCTTCGACTCGAACAAGTTTCCCTGGGTAAGGATGCTTTGTTGGGTGACGAAGAGTTTGACTATGAAGCCTTCATCAACATGGCCCGTCTTGGCTGGTGTGCATTGGCCGTAGGTACTGCTCAGGCGGTTTTAGATTACGTTATTCCCTATTGCAACGAACGCGTCGCTTTTGGTGAGCCCATAAGCCACCGTCAGGCCGTTGCTTTCATGATCGCTAACATCGGTATCGAGTTAAATTCCATGCGTTTGATGACCCAACGCGCCGTAGCACTTGCAGAACGAGGCAAGCCATTCGCTCGAGAGGCATACCTGGCTCGCGTTATCTGTGCGGACAAGGCCATGGAAATCGGTACAAATGGCGTTCAATTGGTTGGCGGACACGGATTTACCAAAGAACACCCCGTTGAGCTGTGGTATCGCGATCTGCGCGCCATTGCCGTAATGGACGGCGGACTGCATCTCTAACCGAATCTGTTGAAGGGTGAACGAATATGTATTTAGAACTACCGAAAAAACTAAAAGTACTGGGTGATATGGCAACCAACCTATCCGTTGAGATGCTACGCCCAATATCTCGAAAATATGACTTGGCGGAACATGAGTATCCGAAAGAACTGGACCTGGTTGCTTCCATGCTGGACGGTATGAACGCTGGCGAAGGTGGTGCCGGCGTGGGTGCCGACCAATCTAAACAGAAATCGGAAGAAAAAACCGGCACACGTAATGGTGCCAATATGGCAGCATGCGTTGGTATTCAGGGGTTTTGCTGGGGAGACGTGGGCCTACTGCTAACCCTGCCCCGTCAAGGCCTGGGTAACGCAGCAATCGGTGCTGTCGCCAATGAGGAGCAAGCCAAACGCTTCCAGAATAAGTGGGCAGCCATGGCAATCACCGAACCAGGTACCGGCTCCGATTCCGCCAACATCAGCACAACCGCTAAATTGGATGGTGACCATTACGTACTGAATGGCGAAAAGATTTTCGTCACCGCCGGTTCTCGAGCCGACATTATCGTAGTGTGGGCGACACTGGATAAGAGTGTGGGCCGAGCGGCCATCAAATCTTTTGCTGTAGAACGGGGCACACCCGGCATGGAAGTCACACGCCTCGAACACAAACTCGGAATCAAAGCATCTGATACCGCCTCCATCAGCTTCAATGATTGCCGAGTGCACAAAAATAACTTGCTGGGCAACCCGGAGATCGACACCAAGAAAGGCTTCGGCGGCGTTATGCAAACTTTCGACAACACACGGCCTCTGGTTGCAGCCATGGCTGTCGGTGTTGCCAAAGCATCACTTGACCACACCAAGAAACTGCTAAAAGAATACACCCAGTGTGATTATTCAGCGCCGATCAATACTGTCTCATCTGCAGAGGCTGAAATTTATCGAATGGAAGCAGACTGGGAAGCGGCTCGATTACTGACTTTGCAAGCTGCGTGGATGGCCGACAACGGGCAACCTAACTCCATGGAAGCATCGATGGCTAAAGCCAAAGCGGGCCGCACCTGTAATGCAGTTACACTGAAATGTGTCGAGCTGTGCTCCAGCATGGGTTACGGAGAAGATGAGTTACTGGAGAAGTGGTCTAGAGATTCAAAAATACTGGATATATTCGAAGGTACTCAACAGATACAGCAGCTTATCGTGGCACGTAGACTGCTGAACCTGAGTTCTGCTGAACTCAAATAAACTGAACCTGCGCAACACAATAAAGGGAGCTTCGGCTCCCTTTATTGTGTTGAATCTCCAAATTGATAGATCCATCACTCCACTTCCCTGCCTGTGCAGTTAAAAGCGACCTAATGTATACTGGTTCGTCGGCGCAAGTCACACACTGCCCGACCACATATGTCATATAACTACAACGAGATAAATCGATGGAACGATTAATAAAAACCAGCACATTATTGGGGCTGAGCGCTGTCGGCGTAATACTTTTGGCCTGTTCTAAAACCCTACTATGGGAAACAAACTACAGCACGGCAAGTGCCAACATTGCTATAGGTGCAGCGGTGGACCCCGTTGGCTCCGTTTATATCGCCGGTACCAGCAGAGCGAACCCAGAGAGCAACGGATTCGATTACCGTGGATTGCTTTTGAAGTATTCAGCCGATGGCCAATTGGAGTGGTCCAGGGAATATGAAGAATTAACCCACCTGATGACGGCCACACCCCTTGGTGAAGAAAAACTGATCATAGCGGGCACTCAAGGTGGGCCCTCCGGCACGCTCTCCAGTGGCACCTTCTACTTGGCCTCGGCACAAGATGGCAGCCTGATCAAAGAACTATTATCAGACCCCAATCACACAAAAAGTAGTTACTCCGCTGTGGGGCAAAACCAAGCCTATTTCGTCAGTCAACAAACTGACGATCCGAATTCCGGCTACCAACTGCTTGCCTACGATACAGAGGGAGAACTGATTCATACGAGCGCTATCTCAGGTACGACCTACGCAATCAAAAACAATCCCAATGGCTCCATCTACCTTTTGAACCGGAACGGATGGGACAGCGGATTGAGACTCTACGCACTGAATTCCGACTTCAGCATACAGTGGACATCCGACGAACTGCATAACCTTGACTGTCATTCATTCAGTACGTATGAAAGCAATGACATCGCGGTTGATTCCAATAACGACATCATCGTCAAGTGCGACAGCGCATTCAGCAAGCTGGACGCCAATGGGACACTGCGATTCAGCGCCAGCTACGCCAACTTATTCGAATCCACCTCTTCCGACTCATTGTATTATTTCGAACATGGCCCCAGCCAAACATCCTTCGATGACGACAATAACCTATACATATCCACTGCGCGAGCAGTGCTGTTCGAAGGACAAATCGGAAACCTCATAATCGCCGGGTCTTCATATTCGCTGGTAAAAAGCGATGCATTGGTAATAAAGTATGATGGGGCAACCGGTGAACGGCTGTGGTCCGATGACGTAAATGCGTTTCTGACGGCAACGGAAACCGGGGTTACTGCAGATTATTACTACCCCATGCTTGCATCCGTCACCAACGGTAAATTACAGGTAACAGTGCGAGGGTTTCGGGGCCACTATGTTGGTCGCGTTCCGGCAACAAGCACTTCACCAGCCATCTGCAACGACCTAGTTGTAGAAGGTGTACTGCCGCCTCACAATGAATGCTTGCTGGATTCCATCGCAGACGCCTATGCCAAAACACTGTATTACAACCTTGAAACCGGCAAGCGATCCAGCGGCAGTCGTTACGACGAGGATTATCCCAGCGCTGCCGTTCTGGCACCAAACAACACGCTGATTCTTGTGGGGGATGATACCTGGGAAGGCACCACTAACTGGCTAGAAATGGGCGCGCAGGCGCTGAGTTTTCTAGATCAAGACGAGGATAGATGGGCTGAGTCAAGAGACTTCTCTATAGACTCTCCCAGCCACATCTATCTTCAGAAACACTCTTTGTAATTCCACAACGGGGGGGCATATGCCCCCCTGCCTATTGCTCACTTTGCGGAAAGGCAATATCCACCATCAATCCGCCCAGGACCGTACTTTCTGTTAACGTAATATTTGCTTCTAGAATATCTAGAATCCGTCGAACAATAGCTAATCCCAACCCGGAACCCTGCACTGCTGCATTGGGTAAGCGATAGAATCGATTAAAGATATTCTCACGCTCTGGTTCAGGCACACCAATACCATTATCCTCGATAATCAAATGCAGATGGGTAGGTGCTCGTACAATCGTTACTTTAACCTCGCCTCCATCTGGCGCATATTTGATTGCATTCTCAATCAAGTTACGCACCACAACAGGAACCAACTGGGGAACTGATTTCAACTCTGCCGTATCTAGACCGCAATCAAGACTAACCTGAACACCCCGCCCCGCTGCCAACGGGTACATTGCCGCAATTTCCTCCCGCACCAAAGGCAGAAGGTCGATAATTTGTCGCTCATATGCCAACTCTGTTTGCTCTAATTTACTCAGAGTCAAAAGCTGCTCCATAAGGCGGCTGGCTCGATCAACCCCTTTATCCAGATCATTCAAATAAAGCTGACGCTCCTCTTCCGAGGTAGCCTTTAGTGCATTTTGGGCATTAACTTTAAGAACTGAAATGGGTGTCCGCATTTCATGGGATGCCATAGCGGTAAAACGCCGCTCCATTTCAATAGAATTATGAACCTGATCAAAGAGATGGTTCAAAGCACTGAGTACCGGCCTGATTTCCTCAGGAGTATCCTCCATAATAATTGGCGCAAGATTATTCTCACCCCTTTTACCAATATTATTTGCAAGCTCCTGGAGAGGCTTTAATCCACGGGTCAACACCCAAAGCGTTAAAACCAGAACGAGTGGTAAACAGACTACCAACGGGATCATATAACTACTCAGAATTTCTTCGGCCAGCTCGTCACGAATATCTGCTTTCTCTCCCGCAGTGAAACTCAAACCGCCCTCTTTCAAAGTAAACAAATACCATAGCTGCCCATCGACAACCACTTCGCTAAATCCAACCTCAGGCGCTGAATTCAAAGCAAAGCTGGCATGTTCCGATTCGAACAAAACCCGCCCCCCTTGCCGAACCTGAAACATGACTTTACGTTCGTAACGATGGCCATAGAGCGTACGCTCCAGATCGGAGTCAATATCAGGCAGCCGGTCCGGTGAATGAGGCTTAGTACGGGAATCTCCCACCGTCGGAGATTCTAGCCCACCTACTTTCAGGTAGGAGAACTTCAGCAATCGTGCAGTCTGGGCCAGCTCAGCATCAAACAACTCATCCACTTCGTGGCGCGCCTCGAAATAGCTGATTGCCATCGCTGTGACAAAGGTTGTCACAAGCACAATAGAAACGGCGATCATCAAATAACTGCGGATGGATTTCATCAGGCCTTCTCAACCAGATAGCCAACACCACGAACAGTACGAATCAAATCATTGTAGAATTTCTTGCGTAAATGATGGACATGGACCTCTATAGTATTGCTGGCCACATCCTGCCCCATTTCATACACAGCCTCTTCAAGTTGATCTCGCGTTAAAACACGGCCAGTATTGGTGAGCAGCTCTTGAAGCAATACATACTCTCTACGAGATAGAACAACATCCACCCCTTGATACTCTACCCGCATGGAATCAGGAAAAAGCGTAATATCACGATAGTGAATAATCTTATCGGCCCGCCCGCTGCGCCGACGCAGAAGCGCACGGATACGGGCCATTAGCTCATCAGGGTCAAATGGCTTGGCGAGGTAATCATCCGCCCCCAGATCCAATCCACCGACCCTGTCTGCAATGCTGTCACGGGCAGTAAGGATGATTACTGGGGTTGTGGTTCCGGCCATACGCATAAGCTTCAGTACATCCGTGCCATCCATATCCGGTAACCCTAAATCCAGAACCACAAGATCGTATTCTTCTTCCTCCAGGCACTGGAGGGCACTCTGCCCAGCGGACATCCAATCCACCGAGTAACCTTCCTTTTTTAATCCACCTAATACCGCACGTCCTAGCATGGCATCATCTTCAATCAGTAGCAGCCGCATCAAATCGCCTTAGTGTAATTTTTTCTCTACCGCATCCAGCTTGGCCAGTATCTCATTCCTGCGACCTCTGTCTGCAATGGGCCGGGTCGCTCTTGGGTCGGCTTGCATCGCTTTTTCAAAGTATACTTTAGCTTTGCTATAGTCGCCCTCTTCCAGCCAGTAATCGGCATAAAAATAATTGCTGTCGATGCCATTTGGGTCAATTTTTACAGCGTGCTCCAATAATTCTCTGGCTTTCTTATCATCACCAAATGCTATTGGCCAACCGGGCACCTGATAGTACAGACTGCCCAGAGACGTGTATGCTGAACCGGACAGCGCATTTGGATCCAGATCAATTGACTTTTCGAACAATGACCTTGCCTCCTTCACCAATCCGAGTGCGCCCAACCCCCCACGGGCTCCCGCCCATGTGGACACTATTATGCCCTTCCAGATCAATGGTTCTGGTCGGTTAGGATGCGCCTGAACAAACCGCTCAGCCTCAGCAGCCAAGCTTTCAAAGGCTTTCTCTTGCTCTTTTTCCGGCATTTCATAGTTCACGTGGGCCCAGTTTTCCTGCAAGATCAATAGTTGTTGATCATAACTTGGCAAAGCCCAGGAATTGGCACTGACTACCAACAACATCAAACACAATCTAAATATTATCTTCATGCCTTAGATCTCCCGTTTCAAATAGGTTTGAATAGTAGGTAGTTGCTTTATCAATGCTCTATCAACTAGCACTGAAAACACACTGTTAATAACCACAAACAGTTTTTCCGGCCACCCCAAAAATAGCTTAAAGCGATCCCGCTCTATAGCCTTGACTAACTGATCTGCCACCCATGCAGGATCATCCATGGCGTTACCCAGCTCTTGATTCATTTCCAGGACAGCTCTTTCATTCATGGTGGTCTTGGTTGCTCGTGGAGCGAGATAGAACACCTGAACATTGCTTCCCGCCAATTCTCTGCGCAGAGCCTCCGTGTATCCACGTACACCGAACTTACTTGCACTGTAAGCAGCAAAACCTGGATAGGCAATACTGCCGAACGTAGATCCGACATTCACAACTGCCGCCTGCGGGCGCCTCTTCAATAGCGGCAGCAATGCTGATGTCAGCACCAAAACAGCTTTTAAATTAACATCAAGCATCTGGGAAATCTGTTCCGAACTCATCGCATCGCATGCCTTGAACAGATTCACTCCAGCACAATTGATCAGAACATCCACATCTGGATGCTTAAGTATTAACTGATCGACCTGTTCACTTAATTCAATTGATGCCAGATCCAGCTCTACTAATTCAATACTGACATCGGCTCCCGCCATGGCTACTTTCTGCTTTTCAAGGGCCGCCATATCGCGACCGGCCAGCAATAACCTAGCGCCTTGCCGTGCAAGGGATATTGCAACTGCACGCCCAATTCCACCAGATGCACCGGTCAATAACACTTTCTTACTATGCAGCTTCATGTGCGGGCTCCTGTTGTTGTAGAGGGACACTGCGGAGCATATCGCCATATAGCCGATAGACTACATTGGCACCATGAATGATCGCCTCTTGATCCTTTGGATCTTCAACTCTGTTCATCAGCTTGCGGAAAAACTCAAAATGATCAACATCCAATTCACCATGCGAATACAAATAGCTAAAGGCATTGTTTGGCAGATCTAACTTCTGCTGGACGATCCTGCCCATCTGTGTAGCAAGCTTAATACTGGTGCCTTCCAACACCATCACCATGCCAAAGAATGCCATAGGATTCTTACGCTGAATCTGGTCGTACAGGAATGACACCATCAGCTCGATGGAAAAATGGGGCTGCCCTGTGCGCACAGATTCCTTATCACCTCCGCACGCTGCGATGTCATTCAGAATCCACTCCTGATGCCCATATTCATCCTCAATATATTCGGCTAATGCTTGTCTTACCCACTCTTTCTCTTGAGGTAAACGGCCTCCACAGGCCATCATCAGAGGAACAGTATGTTTCACATGATGAAAAGCTTGCTCAAGAAAGTATTCATATCCAGCTACAAGAAAACGACCTTCAGGTACCGCGGCAATAACCGGGGCAGATAGCAAGTATTCTCGAGATTCAGCGGTTTGCTCATTAAGCACATCAAAAAATGCCACGGATTGTTCTCCTTTAGATATTTCAGCTAAATAGTGCTGCTCTATTACCAGACGGCGGTTACGACCATTAGCGGTTGCCATCTGGTTTCCAACCGTAAACGGTTCGCTGGAGCGAATAATTCGTGAGACCCGCGCATAGTCAGGCAAACCTTGATTGACCAAAGCGACAGCCTCTTCAACATCCGACCATTGAAAGCCATGGCGCACGGTTATGATGGCCACGTTTTCCACCATGGCTTCGCCGAACACGGCTGCCTGCGCAATGGCAGGGCATGCAATCAATTCTGCTTCCACCCACTCGGGGTTAACATTGCGGCCAAATGCGGTAATAAACATATTTTTCTTACGGCCGGAAATGTGGATAAAACCATCTTCATCTTGCCAACCAAGATCACCCGTTGCGATGACATCCAAATTGTTCACGTCACCCAGATATCCCAGCATGGTGCTGCCAGACACCAATATTTCGCCATCATCACCAAGGTGGACGTGCGCGTGGGACAAAGGCTTACCCACACTACCAATACGGCTTGCTCCAGGGCGATTCAGGCACACAACCGATCCGCATTCAGACAACCCATAACCTTCATATACCGGCAGCCCAAGAGCCTCAGCGCGATTCAAAAGATCGACTGAAACCTTGCCTCCACCCACTGCAATGAATTTGAAATGATGTGGAACCGGGAAGCCTTTTTCACAGGCAAGAACCAATGCCATCATCAGTTGCGGCACCAAAATACATGCTTGGGGCTGGACGGACTGCAACTGCTGCAACAGCGCAAATACGTTAAACTGATTCGCGCCGTTAAAACCCAACTGTTGCAAAGGGCGAATATTGATGGTGACCTGCTGCAATAGCGGCGCATAAAGACCTGCAACATTTTCCAACAGCGTGGCATAAGGCAATACACTAAGATGAGAATCCACGTTCACTACAGACATGGCTGCTGCTATTGCTTGCGCCGTCTGCTCCAAAGTAGATAAGGCAAGCCGCACACCTTTTGGGCTACCCGTGCTACCAGAGGTGAATGTGACTTTTTCATACTGACTGATCGCTTCACCTGCCGCCCCCACAGCACACAAAGCAACGTCCGGATCGGACAGTAACCGGCATGCATCTCCGTATTTCATAACTGAATCTGCTGTACCCAAAACAAACTGAACACTTGCTTGCTGGAATACATGCCGTACCTGTTCGGCACTAAAAAAGGCGGGTATTGGAACCAGCCTTACCGGCAACGCCAGCAATGCCAAATCCACAACAGCCCAAGCTAAAGAGTTATCGCCAACCAAAGCTACAGAGGCGCCCTCCAGGGGTGAAAACTCCGTTCTTAATGCATTCAGTACTTTCAGCAATCCTGCGTAGGAGATCTCACAGGTAGCATCTCGTAGTGCAATGGACTCAGGCACTGATTCAGACAAGCAAGCCACGCGCTTAAGCAATAAGGACATCGCTCACCTCCGAGCGCCTATAATTGCAGCGCTGCAAGAACCCAGATTTCTGAATCAGAGCATGACCACGAGCCACTTCGCCCACCATAACAATCGGGTTATGGCTGTAATAGGAGCCCCACTGGGATCCACGATCCGGTAGACAGTCAGGGTTAGCACCAGCAATTTCCAGAGGTTGCATACCCAGGCGATGAAACACATTCACCACATCCGGAGTACCAGTACAAGCCAACCAGCGCGCTCCCCATTGCAACAATACGTCTGTCAACACGGCAAAAAAGTAACGACTGATACCGCGCTGACCTGCTGCCAAGTTACCCACTTCAATAACATCTTTACGGCCACATTCAGTGCGGCTGTATCGTGCAATCTCTGCTTCAATTGGGTTATTAAGGTATTGCTCTAGAAATAGCTTTTCTGCATTGGCGCTGCGTACACCTATGGCAGCGTAGATTTCACCACTGACTGATTCCAGCGCAACCAACATAGGAAGAAAAGCTCTGATCTTAGCTTGATGCTGTTCTTGAAAACGATGGGCTATAAAGCGTTCAACTCGAGCCCTGCCATCGTGCCAGGCCAGATAACCCACTACACGAAGAGGAACCTCGCCCACAGAAAGTTGTGCAAAGATTTGATCGGGAAATACAGCAGCAACCACAACAGTACCCTCGCTATTTAAGTACTGTCAGGTTAGATGGACATGCTTAACTGAAACTTAAGAAAACTTAAGGCAACCTTAAGGGGCCATTAAAAGCAAAAAAACATGAACCGAATCAGTGTAGTTACGTGATCCGACTCATGTTTTCAGTGTGGCTTACAGGGGGCCCCCTGCGTATGGGGGCTACAGCTGGGCGGCCAGTTCCGACCCCTGACGAATGGCTCGCTTGGCATCCAGCTCTGCGGCAATATCAGCACCACCAATTATATGCACGGGCTTGCCTTTGGCTTTGAGCGCGTCCGCAAGTTGCCGTTGGGGTTCCTGTCCGGCACACAGAATAACGTTATCCACAGGGAGTATGCGCGACTGACCTTTTACGGTAATGTGAAGCCCTTGATCATCAATACGGTCATAACTGACACCCGCCAGCATTTCCACATTTTTCTTTTTCAGCTGAGCGCGGTGCACCCAGCCGCTGGTTTTACCCAGGTTTTTGCCCAAGGCCGAATCCTTACGCTGTAATAGATATACCTGACGCGGACTGGCGGCAACCTGCGGCTCCACCATGGCTGAGCGGTGTGCCAACGCTGTATCCACACCCCACTCTTTATACCACTGCTGTTTATCGTCGTCGGTATGACTGTGGGTGAGGTATTCCCCCACATCAAAGCCGATGCCGCCTGCGCCAATAATAGCGACTGATTTTCCTACCGGTTTCTTGTGAGCAATCACATCCAGATAAGACAACACTTTAGCGTGATCCACGCCCGGTATGGCAGGAGTACGAGGCACAATACCGGTTGCCACAACCACTTCATCAAATTCAGCTAAATCATCAGCCTGAACATATGAGCTTAACTTGACGCTAACATTATGCTTCTGCAGCATGACGCCGAAGTATCTCAAGGTTTCATCGAAATCTTCCTTACCGGGAATTTGCTTGGCAATGTTAAATTGGCCACCAATTTTATCATCGGCATCAAATAGCGTTACATCGTGGCCTCGCTCTGCCGCGACTGTTGCCGCTGCCAGGCCCGCCGGCCCGGCACCCACTACTGCCAACTTTTTCTTATTAAGAGTAGGAATATAACGCAGCTCGGTTTCATGGCAGGCACGAGGGTTGACCAGACAGCTGGCCCGTTTATTTTTAAAGGTGTGATCCAGACAGGCCTGATTACAAGCGATACATGTGTTGATTTCATCGGCCTTGCCCGCTTCTGCCTTAGCAACAAAGAATGCATCTGCTAGCATTGGGCGAGCCATGGAGACCATATCGGCCTGACCATTTGCTATGATTTCTTCAGCCAGCTCCGGTGTATTGATGCGGTTACTGGCGCACACAGGAATGGTCACAGCTTGCTTCAGTTTTGCCGTGGCAAAGGCAAAAGCACCACGAGGCACCGACGTCACAATGGTGGGTACGCGCGCTTCATGCCAACCGATCCCCGTATTAAAAATGTTGACCCCTTCTGCTTCCAAAGATTTGGCCAGGGCGACCACTTCATCCCAGGTTTGCCCTCCCTCAACCAAATCCATAAGAGAAATGCGGTAGATAATTATGAAATGGGAACCTACCGCTTTTCTAATTGCGCGCACGACTTCTAATGGGAAACGCATGCGGTTCTCAGCACTGCCGCCCCATTTATCAGTACGCTTGTTCGTGCGCTCGGCCAAGAACTGGTTAATCAGGTAGCCCTCCGAGCCCATAATCTCTATACCGTCGTAGCCAGCAAACTGAGCCAACTCAGCAGCTCGGGCATAATCATCTATAGTGCCCTGCACTCCTTTAGCGCTCATCTTTGCCGGTTTGAAAGGCGTAATGGGCGATTTAATACCAGAGGGAGAAACGCTGTAGGGGGTATAACCGTAACGACCGGCGTGCAGCAATTGCAGTGCGATCTTACCGCCTTCATTGTGAACCTTACCGGTCACGTGGCGATGCAGCACTGCTGTCACCTTGCTATTCATGCTGGAACCGTAGGGCAGAAGGTCACCCCGGCGGTTTGGTGAATAACCACCGGTAACAATGATCCCCACCCCACCACGGGCGCGCTCGGCAAAGTAATTAGCCAGTTTGTCGATATGGTAGAAACGATCCTCCAACCCGGTGTGCATGGATCCCATTAAGACGCGATTGCGCAACGTGGTGAATCCCAGATCCAATGGTTGAAGCATGTGAGGATAGTGCTTGTTCATGTTATCTCCTGAAACAGGCTTTCGTAAGTGCTGATGCAATCCTAGCGCACCTATCTGAATTCGGTAGCCAGGAATAGTAACCCGACTGAACAGTCTGCTTGCTTTCGTTTGCGGAACGTAAAATTCAAGCTGCTCCGGGGAAATGTAACCCCCAGATACAAGAAAGGCGGCCTTTACAGCCGCCTTTTTTACTTACCCTGAAGAGTATTACTTCTCCAAAATGGCTGTCACGCCCTGACCACCTGCAGCACAAATGGAGATCAGACCGCGACCGGAGCCTTTCTCATTCAACAGCTTGGCCAGTGTATGAATGATACGGCCACCGGTGGCAGCAAAGGGGTGACCTGCGGCCAACGAGGAGCCTTTGACGTTCAATTTGCTGCGATCAATGCTACCCAGAATACCGTCACGACCCAGGCGCTCTTTACAGAACTTTTCATCCTCCCAGGCTTTCAAGGTATACAGTACTTGTGCAGCAAACGCTTCGTGGATTTCATAGAAGTCGAAATCCTGCAGTTTGATACCAGCGCGATCCAGCATACGGGGTACGGCATAAGCAGGCGCAATCAACAGGCCTTCTTTTTTACCAACGAAGTCAATCGCGGCTGTTTCGCAGAAGGTGATGTACGCAAGCACCGGAAGGCCGCGCTCTTTTGCCCACTCTTCACTGGCCAGCAGCACAGAAGAAGCACCGTCGGTCAGTGGTGTGGAGTTGGCAGCCGTCATGGTGCCATTTTCTTTATCAAAGCAAGGCTTCAGTGAGGCCAGCTTCTCTAACGAGGTATCGCCACGCATATTGTTGTCACGCTCAAGCCCCATAAATGGCGTCAGCATGTCATCGAAGAAGCCTTCTTCGTAGGCTTTCGCCATATTCTTGTGGCTGTTAAACGCCAGTTCATCCTGCTGATCACGGGGAATATTCCACTCTTTAGCGGTGATCTGGCAATGATCGCCCATGGCCAAACCAGTACGCGGCTCGGAATTGGCAGGAATCAAAGGCATCAGGTGCTTGGGGCGAATCTTACCGATCAGCTTCAGTCGATCCTGAGTGGTTTTGGCGCGATTCAACTCCAGTAAAATTTTACGCAAACCTTCGCTCACACCGATAGGCGCGTCGGACGTGGTATCGGTTCCACAAGCGATACCACTATCAATCTGACCCAGTGCAATCTTGTTAGCAACCAGGATGGCGGCTTCTAAACCGGTGCCACAGGCCTGTTGAATGTCATAACAAGGGGTTTCCGGTGCCAACTGGGTGCTCAGAACAGATTCGCGCACCAGGTTGAAATCGCGGGAATGCTTCATTACAGCGCCACCCACAACTTCGCCCAGCAGTTCGCCCGACAGATTGTAACGATCCACCAATCCATTCAGTGCTGCGGTCAGCATGTCCTGGTTGCTAGCATGAGAATAGGCCGAGTTGGAACGGGCGAAAGGAATTCGATTACCGCCAATAATGGCTACTTTACGAACTTTATCTACTTTCATGGAATGGCTTCCTGTTGAATGCGCTCCTCATCAGGGAGCATAACGTGTTGAGTTGCTTACAATTTAAGAAATCGCATTGGGCTACAATCGGCTTGGAAGCCGTCGTCAACGTACGCAAACTTCGTGGGAGGCTAGTCTACCCAGACTAATCTGTCTCGCATTGGCACAACTGACCTGCAGGCTCTTAATGCGGGTCAATTCAATTTTCAACGCAACTACTTTAATATACGTGCCGACTACCAAGCCAAGTCGCCGATTATTACCTGATCAATCAGGCAATAGCTGATCGCGAAGGGGCGAAACTATACCATATAACGCACAAACACACAGGATCTGACCGATGGCCGATGTTTACGAATCCATGCTCAGCAGCAACGTTGGACGTTCTCTTCTTTCTTCTTTGAACCTGCCCGTTCCCACCCAACTGGAACGTCACTCACAGGCTCAAACTTCATTCGTAACCGGAAACGTTCTTGTTGGCGCAGCCCCCGGTGGCCGCATGGCTGAGTCCATTGCCAGCACATTGAAGGCCAGCAACGCCACGGTTCAAACCCCAAATAATGGCAGCGCCCTGGCAGAAATCCAAGCCGCCGGAGAAAAAGCGGAGCTTACGCTTACCGCTGTGGACTCCTCCGCTGAAGCCGCTAAGTTCAAAGCTCTGATATTTGATGCCACCGGCATCGAAACCAGCGAGCAAACCCGTGAACTGCACAATTTTTTCCACCCCGTCATTCGCAAGTTAAACGACTGCGCTCGGGTTGTTGTTATTGGTTTGCCTCCCGAATCCTGCAAATCCAACCCACGCCAACAAATTGCTCAGCGCGCACTGGAAGGTTTTGTTCGCTCAGTAGCGAAGGAAATCGGCAAGAAGGGCGCAACCTGCAACCTGGTGTATGTGGCCAAACAAGCTGAAAAAGCAGCAGAATCTGCACTGCGTTTCTTCCTGTCGCCTAAATCTGCTTTTGTAGACGCTCAAGTATTGCGCGTCAGCAAAGCCAAATCCGTAGAAGCTGATTTCAACTGGAGCCAGCCTCTGAAGGATAAAGTGGTTCTGGTGACTGGAGCGTCACGCGGCATTGGTGAGGCCATTGCCGGGGTAATGGCCCGCGACGGCGCTAAAGTTGTATGCCTGGATGTGCCCCAAGCCCAAGAAGATTTGCAAAAAGTAGCAGATCGCTTGAACGGTGGCATGATTGCCATCGACATCACCGACCCTGCGGCACCGGGCACCATTGCAGACACCCTGCAGAAAGAATACGGCGGTGTAGACGTGGTTGTTCACAACGCAGGTGTAACCCGCGATAAAACTCTGGGTGGAATGCCAGAAAAATTGTGGGACATGGTTATCGACATCAACCTGTCATCAGAGGAGCGCATCAACGAAGCACTGCTGGAAAAAGAAGTATTGAAAGAAGGCGGCCGTATCGTATGCGTTTCATCCATGAGCGGTATTGCCGGTAACTTTGGCCAATCCAACTACGCCGTATCCAAAGCTGGCGTTATCGGTATGGTTGATGCGTACGCACCGATCCTGGCCAAGAAAGACATCACCATCAATGCCGTTGCTCCTGGTTTTATTGAAACCCAGATGACTGCTGCGATTCCGTTTGCTACCCGCGAAGCCGGACGCCGCCTGAACTCGCTGAAGCAAGGTGGACAACCCGTTGACGTGGCAGAGGCAATTGCCTTCTACGCCAGCCCAGCCTCTGCTGGTGTAAACGGCAATACTGTTCGCGTATGTGGCCAGAACCTGCTGGGGGCGTAATTCCTGCCGGGCGCTTGCTGGCGCCCAAACGCTTAACAGCTATCAGCCACAAAAAAGCCGACATAACACGTCGGCTTTTTTGTGGTTCTAATACATCTTTTTATCATCTCTGCTTGGCTTTGCGGTATTCCACTGGCGTTTGGCCTACCCAGCGTTTAAAGGCGCGATAAAAAGTGCTGGGCTCTGAAAAACCGGTTAAGTAGACGATTTCATCAATGGACTCATCCGTTCTCGCCAGCAGTTTTTTAGCCAGGTTGCATCGATAATCGGCTAACAGCTGATTGAAGTTGGTATCAACCTCCGCCAGCCTGGTTCGCAAACTACGGGGTTTAATACCAAGACGCTCCGCCACTGTCTCTAAATTTGCGTTTCCGGATTCCAGCAATTCACCGATCAAACGATTCACCTGATCAATGAAATCCTGCTTTTCCAGCTTGGCCACATGCTCATTCGCCAACTGCTCATGCAGCTTTAGCAACTCGGGCTGTGCGTGACTGGAAGGCACCTTCAGGCTCTCTGGGGTAAAATAAATGCGGTTGCCGGCCTGCTCGAATTTCACCGGACATGGGAACACGCGCTTATATTCTTCCAGGTTATCGCCCATGGCATGTTCAAAATGGATTTCCAAAGGCTGAAAAGCCCCTTCTGTCACATAATTGAAGAATTTGATGACCGCTATGACCACGCATTCGGTCAGATGACGAAACCCGCCGGTGAAGCTGATATTGCCCACATACAAGCCGATTTCATCTTCTTCCAACGTGGCGTTCACGGCATCGCTCAGTAGGCGCTGATAGTTTAAGGCCCGTTTCAGCCCCTCACCAAAGGTTTCGCTGCTCAAAAACAGGTATTCCAGCACCTGCCCTTTGAAAACCGGTATTTTCTCCCCCAAATGCAGGCCGATATCCCGATCATTGCTGACCTCTTCGATCACCGTCCAGAACAGGTTTTGGGCAGAATGAGGTGTACGCAGGTCTTTCTCGTCCAGTTGCTCATGCTTCAGGCCGATGCGCTGCAGTACAACGGCGGTATCAATGCCCAAATCCTGCATAGCTTGGTACGCGAGCCGAACCAGCACTCCAGAATCTGTGAAACCGCCCATGCTTTACCTTCTATTAGGAAAATTTAGGAAATTAACTGTATGAAAATTCGGATAAAACCGAAAATGTGGTGTTTATGATAGACACCATGACCACCATTGACAATAGCGACGCTACGGCCAATTGACTCGATTGACCTGCAAAGATGCCTGACAGGGCAATTACGCTGTACAATCAAGGCGCTAAAATCTCGGAAATCTACATCAAGGACATCAGGGCACCCATGGCCCTCCACCGATTTACAGGAAATGCAGATGATGGCAACCATAGAATTAGAAAAGTCCCCTTCCACAATGAGTCTGTACTACCGCGCCGTTACCTCTAAAAAGCCCGGTAAGATGCATGGCGATAAACTGCCCACCATCAAGGCACACTTACGCAATGTCTCTGCTGACCTGGGCAAACTGGCGGAATATCGCAAAGTCTGTGGTTTTCCGGTATCTGGCAGCCTGCCAGTAACCTATCCACATATATTGGCGTTCCCCCTGCATATGGAAATTCTGGTGAATCCGTTGTTCCCAT
This sequence comes from Ketobacter alkanivorans, assembly GCF_002863865.1. NCBI lineage: Bacteria > Pseudomonadati > Pseudomonadota > Gammaproteobacteria > Pseudomonadales > Ketobacteraceae > Ketobacter > Ketobacter alkanivorans. The sequence continues at coordinate 4,341,300 of NZ_CP022684.1, read as the reverse complement.
TCCCTCTGCTGGGCCTGGTTCACGTGCGCAACGAGATTACCCAGTATCGAGCCATTGGCAACCAGGAAGCAATGGACATTGAATGCGAGCTGGTGGGCCCGGAAGCGGTCTCCAAAGGCCTGGAATTCAGTGTAGTTACCCGCGTTACCGTGGAAGGTAAACTGGTGTGGGAAAGCATCAGCACCAACCTGTTCCGCACCAAAACCGATGTAGAAGACAAAAAAGACAAGAAAGAAGATACCTTCTCGGCTGAGCACATGGATTATTGGAGCCTGCCCAGCGACACCGGCCGCCGATACGCTAAGGTGTCCGGCGATTCCAATCCGATACACTTGTATGCCATGACCGCCAAGCTGTTTGGTTTCAAGCGTCACATCGCCCATGGCATGTGGAGTAAGGCCCACGCTTTGGGTACCCTGGAAAACCAACTGCCAACAGGCCCCTTCAAGGTATCCGTGGCATTCAAACTGCCCGTACTGCTGCCCGCCAAGGTTCAGTTTCAGTACGCCAACACCGGCGACACTATTGAATTCCGCGTAAAAGATCAGAACGGCGAAAAGCCTCATCTGGCTGGCCAAATCCAGATCCTCTAGCCTGCAACATCTGGCCTGGGCGAAAGCTCGGGCCTCTTCCCTCCCCAGCAAGCCACCTGTACCATGTGCATCTTCCCCAGTGTTGGATTGAGCTACGGGAGCTTATGGAACAAATCAGTCACGTTCTGACATTGTTTGGCGGATTGTTTTTAATCAGCTTGGTGGTCACCCCCATCGCCAAAATTCTGCACGTTCCCAGAGTGACTCTGCTGATTTTAAGTGGTGTTGCGTTGGGCCCACATGGTGCCGGACTGCTTAACGGGGTCAGCGAAACATGGTTCCCGCTCTTAGCAGACATTACTCTGCTGATCATTGGTTACCTGCTGGGTGCCCGCCTTACCAAGAGCTACCTGAACAAATACATTGGTGGTGTACTCAATGCCTCATTGGTCATTACCCTTACTACGGTAGCAATGGTCATCACTGGTTTGCTGTTGGCAGGTTTTTCGCTGGAAGTAGCCGTATTGCTGGGCAGTATCGCCGCCGCTACCGACCCAGCCGCCACCCTGGATGTTCTTCATCAGCGAAAAGCCAACAGCTATTTCAGCAACCTTCTGCAAGGCATTGTTGCCTTGGATGACGTATTGGGGTTGTTGATTTTTAGTTTGGCCTTGGCGGCTCTGGGGCTTATCAATCAGAACGACGCACCACTGACCCCGGTGCTAACCATGCTGTGGGACATTGGTGGAGCCCTGTTATTAGGAGGCATCGTTGGCGGCCTGCTGGCATTCCTGCTAAATAAACGTGACCCGGAACAATCTGTCATTGTTGAATCATTGGGGTTTATTTTTCTGTGTGGGGGGCTATCTATTCATCTGGAGGTTTCGTTCTTACTTGCAGCCATGACCATGGGGCTCGTGGTGGTCAACACGGCAGATGCCACCGCGGATCATTTGCACGAAATCGAGGATATAGAGCAACCGTTCCTGCTGCTTTTTTTTGTAATGGCCGGCGCCACCCTGAATTTGGATGCAGGTGCAGCTGTTGGAGTAGCAGGCCTGCTGTTCATTGTGCTGCGTGCGCTGGGACGTTACCTGGGTGGATGCCTGTGTCCTAGCAATCCTGAATTGCAGGGGCATCGTCGCTGGCTGGGCGTTTCCTTGTTGCCTCAGGCTGGCGTAGCCATGGGTATGGCTTTGGTGGGGGCCCACGCTTATCCACAGCACGCCAACATATTATTATCCGTCGCAATTGCTGCAACAGTTATTTTTGAGGTAACAGGGCCGGTGTTTATTAATTTAGCATTGGACCGAGTAGATGAGCGCCCCTGAACTACCCCGCGGTTACCACGTGGAAAACCTCTCCAGGTTGCTGAATTCGGTCATGGATCAGTACGCAGACCTGCTGGAAGAAAACGAACACAAATTGTTTTCAGGGTTCCAGTGTTTGAGTGCTCAAGGAAAGAGCTTGTACTATCGTTTGCTCACCCGCCGCGGCCAGGCCATTCGTATCGACAAACTGAATTACGCTGATATAGATGACCTCCACTCGACCATGCAGGAGCTGTGCAGAAGCGACATGGCTACCATCAACAGCCATCTGGAGCCGGACGCCCTGCTCAACCTATTGACACGACAAGAACTGGTCAAACTGTTTCCGATTGCAGGCCACTCCAAACTTGCCAAACACTCGTTAATTGAGCATATCAACCAACACCATAAAGCAGAAATACTGCAATCAGAGATAGGGCAACACTATCCTTACGCAGAGGCCCTGTTTCAACCTGCATTTGAAACCTTCAAAGTGTGTTTTTTTGGCAACAGCCATCAGGATCTTACCGAATTCGTAGTTAACGATTTAGGCCATGTTCAATATGAACGCTACTCCTTGTGCAAGGCAACCCGCTACTTTCAAACACGACAACAAATTGAAACCCAAATCAGCTATTCCAATGCGAAGCAACAATTGGAAGACTCATCACTACTGCAGGATAAAAACGCGCTAATAGCGCTTGCAAACTCACTGCCATTGCCGGATCAACACGCTCATATAAACCGGCGTTACCAAAGAGTAATCATCACCATCGCCCGTCAACTGGAACGCCTAACCCATCTGGATGCAGCGCTAGCGCTTTACCGCCAGTGCAATCTCCACCCATGTAGGGAACGTAGCGCTCGCATTCTGAGGAAACAGGGGCTCGAAGATGAATCTCTGCACATTTGTTCTCAAATCGTTGAGCAAAGCAAACACCCGGAAGAACTCGAATTCGCCTTACGTTTTCAGGGTAAACGCCAACAAGCTCAAACTTGGCAAAACCACAACTTACATCTGCCAAATAGTGGTGCATCGGTAGAAATACAAGCGGCCTGCGCGCTCTCGGATCAACAACATAAATGCTACTACGTGGAAAACAGCCTGATAAATGGACTGTTCGGGTTGATGTTTTGGGACATTATTTTCTCCGCCGTCAACGGTGCCTTTATCAATCCCTTTCAGCGAGCGCCGCTCGACCTCTTTAGCGAAGCGTTCTACGAGCGCAGGCAGCAGGCCATTAACAATCGCCTGGCTCTTCTTCAACCGGCACTTAATCAACCCCTGAAGCAGCCGCCGGCTGCCCTCCTCCCGTGGCAGCAGCTTATTCTTGATCACTTCCATAACAAAGAGGGGTTGGCGAATCCTTTCGTCTACTGGGAACAATTGCCGTTGGATCTGCTGGAACTTGCCATAACCAGCATACCGGCGGCAGACCTGCACTGTATATTTATTCGAATACTGCAGCATCCTGGCCTGTTTCGGAACGGCTTTCCTGATCTGATTCGCTTCTCCAACACCGGCTATGAACTCATTGAAGTAAAAGGCCCGGGCGACAAACTTCAGGCAAATCAAACACGCTGGTTGAAATACTTTCAAAAAAAAGGCATTCCCAGCAGCGTTGTCTGGGTAAGCTGGCTGGACGGTGATACACGGTGAAACTTCGTGAGTTTCGAGTTTCCGCTACGGATTTGGCTCATTTCTGCTGCCGAAAGGGCGGTGTTGTTTCCGGTAACGAACGCAAACCTAGCGCCCAGCAAGGGATACAAGGCCACCAGTTTATACAGCAGCAACGCCCTCAGCACTATCAACGCGAAGTCAGTATCAAGAAATCCATCACCACAGACCGATGCCATTGGATTCTGGCGGGCAGAATAGATGGGTTACAGCACGAAAACGTAACGATTCTGGAGGAAATAAAAACCACCTACTGCAGCGAAACCGAATTGCCCGACGACCAGCATCAGATCCATCTGGCACAAGCGCAACTGTACGGTGCACTCATTTGCCAACAGCAGAATCTAACCGAGGTTCTGCTTCGTATTACCTACCTTAAGCTGGATGATGCACATATCTATTACCGCGAGCAGCTCTATTCCCATCAAGAGTTAGAGGCATTCCTCAACCATTGCATAGCCCAATACAGCAACTGGCTTAACCACTACTGTATTTTTCTGGATACACGAAACAGTGCCTTGCAAGAACAGCCTTTCCCGTTCGATGATTACCGCGCGGGGCAACGCAGCTTAAGCGCCACGCTTTACCGGGATATTCGTGATTGCAACCCCGGCATTTATCACGCACCCACCGGCCTGGGTAAAACCATAGGCCTTCTCTTCCCAGCACTGAAACATCTGGCTGCAGGCAACATTGCAAAGATTTGGTATCTGACTGCCAAAAACAGTGGCCATAACAGTGTCAGACAAGCGCTTGCGCACATGAACAGTCCATTACCCCTGAGGATACTTTACTTGCAGGCCCGAGAAAAAACCTGCTCTGGTTGCATCGCAGCCGGTCAAAGCGGCTGCAAGCACCTAACCAACCACTATGACCGCCTGCCCGCTGCTCGAGATGCGTTCCAAAGCTCTAGCCATTTTAACGAGCAGGACTTATTAAAGCTTGCGCAAGAACATCAACTCTGCCCCCATCAACTGACCCGCGACCTACTGCCCTGGGTAGATGTGGTGGTGGCAGACTACAACTATGTATTTGACCCCTACACCCGCCTCACCGACCCGTTGACTGGCAGCAAATCAATATGTCTTTTAATAGACGAAGCACATAATCTACCGCAACGGGCACGATCCATGTTCAGTGCAGAGTTGTCGGTACCCTGCATCAATCAACTGCAGAAAGCCATCACCGACACTGATTTACAGAAACGCTTAAGGAGCATAGGCAGAACACTTCAGACACTGTTAAAGGATGTAGATGATGGCGTAACCACCCTGCCCTCAAACCTTATCAACACGCTGCAGTTCACCGCAGACCAACTCAACGAATGGTTTGCTCAACAAAACTGGCTACTGTTCCCCAATGATATTTTCGAAAACATCATGGCACTGTGGCGTTTTGCCCAACGAGCGACAAAAATAGAAGCCGAAGACACCATCCTGTGTAGCCAACAACCTGCACGGATACAGATTTTTTGCACCGATCCAGCCCCTCAGCTTGAACGCATCAGCTCCGGCTTTCATTCCTGTCACTATTTTTCCGGCAGCCTTTTGCCCTTAAACTTCTTCCAGCGCAGCATCAGCACCCAACCGCTGCCATCGCAACTGGTATTGGCCAGCCCATTTCCACCCGAAAACCTGCTTACATTAGTGGCACCGGTGAACACCCGCTTTCACAATCGTGTCCGTTCCATGCATCAAATCGTAGAGTTGATTCAAACCCTATGGCAGTGTCGACCCGGACGCTACCTGATGGCATTGCCATCCTATGAATATCTTCGCAGCATCATGACTGAGCTGGAGCAATATCCAGGCATCCCCCTGCTCTGCCAATCGCAAACCAGCTCGCCGGAAACACACCAGACATTTCACCAGCAACTACAGAAAGAGCACTACCTAGCCGGAGTCATTACCGGAGGCCTGTTTGCCGAGAGCATCGACCTGAACAACAAACTGGATGGCGTTATCATTATTGGAACCTGCCTACCGCCCCCCTCCACCGAGATCGAGCAGATAAAGGCTCAGTTTGATCAACAGGGACAAAGCGGCTTTGATTTTGCCTATCGTTATCCAGGCATTAATCGAGTAATCCAAACCGCTGGCAGGGTGATTCGCAGCGAACGGGATCGAGGCGTAGTACTGTTGGTAGACGACCGCTTCACACAACCGGTATATCGCAACCTGCTCCCCTCCCACTGGCAACCCCACACGGTGAAAAGTTCAATTGAATTAAAGCAGGCACTGAGCGCTTTCGCCCCGAACTGACGTATAATGCACATCATGCAGAATCCAACATTTCTTATTATCGATTCCGGAGTGGGCGGCCTGTCCATCTGGCATGAAATCCAACAACGCATTCCCCATGCTCACGCTTGCTATGTGGCCGACAATGGGGCCTACCCTTATGGCGCTCTGGCAGAGCAGGTCCTGGTGGAACGCTTACTGAGCCTGCTGCCTGAACTGGAACAACGTTACCAACCTGACATCATCGTCATCGCCTGCAACACCGCCAGCACAGTGGTGCTGGATCACTTGAGAGCGCAGATCAGCACTCCGATTATCGGCGTGGTGCCTGCCATCAAGCCCGCCGCCGAGCTAAGTGTCAGTCGCCAGGTCACATTGCTGGCCACACCAGGTACCATCAAACGACAGTACACCGACCGCCTGATACAGGAGTTCGGTAAAGGCTGCGCTTTCACCCGCATAGGCTCCCATGAGCTGGTTCATGAGGCAGAACGAAAACTGCGTGGACTGCCGGTCAATATGGACACCATCAGACAAGAATTAGCACCGCTGATTCAACCCAACAACAACACCGATGTACTTATACTGGGCTGTACACATTTCCCCTTTTTAAAGGATGAAATCAGCCAGTTGATACCCGCTGGTATACGCGTAATTGACAGCGGTAACGCCATTGCTCGCCGCGCCCAACAGCTGTTAGACAACCTGGCGGCCACTACGGGTCATGAAACACATCTCACAACCAACACCTTTCTATTCACTGCTGAAAGCGGCGAGGCACACAATCTGGAGCCGGGAATACTGCACTTTGGCTTCGATAAAATTCAGTTTCTTACCAAAAGCACAACACAAAACGAACAAAAATCTGGTGCATCCTAAATCGCTTTGATATAAGTTTGTAAGCATAATGATAACAATGGATCGAGCAGTCGTTCATGTCGAATAAGCTGGCTCTGGTAGTCGACGATTCCCGTATGGCCCGTCACGTTCTCAGCAAAATGCTGTCTGAGCAGGGTATTGACGTGGATTCCGTTGAGTCTGGGGAAGAGGCCCTGGGTTACCTTTGCGGTAAGAAACCCAGCATGATATTCATGGATCACACCATGCCCGGCATGGACGGTTTCCAATGTCTGCGGGCCATCAAAAATGATCCTCATACGGCAATGATCCCCATCATCATGTACACCTCCAAAGAGGGTGAAGTATATGAGAGCCAGGCGCGGGCATTGGGTGCGGTGGATGTACTACCCAAAACCCTGAAACCGCTGATGCTGGCCAAGATGCTGGAACGGCAAAACTTATTACCTCATCAGACCTCATCCGTACCAGTAGCGCAATCTGTGGGCCGAGCTGCCAATGATGTCGTTATTGTCGATAACGAGCCGGTTGCCGAACCTGCCGCCCCAGCCGTTAAAGAGGATCATCCCGAGCTGGAGGCACTGGAAAACCGCATCGAACAACTCACCAATCAATTGCAGGGCATGAACAGTCAGAATGATGCCCGAAGCAACCGCAGTGCTCGATACCAGTACCTGGGATTAGGCCTATGCATCGCATTGATTGGGTGGCTGCTGATGAGCAATAACCGCCTCATGCAAGAAATGACCATGATGCAGACCGACAAGCGCAAGCTGGAAGACACCCTGCAGCTGCAAACCCAGCAAAATGAAGACATGCGCGAACAGCTCAGCTCCCAGATCGACACTCAGGTTCAGCAAAGTGATGCTCACAACCGACGTTTCTATGAAAGTATTGAGTGGGCCTTGAATGAGGACGGCCAGTTCGCTTGGGATGAAAAGCCTTTTAACGACAGGCTTGCAGCCACTCTTTCACAGCTGGCCCAAAACCTGCGCAGCGTAGGTTTCGTGGGTGAAATCAGCATCCGTAGCCACCTGGGGCGTTTCTGCCTGCTCACTGACAGCAATGGCGAGCCCGCGCTACCAGATACAGAGATGACTCTGGCCAATTGCGAAATCATCCAGCTTTCACCCAGCCTGGCCGAAAGCCTCGGCAACGATCAAACCCCAGGCTTCGAACGCTTCATCGTTGCCTTTCAGTCCGAATACGGTGAAGACATAGAACTTAGCCTGTCTACCGCTGGTGACAGGCGTCCGGTGGCCCGTTATCCCAGCCAGGATCCCGATGTTAGCGCCCAGCGTTGGAACAGCGCAGCCTCACGTAATCAACGTATCGAAATATCCATAAACCCCTACTGACTGATAGCCCACCCTCATGGCCTGATATGACATTTTAATGTCTCAGGCTCACCTGTTTGCACCTCTGCAACCCAGGCATAGTCAAACCTCGACTAACATAAAGATAAGCGATACAACGCAGCAGGAGCAGCATATGGGTAGCTATCAGGCACAGGTGGCCGTCGGGGTGGAAGTAAAACCACGGCAGATGGACTTCAATTTCCCCGATGAAATTCCTCGGTACTGGTTTGACGATAACCCTTACATTACTCATTTCCTGAATGCTTTGTCGTCTGTCTTTCCTGAAGGTGAACGCTTCTTTATAGAAACTGTCCGCCACTATCAAAATCAGATTGATGACCCGCAGCTACTGAAAGACATTCGCGGCTTCATCGGACAAGAAGCTCACCATGGCAAACAGCATGAAGCATTCAACCAACTGATTGAAAAGCAGGGCTACCCCCTTGGTGCATTCGGCCGCTTTGTTAAAAAACGACTGGCGGCCACCCGCGACTTTCTCAGCCCGGCCCAACGACTGGGCATCACCATCGCGCTGGAACATTTCACCGCCATACTCGCCCATCAGGCACTAGCCGATCCGACGTTTACCGCCAAAGCACCCCAGCCGTTTAAAAACCTGATCCTGTGGCACGCCATTGAAGAAACCGAACACAAAGCCGTGGCCTACGATGTATTTCAAACGGTATGCGGCGACAACGCTATTCGCAAAGGCACCATGATGCGGGTTAGTGTGTTTTTCTGGGTTCATATTTTTTCGCTGCAGGCAATCTTGCTATGGCGGGATGGCATGCCAATACGCCCCATAAAGTTTTTTGATGCCGTCAACTTTCTGATTGGAAAACCGGGCCTGTTGCGCAAAGTGGCGCGCGACTACCTGGATTATTACAAATCAGACTTTCATCCCTGGCAGCATGACAACCGTGATCTGATTGCCAACTGGAAAACCCAGTTTTCAGATCTCGCCAATCAAGTAAAGTCTTGAGCCCCGGCCTTAAAATAGCGCGCTGATTCGCCTACACTGCGATTGAAACTTACCAACGCAGTGTAGCCATGAATCAGCCTATTACAGATCGCAAAACCGCAATCCTTTCCGCCAGAACGCTACTGCAGCAATGTGAAAAAATCGTCTGCTTTTCCGGAGCCGGATTGAGTGCAGAATCAGGCATTTCAACGTTTCGTGATAGCGAAACCGACGCACTGTGGAGCCGATATGATCCCACCCAACTGGCCTCGCCGGAAGGTTTTGCCGCTGACCCCAAACTGGTCATTGACTGGTATAACTGGCGTCGCGATGCCATTGCCCAGGCTAACCCCAACCCGGCACATCTGGCGTTAGCCCAGCGCCCGGACATTATTCAGATCACCCAGAATGTGGACGACTTACTAGAGCGAGCTGGCTGCAAGCAGGAATCCGTTATTCACCTCCATGGCAACATTACCCACGATCGCTGTCACCAACGCTGCGGATTCCAACAAAAAATCGACCTTGCCAACCCCCCACCACTGCGCAACTGCCCCATGTGCGACGCGCCTCTGCGGCCAGCCGTAGTGTGGTTTGGTGAAACACTGCCTGCATGGGCCTGGCAACAGGCGGAGCAACACTGCCAACTGGCGGACTGTATGCTGGTTATTGGAACCAGTGCCAGCGTCTATCCTGCCGCCAGTCTGATTGAGTTAACCAAAGCCCAGGGAGGCAAGGTAATTGTGATAAACACCCATCCGAGCGGTGCAAGCACACTGGCCGACATGGAACTAATCGGCCCCTGCGGTGAATGGCTACCTGAATTGTTGAGTTAATTTCGTAAAGGGGCTAAATTGTCATAATCCCTGATTAAAATTGATAACTGTCTGGAAAAGCTAGGTATTCTGGCTCAATATTAACATCAGGGATAACCTAATATACTCGTTATCCAAGTCGGTTTGATGCGCAGTAGCCACAAGCAGCAAGCATCCAACCACTAAGTGCATTCCAAAAGCATGCAAATTAAAGACAGGTTTACGTATATGCAGATGAATACCCGCATTTTGCGGCTTAACAAGGCCGGTGTGCCACTACAATGGCTGGACCGTGAAGACGCAGCGACCCTGCTGGTTAAAGGGCTCGTTGTGTGGTCGCTGGGTGACACCACCGTCACTATCCGTGGGGGCATCAACTGCCACGGATTGCGCTCAATTTTGAATATCCCAACCATCATTGCCACGAACGGAGATGTTCACTACAACGATCATCACGTACCCGCCGTGTGCAACCGCCTACTGTTCCGACGCGATCGCAATACCTGCATGTACTGCGGTGATCAGTTCAATCAGGAACGGCTTACTCGGGACCACATCATCCCTCGCTCACGGGGGGGCAGTGAAAGCTGGACCAACCTGGTAGCGGCGTGCCGACGCTGCAATCAGCGCAAAAGCGATAAGACACCCGAAGAGGCCTGCATGCCTCTGCTGGCGATCCCATTTAAACCCAATAAGATGGAGTATCTGGCGCTGGCAAACCGCAATATACTGAGCGATCAAATGAGTTTTTTGCGCTCAGGCTTTTCCAAGCATATGCGCATAAACTAAAAACCAAAGCAGCATCAGGCAGTGACACCGTTGCGATGCACGAAGGTGAGTGTGTCGTCGATGGAATAGGACATGGACTTTTTGTGTACCGCCTCTTCCAGATAGTGGAAGGATTCTTCGATGTAATCCACATCATACTTGTCGGTAAGATGGGATATCGCATAGCCAAAATGCAAATCGTATTGCTCACCTAACGCAAAATTCCACTGCTCCACTCGCTCTATCACCCCCTCCGCCTCGAACTTATTATGCAACGGAAACAGCAAAACGGTAACCTCGCCGGGCAGGCCTTCCGTTGCTGTCTTGAAAGGAAACACCGTAATGCGACTGTTAAACAACGCCTTTAAACAGTCACCCAGTGCAATGTAATCAGGCCGGTGAGTGGTTTTATCGATAACCATCACCGAAATAACCAGCACCCGCCCTAACTCAGAATGAATTCGACGATCAAGATCACGAATATCTTTCAGGTGCTTTTCCAGCTGGGGAATTTCCAGAAAACCGCTTTTATTATTCACAATGTTGATACGCTTCTGCAGACGCTGCTTCATCATGTCCAACGTAATATTAATACGGCTGCGCTCAGCTTTTTCATGACGATAAATCGCCGACATCGCCAGTGAGAATACGATGATCTCGAAAACCGAGCCGATCTCCTTGCTGTGATAGATCAAAACATTAGAAGGAAGGTAACCCAGCAGATTCAAAGAGAAAATACCGATGGAAATCAATAGGACGGACCAACCCACCACAAAGTACCACCCCAGAAAATGGCCATCTGCCACGGACTTGATACCCAACGCCATCATGACTGACGCAAAAGCCAACGCTAAATACGTTGCATAAAAAGCATAGTCATTCAACGACACAATAGAGATCATCCCCAGCACAATGCCACCGGCAATGACGCCTTGCCCCAGAACATACAATCGGGGGCTATAGCGCCTGGCATCCAGCAACGTCAGCGCGAATGCCGTTCCAAAGCAACTATAAAGACAGAAAAACAGCGTGATCGATGCGTTATTAAAGGCGGGAGCATCGGGCCATAGATAGGCAAAACCATGACCATTCAAGGACGACTCAAATAACGCGGTGGAAGCCACATAGATTGAATAGTAAAAGTAGAGCCGTTCCCTGATAATCAAGCCATTCATCAGGCTGTAAACAGCCATCACCAGCATGGTGCCGTAGTACGCCCCCCACAAAATCAGATTCCACTCTTCTTTCTCATAAAAATCCTGTTCGGAATAAATACGAATAGGCATTTGCAGAGAGTTCGAGGTTTTAGCGTGAATAAATACGCGGCGGCCATCCAGGGCTGGGTTCACCGGAAAGCTGTAGTCATCATCCCATATGGGGCGTGAATCAAACGGAAAGTCGGTTCCAGTAACGTAGTTCTGGGTAATCTGCCCACGCTCATCTACGACATAGAACGCTAAATAGTCCACGGTGGGGTAATGCACCTCCACCACCACGCTCTCGCCGTCTGCCAGCTGAACCAGCGGCATCTCAAAGTAAAACCAGTGTCCCGAGCTGGAGGAACCATAGTTGACCTTGGAAGGATCGGCGCTGCCCCAGTCATAGGCAATGGCATCTTCAATCGTTGTCAGATGGTCGCTGTCCAACGCATGGCGGATATCAAGGGAAAATGAGGCATCGGTGTGGCCATGGTGTTTCGCCAGCACCACAGGAAAGACAATCAGGCATGAAAACAACACAACTAGCCATCGCATGGACAAACTCCTGCAATTCCGGCCAGCAAGCTGGAGAACCGTATTTCCCGCATAGTGGTGTTCATGAATTAGATCAATTTTAATTCGACTGTTATTAAGTTATATACCCGAACTTCAATTTTCACAACAATTACAAACAATTAACCCCCACTCCTGATAAACAAATTACATTAGGTTGTGGTGTAGTTAACGTTTATGGAAGAACTGGCTCACCCTGAACACAAAAAGGCCGCTTCCATTTGAAAAGGAAGCGGCCTTTTTGTGGGGCCTATCTGTCAGCCCAGCTATCCATCACACAGTTACACTAGAAGGTATAGTTCAAACCCACTAACAACTTGCGATCCGAGTTCTTAACGCCTTCCGGCACTTCGTCGGTGTGCTTGATTTCATAAGCAATCGATGCGTTCAGACTACCGTTAATTTTCAAACGCAAACGGGTAAAAGATTTGGTTACCGTTTTATCTTCACCAATTTCAGTACTGAAATCTTCATCAAAGGTGGCAGTTTCTGAAATCTTCCAAAGATAGAGTGCACCCAAACGCAGCACGGCCTCTTCTTCTACATCACCCGTTTCCGAGAGCTTGGATTCACGATAACCAACACCGGCGTCAGCTGAAAGTTCGTGTTTATCGGTTCTCAGCAGGTCGCGACCATAACCGAAGGTAAGGGAGGCTTCGTAATCGTAGCCACTAAAACGATCGTCCGTATACTCAGCCAAGCCGAACAAGTAGGATTTCTCACCTATTTTGTATTCTGCCTTGCCTGATGCAAAGTACTTCTCGGCGGTACGTACTTCACTTTTATCGCCGTTGGCATCGACCTGTTCAGCGGTCTCATTGCTGGCTTCCAGCTTGAACAGGTTACGCCACTGTTCGCCTTCACGGGTAGCCTTGCTGCGAAAATCGATATTAGTGCTCTCGGTATTGCCAGAGTTATCGATATAAGCCAGGTTGGCTTCACCGGTCCACAGTTTGTTTTCGGTTTCATCGGCTGCAAATGCAACACAAGGTGAGATGGCCAAAGCCAGTATTGTGATCTTATGTTTCATATTCAATATCCCCTAAAATACGAATGCCGGCGCATAGCGCCGGCACGGTAACACTTTAGCTGTTACTTCATTACTTCTTTCTGCATGACCGCTACAACACGGCGGTTTTCTTTACGGCCATCCGCAGTATCGTTACTGGCAACTGGCTTTTCTTCACCGTATCCAACCGCCTTGATACGCTCTGCAGCAACACCGTAACGACCAACCAGCTCGTTCTTCACAGAGTCAGCGCGCTTCTGAGACAATTTTTTGTTGTATGCTGCTGCGCCCTGGCTGTCAGTATGGCCTTCGATTTCAACTTCCAGATCAGTATGCTTTTTAAGGAAATCAGCAACTACTTTCAACTCAGGCTGATACTGATCCTGAATGACATCCGAGTTGGATGGGAACTGCAATTTCAGCTCGATGCTTTCAACGGTTACTGTTTGAACCACACCAACACAGCCTTTTTCGTCAACGGCCGCACCAGCCTCAGTGTCAGGGCACTGATCGTTATTATCAGTTACGCCGTCACCGTCGCTATCCAATGCACAACCATTAGCATCAACTTTCACACCAGCAGCCGTGCCAGGGCACTTATCTTTCGAGTCAATCACGCCATCGCCATCGGTATCAGCCGGTGCAGCCACCACAACCGGTGCTTTCTCTACCGGCTTGGGCTGGCTTTCGCCGCCGAATGCATAGCTTACGCCCAAGGTGGTCATCATATCGGTATCGTTATCGTCGATTCCGTAAATGCCGCGCAGATCCCAGCGTGCTGACCAGGCTTCGTTAAAGTTAAAGCGCAAACCACCGCCCAGATTTACTTGGGTTTCACCACCGTCAAGAGCAGCGCTGGGGCTATCAAAATCGGCATGGCCGATACCAGCACCCACGTATGGCTGAACAGTGCCATCTTTAGTGAAGTAGTACAAACCGTCCAGCTTCAACTGAGTAACATCGGTTTGCTGATCACCGTCGTTACGGAAAGCAGCCACTTCGGCAGCCCAGTTTGGGCCAAAGCGGTATTCCACACCCAGACCAAAGCCATCTGCCTCATCCGGTAAGCGGTCATTATCGAATTTGATATAGGAAACCGCAGGGTTGATTACGATTTGGCCTTCCTTGTTCTCGGCAACAGCAGAAGCAGCCAACAGAGAAATGGAAATAGGTAGTATTATGCGTTTCATGGTTTATCCCCTTTGTCCTAATGATGAAGCGCATACTATCGGGGTTTTTTTTAATTCTCCACCCTGTATAACCAAAAAAGGCTGCGATTTAACTCGCAGCCCTTCAGGGTGAACGTTAATTAGCTAAACCTTAATCAACCTGCTGTATACCAGCGAGTTTTTTCGCATGCCATTTCTTCTGATCCACATTCATTCCACGCAGAATTTGAATGCGTTGAGCCTGGGGTGACCCGGCACCATGCATGGACTCGGTGAGATAACCCACAGCATTACGGCCCAGAGTCATGTTTTCAATTAAACGGAGGATTTTTACTCTATCTGCTGTGGGTATGTCCTCACGGCCTTTGAAGTATTTATCCAGTAACGCTCCGGTTTCTTCTGATTCAAAATCCTGCTGGGATGGCAAAGTTACCATCAAGCCACCGGCTAGATCCTGAGCCAAACGCGAGATCTCATAGGGGAACCGGGTAACGTTGTGTTTGCACACATTGGCGAGCATGGAATCATTGATCCAGGCACCGGACGGCAATGGCTTGGATTCATGTGCAGAGGCGATACTGGAAGAATAGATTGTCTCGTTCAGGTGGGTCATTTCCACCAGTTTGTCACGAATGTGGGAAACCTTTTCCAGTCCGTTGTACTCCGCGATGGTGGCAGCGGCACCCACCATGACATCACCCAGACCCGTTTTACATACATAACTGGCACGATGATAAGAAGTGAATCGCTCCACCATGGGGGCGGCAAATTCATATTCACCATCCATGAAAATGTGTTCCCAGGGGATAAATACATTGTCAAATACCGCCAGCACTTCCTGACCGGCGTATTGAGCGTTGCCCTTATCCACATCACCGGCTTCCATAGCGCGCGTGTCACAGGATTGGCGGCCGTAGATATACGTCAATCCTTCTGCTTGCAGGGGAACAACACCAATGATGGCAAAATCTTTGTCATGCTCACTCAAACGCATAGTGGGCAGCACCATCATCCAGTGGGAGTTCAAACCACCGGTCATATGTGCCTTGGCACCGCTGACAAACACACCGTTTTCGTTGCGGTCGGTGATCCGCATAAACAGATCCTGATCAGCCTGCTCATGGGGCGCTTTACTGCGATCCCCTTTCGGATCCGTCATCCCGGCAGCAATGATTTGGTTATGCTTCTGCAAGCGCTCCAGAAACCGAATAAAGCGTGGATGATACTCAGTACCGTGAGCCTGATCGATGTCATAAGTAATGGAGTGCATGACGCTGATCGAATCCAGACCCGCGCAACGCTGAAAACACGTACCGGTAATCTGCCCCAGTTTACGCTGCATGCGATTTTTCATTACCAGATCCTGGGCACTGTGGGGAATGTGCAGGAACCGATTTACTTTCTCACCGTTCAGATGGCTGGTGGCGGAGGCAAGTTCAGGCTCATCGGTGGCCAGATCATAGGTTGCTTTCAAGGCATTAATAGAGGGCCAGATCATAGGATGGTCAACGGGCTCTTTGATCTGCTCACCAAAAAGGTAGACCGTGAGATTACGCCCACGCAGGCTTTCCACATAGTCATCGCCGGTCACGATGGGCTTGAACTGGCTCCACACGTCGTCGGCCGTGTACTGTGATCGTAATTTTTGCTGCACCATATCATTCATGGGCTACATCCCTCTCTAACTGACTTTTGTCAAAATTGATATTGTTGTGGGGTCGATCGGGGGCCTATCTGACCCAAATTATGACCGAACAGTCAGGGATATTAGCATTGCAGCGAAAAGATGTCGCCCCATTTGAGTGATGGGGCAATCAGTCGGAATGATTAAAAACAGCTGGGGGCTAATGCCCTAATTGGGTTCTCCCACCCGCTGTGATTCCAAGGTATGGCGATATTTTTGCGCCAGACGAATAAACTTAGGCGTAAGGCCAGCATCTTCGTAAATGGGATCACCGCACTCGTCAGTTGTCACCTCTTGCCCAGCCTCATAGGGGAACGACTGGCTCAGCTCATTTAAAGCGAAGCACAACAAATCCGTTAAGATCTGCTCCTCGGTGCAATCGGGGTACATCTCTTTCAGAGCCAAAACCTGAGCGGCTTCTTTCATTGGCAGATTGATTGAAAACTGTTGACGGGTACGCTCACCTTTGTTGGCTTTTTCCCAATGAGCAACCAATTCTTGAATGCGCATGTTAGTCTCCCGAACCTACTCTACTTTAATTTTACACCTCCTCAGTTTAGCTCG
This sequence comes from Ketobacter alkanivorans, assembly GCF_002863865.1. Classification (NCBI taxonomy): domain Bacteria; kingdom Pseudomonadati; phylum Pseudomonadota; class Gammaproteobacteria; order Pseudomonadales; family Ketobacteraceae; genus Ketobacter; species Ketobacter alkanivorans. The sequence goes on along the minus strand of NZ_CP022684.1, from coordinate 4,324,581 downwards.
AAAAAAAGCTCCTGATCAGGTAAATTTGTTAAAAAACTAAAACCAAACCAAGATGCTGCTTGTTTGTGCGCAAACTCAATAACACGCAAAGGATCGCCCATAAATAATGCATTTTTGCAGCGTTTTTCCTGCCCGGAGTTTCCATGCCCATCAAAATTGAAAAGAACGGTGCTATCACTACCATCATCATTAATCGCCCTCAGGTACGCAACGCCGTCGACGGCCCCACAGCTCAGGCGTTAGCTGATGCGTTTCGCGCGTTCGAACAAGACAGCACAGCAAAGGTTGCCGTTTTATATGGCGAACAAACTTTCTGTGCCGGCGCAGATCTGGGGGCCGTTGCCAGTGGAGAAAATCGCAACCGCCTGGAAGCGGAAGGCGATGGCCCCATGGGGCCAAGCCGTATGCTGCTATCCAAGCCGGTTATTGCGGCCATTGAAGGACACGCCGTGGCTGGCGGCCTGGAACTGGCGCTTTGGTGTGATCTGCGCGTTGCCGCCGATGATGCCACCCTGGGCGTATTCTGTCGCCGTTTTGGAGTGCCCTTAATTGATGGCGGAACAGTACGACTGCCTAGGCTAATCGGTATGAGCCGTGCAATGGATTTGATTCTTACCGGCAGACCCGTGTCCGCTCAAGAGGCCTTTGACATTGGACTGGTAAACAGAATCTGCGCTCAAGGTAACGCACGCCACACCGCAGAACAACTGGCACTGGAAATCAGCGCGTTCCCCAGCTTCTGCATGCAACAGGATCGACTCAGCGCATATCAGCAGTGGCAACTGCCCTTGCAGGAGGCTCTGGGCAACGAATTCGAGCTGGGCATGGATGTAGTGCGCAGCGGAGAAACGGTGGCCGGAGCCAAGCGTTTTAAACAAGGCACCGGCAGGCATGGAAAGTTTAATAATGGTGATTCATAAAACAGCCTCATCATAAACCTTGGGCTGTTTAAGCTTAAGTATTTTGGCGTTGCAATTGCTATTACCAATAAAGCGGATAACATAGTGCTAATATTAGATTGTTCGGGAACAGAAAAATGGCATTAACCACAGCCCTGGTGACCGGTGCCTCCAGCGGAATTGGATACGAGATCAGTAAGCTTCTGGCGGAGCAAGGCCATGATTTGGTGCTGGTAGCGCGACGGGAAGACCGCCTCAAACAGCTGGCGGAATTTCTGCAGCGGGAATACAAAATATCAGTGCGGGTGGTGGCCATGGATCTCACCCAGATCAGTCAAATCAAGCAGCTGTACCGAACCCTTGAGCAAGAAAACATTCCGGTGGACATTCTGGTGAACAATGCGGGGCTCGGCCATTCAGGCCCCTTTACCGCAACCGACGCCGCCGATGTTCTGCAGGAAATCCAGCTTAATGTTGTAGCACTGACATACCTCACCAAACTGTTTGCTACTGACATGGTGAAGCGCGGCTTGGGCAAAATACTGAACATTGCCTCTGTTTCCGGGTTTATGCCTGGGCCCTATATGGCGGTGTACAACGCATCCAAGGCTTATGTCATATCCTTCAGTGAAGCGCTCAGAGTTGAATTAAAAGGTACCGGCGTCAGCGTAACAGTCAGTTGCCCGGGGCCGACCTCCTCTGAGTTTCATCAGCTGGCCGGTACAGCGGGCTCGCTGTTTTTAAAGATATTACCTACGATGAATTCAGCCCAGGTGGCACGTATATCAGTGAGCGCAATGCAGAAACGCAAGGTTCTGGTGGTGCCAGGCACCCTGAATAAACTGATGACGCTCTCACCCAGGATCACACCCCGCGCCATCTTACTGTTTATTCTTAAAACATTGATGAAGCCACGAAGGTAACTCTGAACGGCAAAAAGCTCAGTGGCTCAGGCGCAGCTTGAGATGGTCAAGGCCGTATTTCGATCCGGTTACGCCCATTGTGTTTGGCCTGATACAAAGCCTGATCCGCCAACTCTATCGCTGTTTCAATAGTTTCATTATCTGCCAGCGGTGAAACACCAACCGAGATGGTAACCGAAGGCAGCTCTTGCCCTTGTTCTGCGGTTATCTGGCAACGTTCTACCGCTTTGCGCAGACGCTCGGCCACGGCCCGCGCCTGCTTTGCAGGTGTTCGCGGCAACAGCACCACAAATTCTTCACCGCCATACCGTGCCAACATATCGCTGGGGCGTAAGCTTTTGCGCATGGTGCGCGCTACCATCTGTAAAACCAGATCACCCGACTTATGTCCGTAGGTGTCGTTAAAGCGTTTAAAATGATCCACATCCAGCATCAGCACGGCCATTGGCATTTGCTCCAACAGCGCCTGACCATGTAACGTTTCAATCATGTCCAGCAGCCAGCGCCGATTGTTCACGCCGGTCAATGCATCTACATTTGCAGCATGCTCCTGTTCTTTCTCTCTGGACTTGGAGACGACGACGATGTCGTTTCCGGAACGCAAACGATTAGACAGGAAATACAAAAGGTTGCGACACAGGCTGTGGGATGAATCAATCAGCAGCCATAAAGTATCGCTCTCAATCACGAGGACTTCGCAGGGCTCAACTGCTTTTACATAAGCAGAAGGGTTACGGCCATCGAATACTGACATCTCACCAATGCACTCGCCGCTGCCCAACTCCAGCAATGGGCTGGCATCCAGACTTTCGAGCGATACCGCAACTCTGCCAGACAGCAGAAGATACATGCAGCTGTTACCGAATTCCGGACGCAACATAACGTCGCCAGCTTTCAGTTGCTCCTTGCGACATTGATTCAACAGTGGGCGAATCCGCTTAAGATCCACCTCATTGAATATGCGGAACTGCCGGAATTGGGCATCGGATACAGAATCACCCATTTGTAATTTTGAAGTAAGTGCCATAATGACCACATTATAACGGGAACATTAAAAGAGTTGTCCCCAATCACTCACAACGCAACCCAAATTGCAGATCAATGTTGTTTTTTACGTAAAAGTCAGCACAGCTTGTGATAACCAGATCAATTTATAAGCAAACGATCCAGTTCCTGAGTTAATTGCTTTAGCCTAACTGGCTTTCCAACAACACCTTTCATGCCCGCATCCAAGATACGTTGGCGATCTTCATCCAATACGCTGGCGGTCATTGCGATGATGGGAGTAGCAGAATTCGGTCCGGCACCGGCAATGATACTTCTGGAAGCCTCCAGGCCATCCAGTACCGGCATTTCAATGTCCATCACGATCAGGTCGTAAGGCTGTGCATTGGCGGCAGCTACGGCAGCCTCACCGTCAAAAACGATGTCCACATCAAGGCCTATTTTGCTGAACAGCTTCTGCGCCACGCGCTGATTGACTACATTATCTTCCGCCAGCAGCACCTTTTTGCAGTAATTCTTGGAAAGCGCATCGTCGTCACTTTCATCCTGAATTGCGTCGGCTTTTTTCAGGGGCAACGTGATAATAAACGAAGCGCCTTTATCTTTTTCGCTCTCCACTTCCAGAAAGCCATCCATCAGATCCACCAGGTTTTTCGAGATCGTCAGGCCCAGACCTGTGCCTCCATAGCTTCGACCTATAGACACATCTGCCTGTTCGAACGATTCAAAAATTTTGTCGATGCGATCTTTTGGAATACCAATGCCTGTATCGTGAACTTCCATAATCAGGTTATAACGCTCACCATCAATTTGGTCATAACCAACTTCGATATCAACACACCCAGCGCGCGTGAATTTGATGGCGTTGGTAACCAAATTCATCAGTATCTGGCGGATGCGCATGGCATCCCCAAACATGTACTTCGGGGTATCCGCCTCCATCTGTATATTGATGGTGACTTGCTTGTCCGTTGCAAATGCTCGATTCAATTCACACACGTCATTAATCAGTTGATGCAAGTTGAACGGCTCTCTCACCAGCTCCAGATAACCTGCTTCAATTTTAGAAAGATCAAGGATATCGTTGATAATATTGAGAAGTGAATTGGATGAACGATTGATCAGGCTGACCAGCTCATCCTGCTCTTTATTGAGATCGGTGTCCTGTAACAATTGCACACTGGCAATGACCCCGTTCATTGGTGTTCGTATCTCGTGGCTCATATTAGCCAGAAATACGGATTTGGCACGGGAGGCGACTTCAGCCGACTCTTTCGCATGAATTAGATGCTTGTTCAGGCTTTCCAATTTTTTGGTCAGCCGCGCTTGCTCTTCGAGTTTAACCGCAAGATCCTGATCCAGTTGAGCGCCGACACTTTGATCCTGCCAACCGGACTCTATAATATTGTTGAAAATGACCTCTGCTCGATCCCTGTATAGTACTCCAAGATAGTTTTCCAATGTATCAAGATAACGGCCCAGATCCGCTATGCTTTCTACCGCGACCTGTCCGTCGGCAGTGCGACTCAAGCCACTTTCCAGCAACATGAAATTGATGACCTCTGGAGTACAGGATTCCTCCAACTTTTTGAGGTGCGTTTTAACCAGCTTGGACCAAATAGACATAGACGGAGTTATCGCTCAACTGCAACTGCTTACTTATAAGCGTAACAACGGAATGAAGATCCAGCAAATTGCACGTCTATCCATAACTCAGCCTTCTTAAAACCGGTTTGTTGTGAACTGTAGGATCTAAACAGCCACAGACAGAGAAAAGAAGAAATGACAACCTTGGGCCCGCGGTGATTTCAGCCCAATAACACCTTGATGTTCATGAATAATACTTTTGCAGATTGCCAACCCTAAGCCAGTACTGCTTTCACCTGCCGTTGGAACGGAACTGATATGGCTGTAGGCATCAAACAACTTATTGGCCTCGACATCGGGAATGCCGACACCCTCATCTTCTATCGACACAGTGACACGCCCCTCCTCACGGGCAAGGGAGATGGTCACCGCCGTATCGCGCCCAGAGTATTTGATGGCGTTACTGATCAGGTTGTCGATAACCTGCGCCAGCCGCCCCGCATCGCCATGCACTTCACATTGGTCGATCAGCGCGGTGTTCAAGACAATATCTTTTTGCTCTGCCGCCGTCTGATAAAACCTGACCCTTTTCTCGATAAGCTCGCCCATATCAAAATCAGTTTTGTTTAGCCTTAATTTACCACTTTCAATGGCTGACACATCCAGCAGCTCACTCAAAAGCCGCATTAAATCTTCACTGGCATGATTGATGATGTCGAATAACTCTTCACGCTTTTCTGCGCTGATTTTGTCAGAGCGCAACATCCGGCTGGCAACGGACATATTCCCCACCGGGCCACGAATATCGTGGGCAGCCATCCCCATAAGCTTGTTTTTCTGCTCATTGAGTTCTTTCAGGCGATAAAAGTGCTCGATCAGCTCCAGCGAGCGATTTACACGACAGTGCATTTCTTCAGGGGGAAACGGATACACTAGGACGTCATTGGCACCACTTTTAACGAAATGGACACCTACATTACGGTCGTTAACATCGGAAATGCCGATAATAGCCAGCTCCTCCGCGCTGTAGCTCTCACGAATACGAGAAATCAATGGAAAGCTGGGGATGTCCTCAATGCCATAATCAACAATAACCACTTCTATGCGCGGCTCACGCTTTAGCAACGCCAAGCCATCGCTGCCCGTTGCGGCATCCAGAACCTGAAGATTTTGCACTCTAAGCCAGCGTCCGATCTGATTGCGTTTCTCTTCATCGCCGGACACAACCAAGGTGTAGATCTGACGATTCTTCAACAGACGTCCAACGATGTTAACCACGTAGGCAATGTTATACGCGCCCTGCTTTAGCACGTAATCTGCCACGCCCTTGCGCAAGATGGTGTCCCGCAACGCGTCGTTCAGCTGAGCGGTAAATACTATCCCAGGAATACCCTCCGCCAGCACCACATCAACAGCCTCACCATCCGGCGCATCGGGCAGGTTAAGGTCGATAATGGCGAGCACGAGGGTTCCGCGATGTTGTTGCAGGGCCTGACGGGTTTCCTTCAGGCTGTAGGCTGTAACGACCTCGAGATTCCATTCCACCGCTATCGTACGGGAGAGTACCGCTGAGAAAGACTTGCTATCCTCCACCAGCAATATTTTTTCCATCCATTCACCCTGATACTGATCACCTACTCTGGTAAAGTGTAGCCCCAGTTTTACCGTATGACGGGATATGAGGCCTTTCTTTTGACGAATCAGAGCGTTCCCATTGAGCCCGCAGCCACGATTGTCGTGCTGCAAGACAGCCCCCAGGGCCCTAAGGTTTTGATGCAACAGAGAAATCCAGATGCAGCCTTTGTGGGTGGGGCGTGGGTGTTCCCCGGTGGCAAGCTGGACCCTCATGATCGGGATGATCGCTGGATGCAACGCTGTGATTTGTGCCCCGAAGGTGCCAACCGGATGCTGGAGCTGGATCAGCACGCTCACGCCTATTGGATCGCCGCCATCAGAGAGCTGGTGGAAGAAGCAGGCATTCTGGTCGCAGAGGGCGCAAACGGCAAACTGGCGCAAGCAGCCCAGATGCACCTGCAGCAGCAGCCTTCGGGGTTTATCGAGTTCTGTGACGCCCATGGCCTGCAACTGCAAACGGGACAGCTTAAGTACCTGAGCCGCTGGATTACCCCGCAAGGCAACCCAAAACGCTACGATACCCGCTTCTTTTTATGCCCTTGGCCCCAAGGTCAGGAGCCGCGCCAGGACGATCACGAAGCTATCAATACCCGTTGGGTGACTCCGCAAGAAGCCCTGTCTCATTTTGAACAGGATGAGTGGCTGCTGATCCTGCCCACCATCATGACGCTACGCCAACTCAGCGGGTTTGACTCTGTAAATGCGTTACTGAGCGCGCTGGGGCAGGCACCGGATCGAAAAAACCAGTAAAATTACTCTCATTAAAACGCACAAGGCTACCTCATGAGCAAGCTGGTACACGGAGAAACCGTCGTTCTCACCCCCCTGATCAGGCGCATTACCGCCCCTAACCCTGGCATTATGACCGGGCCGGGCACCAATACTTATCTGGTGGGTAAAGGGGAATGGGCCGTGATCGACCCCGGCCCCGCCATCGAGTCCCACGTGGACGCGATCCTGCAAGCGGCCGCAGACGCCCATGCCACCATTGGCTGGATTCTGTGCACACACACTCATATGGATCACTCCCCAGCTGCCAACGCGTTGCGGGACGCCACCGGAGCCATCGTAGCGGGCATGCCGCCTGCGAACCCACAAGCGCAGGATCCAGCTTTTGCACCGGATCAGGCTTGGCAAGAAGGCGATTTTATCAACACCGAAGACTGGACCTTAACGGCAGTTCACACACCGGGCCACGCCAGTAATCATTTGTGTTTTCACTTGGAACAGGAGCAGATCCTGTTTACCGGAGATCACATCATGGAAGGCTCCACCGTTGTGATTGCACCACCAGACGGAGACATGAAGGACTATCTGGCATCGCTGGAGAAGCTGAAAAGCCTGGCCATCACCCGCCTGGCACCGGCCCACGGCAACCTGATGAATCATCCTAAGGACGTTGTGGAGGGACTGATCCAGCACCGCCTGATGCGCGAAGCCAAAGTGCTGGAAGGTATGACGAAAACCGGACCGGCCGATCTGGATACGCTCACCCCCGTGGTGTACGACGATGTGCCGCCATTCCTGCACATGATTGCGCGTTATTCCCTGCTGGCACATCTTGGCAAACTGCAAAAAGACGGCATCGTCAGTGAAAACGATGGTACTTGGGGGAAAATATAGGGTTACTTGCCTTTTTTTGGCTTAGGGCCCTTGCTGCCTCGGGTTTTGGCCTTAGGCTTGTTCTTCCAGCCCATGGCGTTCTGGAACTGTTTACGCAGATCCTTGGCCGCCTGCTCCTTGCGCTCATGCACCACCCGCTCCTTGGCGCTGCCAAATTCCACCACATTGTCGTCCGACACTTAATATTCCTCCCGCACACCGGTCACAGGATCTAAATGTACCCCCAGTTTTAAACCTGGGCAAGAGCGTCAGACTGACACCTTCGGCCACAGCCTTGATCGGATTGGCAACTGTAATCAATATAGAATTAAGGTAATATTTGGCGCCATTGTGGTTGAGCCTTTACGGTTATCAGGGCCAGTTTCGGGGGAAGGATACGCACTGTATCCGATGATTTAAGGTGTTAAATGTCAGATAAATCCAAGACCACGCTGAAACGCGTCAAGACCGGCGCGTTTGAGCGACGCTTCAGTATGGCCAGAGCCGGCCTGGTGGCAGGCACCATGCTTGCAGCCCAGTCCGCCGGCAACATGTTCACCCGTAAAGAAGACCGAGCGGATAAGCAGAAAGAAATTCTGTCCCGTCAGGCGCACTATCTGGCAGACGAAATCGGCAAGCTGAAAGGCAGCATCGTTAAGATTGGACAAATGATGGCACTCTACGGTGAGCATTTTTTACCCATAGAGGTCACCGAAGCCCTGCACACCTTGGAGGACGACACGGCAGCCCTGGAATGGACCACCATCTACGAAGAGCTGGAAGATGAACTGGGTGCCGAGAAGCTGTCGCTGCTGGAAATTGAAGAAGAGCCCATCGGCGCGGCCTCCATCGGCCAGGTTCATAGGGCTACCATCAAGTCCACAGGTGAACAAATTTGCCTTAAAATTCAATACCCTGGCGTAGCAGAGGCGGTAGATAGCGATCTAGGTGCAGTGGAAACGTTATTGCGCATGCTGAAAATCGTTCCCATCACCGAGGAATTCCAATCCTGGTTTCAGGAAATCCGCGAGATGATGTACCGGGAAGTGGATTACGACCACGAGCGGGAAAAAACCAAATTGTTCCGGGAACGGCTGCAAGGCGACCCCCGCTTTGTTGTGCCGAAAGTGTTTGACCAGTTCTGCAGCAAACGGATCATTGCCACCTCGTTCGAACCCGGCCTGGACATCGACGCGCCGGAAACCAAAGCTCTACCTCAGGCACGTCGTAATGCAATCTGTCGCACCGCGCTGGATCTGTGCTGGATGGAAGTGTTCAAGTGGGGTGAAATGCAGACCGACCCCAATTTTGGTAATTACTTTGTCCGCCTGGCGGAACATGAAGGCGACCCGGACAAAATTGTACTACTGGATTTCGGCGCAGTACGCGAGTTTTCTGATAAGACCCTGACACCGGGCCGCAAGATCGTTAAAGCCGCATTCCTGCACGATGAAGATTTGCTGCTGGATGGGCTGGAAACCCTGAATCTGTTCAGCGAAAACACCCCGTTGGAGGCAAAGCGCGGCCTGATGAAATTGTGCTTTATGGCAATTGAGCCTTTCGCCGACCCTGAGCGCTTTCCGCCGCCGTCCTACCTGCTGAATGAGCAAAACGAATACAAATGGGGCGAAAGCAACCTGCCCGCCCGCCTCAGTGTGCAGGCCGGACTGTCTGCAGCCGGTGCCAACCGACACTTCAGCATCCCCCCCAGGGAACTGATGTTCCTGGTGCGCAAAATCATGGGGGCCTATACCTTCATGTCGGTGTTGAAAGCAGAAATAAAAGGCTATGACGTGTTGATACCCTACGTGTAAGACTGTTTACGGGGCCAGAAGCTATTGCTCTGGCCCCGCTCCAGCCGCCTTCACCTAATTGTATTTGGCCTTAGCCCGCCGCCGAGTAGACCGCCGTCACAAAGTTCGCCCATCAAATCCTCCATTTTCCCAATCCCTTTCTATACTTAATGAAGATCACGTTATGGCGCGCCATAACCTTCATTCACCGCGATGGCATTCGCACAACATGCCCAGTGACAGAACCCCATGAATACCGAAAAACTGAAACAGTTTGACCTGCTGCGCCACCTTAGCGATGAACAGCTCATTATGCTGGCCAATAACAGCATCACTCTGCGCCTGGGGCCGGGTGATGTACTGGCAGAGGTCGGCTCGTCCGATCCGTTTGAATATTTCCTGCTGGCAGGTGAGCTGGATCTGCTGAACCCCCATGATCACAGCGTGAAAACCATTGTGGCTGGCGGAACCGATGCGCTGGGCCCCATCGCCCATAAACGACCCCGTGAAGTGGGCGTCAACGCCCATTCCAATGCTGCGGTTTTAAAAGTGGATTTGACAGCCTTGAAAGAACTGTTGAAACAGGCACCGGGCGACAGTTACGCCGTCAGACAAGCTCTGCGGGAAGATCAGCCGGAAGACAAGCAGCTACTGCTGGACATCTACAGCGACCTGCGCAACAACAAACTGGTGCTGCCCAGCCTGCCAGAAGTGGCCGTACGAATTCGTCGTATGATTGATGAAGGCACCAACAGTGCGAAAAAGATTTCTCAGGCGGTCAACACGGATCCGTCCATCGCAGCCAAGCTGATCCGGGCTGCCAATAGCCCATTGTTTCGGGGCACCAAGGAATTCGAAACCAGCGCTCAGGCAATAGTACGGCTGGGGATGCAAACCACCAAGCAACTGGTTACCAGTTTTACGGTAAAGGAGCTGTTCAAGGCAGAGGCCCCCCTGCTCAAGCAACGTATGGACACGCTTTGGCAACACAGTATTGAGATCGCGGCCATATCCTATGTGCTGGCGAACAATATCCGGGGCCTGGACCCCGATCAAGGCCTGTTGGCAGGGTTGCTCCATGACATTGGTGTGGTTCCTATTCTGATGTATGCAGATCAGTACCCAACCCTGGCAGGAGATGCCCAACAACTGGAAAAAACCATAAAGGAGCTGAAACCGGAGCTGGGCAGCGTGATTCTAAAACGCTGGGGTTTCAACGAGGAGATGGTTGCATCCTCTGTTCACTCTGAAGACTGGCGCTACCAGCATGACGGAGAAGCCGATATTGCGGATCTGGTGATCGTGGCCCACTTGCATCATATGATGCTGGATGAGGAGCGCATGAAGAAGCTGGCAAAAGTGCCGGCATTCAAACGGCTGTTCCCTGGTGAAAGCGATCCGGCCATTCTTAGCGCCATTATGGAACAGGCCAAGTCCCAGCTGGAGGACACCCGCCAGCTGCTGGTGGCCTGACTAAGCAGCACGCCCCCTATAAGGCAAAAAAGGCACCGGATAGGTGCCTTTTTAATGCTTGAATGTCTGAATGATCGAATAGTTTACTATTTCAGCGGAATGGCGAACTCGCCTTCGGAAACCACCTTCTTATCCGCGCCCATATTGCCGTAGGGGTAGCCGTTAAAGGAGAAAGTTCCGATCAGCATACCATCGCTATCCTTCAGAATAGTCAGCGTACCGGGATCAGAACTGGACGTGCGATAGCTTACGCTCTCACCAGACTTCTGAATCGATGCTTTGAAGTACTTCAGCTCATAGGTGCTCTTGCCAACATATTCATCGATGGTGAACTTCAACTCAAAATCACCACCACTGGCTGAAATCTGCATCGCACCAAACTCGTTGATGTCTTTTTCCACCGTCAGACTGGTCAGGTTATCGCTAACGCCGCCCCAGCCGTGTTTGAAATAGAACTGACTGCCATCCGGACGCACTCCGCGTAATGTGCGAGGATCCTTGGGCTTCTCTGGCTCCGCTGGCTTGTCAGCCACTGCCGGTTTTGCTGCCACCGCCGCACCAGCGGCTGCGGCCCCGGCCACAGCTTCAAATGGAATGGCTTTCGGTTGCACCGGTTTGGCCACCTCAGGCTTTGGCTTAACTGGTTCAGGCTTGGGTGCAGGTTTTGGAGCAGGCTTGGCTACCACCGCTACGGCCACTTTGTTACCGGAACTAAACTCGCAAGGTGCTGATTTTCCGGCGCTGGTACAGGTGCCTTTGCCATTAGGCAGATAACCGCCCCGCACCGGGCCGGAATACAGGTCACCCCCCGCTAACACCACCGATGCCTGGGTGGGTGGCTTATCCGCTTTCCAAACCCCACGGGCAACATTGCCGTTCTTCATGGTGACGGTAAACTCACCCTCTTTGAGGTCATCATTCCAGTTACCTTCATATTTCACACTGGTATCAGCGCGGGTTAAAACACCCGCACCCTGCTTCTGATCGCCGATAAAACCGCCGGTATAAACATCGCCATTGGCCCATTTATAAGTGCCTTGGCCGCTCATTTTGCCTTGCAGCCACTCGCCGGTGTATGAATCACCGGATGGCCAGGTCTTGGTACCCTCACCGTGCTCGCGGTTATTGCTCCAGCCACCCTCATACTTCTCACCGTTGCCCCAGGTTTGCGTGCCTTGCCCATTTTTTCGGCCATCGACCCATTCGCCCTGATACACGTTACCGTTGGTGTATTTGTAGGTGCCTTGCCCATGAAACCGATTAAAGGCATTGCGTTCACCGACGTACTCACCCGCAGCGAATACCGTGGAGCTCAACAAAAGGGACACACATCCTGTGATCAGAAGCTTTCGAAAATTCATCGTGTCTATATCCAATCAGGCTGAAGTAATTTGATTTAAAAAGGGAAATTCCGCTAAACAAGAATGTTCAATTAATCATTAGTTTATAGCAGACTAACCCGCTTTTTTGAAATATTCGCTTGGCATTCAGCCGTTTTTCTTCAATTCTTCATCTATTTTCGTCAGTGTGGCGAGCGCTTCCGAGGCCCAGCGAATATTGCCTTCCTCATAGATCAACCCCCTCTTCAGGGTCAGATACATTATGCGCTGCTCCGGAGTCTGCTCTGAGTCGGCAAAATACATCTGCTCAACCTTCTGATAATCCGCCAATAGTGCCTCATGATCCGCCAGGCGCGCTCGTGCCTCAGCGATCAGTGCGTCAATGTAACGCAAGTCGGCAGAAAACAGCTTAACCAAATAGGGCTCGTTTACCTGAGGCAACGGCAACGGTTTCAGCATCCAGTCGTTGAGTGCTTTCTCGCCCAAGGGGGTGACCTCATACACCTTCTTATCAGGCTTGCCCTGTTGAGGCACAACATCAAATCGCACCCAGCCATCCTCGTGCAGCTTAGCCAGTGCCCGATACACCCGCTGGTGGCTGGTATCCCAAAAATAGCCTAAGGGGCCATCAAACCACTTGGTGATACCGTAACCGGTGGCACTCTGCTTTTTCAGCACCATCAGTAATACATGCTTTAACGACATGAACGACCTCGCTGTTAACGACGGCGCATTATGCATCATGTTGCATATGACTGCCACTCATGCTAGCTTAATATGACTCATGATGCATATTGATTTACAAGCAGAGGACAGCCCATGGAAAACCAACATTACGACGCCATTGTGATCGGATCAGGACTGGGTGGGCTGACCGCCGGAGCCTTGTGGGCCCAACAGGGTAAACGGGTTCTGGTGATCGAGCGCCACGACAAGCTCGGCGGGGCCGCCACAGTGTATCAGCGCAAGCATCTGGATATTGAAGTGGGCCTGCATGAACTCTGCGGGTTTGGCCATTTGGATCTTATGCCTCAGATCTGGAACCAGTTAAAACTGGATGACCGCATCCAGCGCCTGCCAGTACCCAGTTTTTTTGGCGTGCGCAAAAGCGGCCAAGCACAGCAAAAGGTGATGCCTGAAGGCTGGAACGAAGCGAAAGCGGCGGCCCTGCGTCACTTTCCTCACCAGAAGCATGGCATCCTGCGTTATTTTCAAATCATGCAGGCAATTCGCAGCAATATTTTCCACTTTGTTAATGCAAAAAAGACCAAATGGTGGTGGCTGCGCAATGCACCGCTGATGCCCCTGCGTTTCCGAGCCATGTTCAAATACAACAAAATGACCGTATCCCAGCTGTTCCAGGATCTGTTTGGCGACGACGAAGAGATCAAATTCTTTCTGGCCGCCAACATCGGCTACTACAGTGATCGCCCCCAGGAACTGTCTGCCGTATTCTATGCCATTGCCCAGGGCTCCTATCACGAAGGGGGTGGTTACTACATCAAAGGTGGATCGCAAAAGCTGAGCGACGCCTTGATGGACATTATTCGCGAAGCCGGTGGCGAAGCCCTGATCCGTCGCACCGTTACCGACATCCTGCTGGATGACCAGGGCCGGGCCTGTGGCGTAACCCACGAAAAAAACCTCACCATCGGCAAACGCCGCGATCCCAAGGACAAACTACCCCGCACCGCCCATGCACCGCTGATATTCGGCAACGCTGCACCCAATATTCTGCAGAACATGCTCCCAGCCGATAAACAGCAGGCGTTTATGGCCCCCTACACTGGCCTGCCCCTGTCCCCGGCACTGTGGGTACTGTTTGTGGGTATGGATCATGATCCCAAAGCATTCGGCGTTTCCGAATACGCGACCTTTGTGGTTCCTGAGCACTGCAACAACTTTGACGATTACGCCAGTTTCAAAACGGCTTTTGCCAACGCCCCTGGCGACACCATGCCCGGTTACGTGTTCACCGATTACAGTAAGCTCAACACTGGCTTGAATGAGAAAAGCCGACACTTTGCGGTGCTCTGCGGCATCGATGACATGAACAACTGGGAAGATTTATCGGAACAAGATTACTACGCCCGCAAAGAAGCCTGGGAAACCGCTCTGCTGAAAGATCTGGACAAACAGTTCCCCGGCATCGGCCAACATATCGTGTTTCATGAAATGGGCACCGCCCGCACCATGAACGAATACCTGAACACCCCCATGGGTGCCACCTATGGTTTCTCCCAGAACGCTCCCTTTATCAAATCCAAACCACCCACCACCCGCACAGCGGTGCCGGGGTTGTTTCTGGCGTCGGCCTTTGGCAGTCACGGAGGTGGGTTTGTGGGGGCAATATTGTCAGGGGCCAATGCAGCCAAACAGGCAGGGCGCTGGGCCGAACAACATCAAGCAGCGCCTCATATCATGATGGAAGGGGAACCCCAGCCGACATCTTAAAACGTCGGCTGGGTCATAACGGAGCCATACACCAATATCGGCTGAACACCGTTACCGGGAAGTTAAGCCAAACGTTGAAAACTCGTGCTGCAAAAACTCTGGCTTGCTGGTGTCGATCACCAATGTCGACATCACCATTCTGGCCCCTCTCGACCAAGTGTTGTGATCATGGTCGTTCAGTGACACCATGATCTGATTAACACCGGGCTTGAACAGCGAGCCCGGCAGGTGAGTGTAGCGTCCATAGGCCCGATAGATTTTCTCGCCGTTGATGTAAATGTGCGCATGACCTTCCAACAGGTTGTCCGGTGCATTGTCGCCCTCTTCCGGCGGTTCCAATTGAAAATTTTCCGTATTGATTACCAAGTTGAACCCCGACTTCTCATCCTGATTAAGCTGGATGTACAGTTTGGGCTCTAATGCAGCGGTCGGCATCTGCACCATTTTGTGCTCATGTTCCATCGGCATAACGGTTTGAGCATTCGCCAGTTTCATACAGCCCAAACATCCAACCAACAGCAGCAATATCTTGTTCATAATATGATCCTCTCAGCTCATGGCAACTGCATACAGGTGTAAATCGAGCCGCCGGGTGTATCACCGTAGAAGGTTGGGCCGATGTTGTATGGGAACACGGGCTCCAGGCTGCCGTTATTGTCCACCACAGTGGTGTGGTAGTGATAACCCAGATCATCGTGACTATGGCCGTTATGCTCATCCAGATATTCATTACCTTGCGCGGTCAAACTGGCATCGTAATAATAATCTTCAAAGTAATAACCCGATTCCGCCACAAATGAATTACCCGAGTTGGAGGTCACAGTTTCGTTGATTGCAGGCCCCGGGTAATTGGTGGACACCGTTCCCTGTGATAAATCGTACTGGTCCACCAGCAGGCAGGATCGCGCACCATCTCCGCAACCTCCCGCATTAGTATCGGTGTAGTCCCGTTCTACCCAGGCACTTTTAGCCAGCACGCCTTTGGCGTAATAAGGGCCATAGACGGGGTAGCCATCGGCCGCATAGCCATAAATCGGCGAGTGGGATTGACCTGTATCGCCAAACAAATCCGCAAGACAGGGCGAAAACATGTGGTGATGGTAATCGCCCTGGGTCTGAGCGTGACCGCTGCAGATGTCCACATCGTAAATTTCAAACTCCGGAGCCAATTGACGCCAGACATTTTCATTGTCGTAACTCACCCCGTCGGACCAATTGTAGATCGATGTGCCATTCAGCATTAGCCCCATGGTATTGGTGCTGGTGGCACACTCGGTGGAGGCAGGCGTTGGGTTGGCGGGGATGCGGGCTTCACGCTGTTGATCGGATGGGCAAGCGGGCCCAGGAGGCCAATACCCCAACGCACAGCCGACATGAATGATGTTGTAGCCGATGTCCTGGCCAAAGGCGATGGTGTCACCTGCCTGCGCGGAGGTTTGACCGTTATCAAAATCGGCTGCCGCTTCCGGGCGACTGTTCAGCGCATCAATGTCGGCCTGTGTCATCACTACACTGTAATTGGGAATACCGGAGGCCGATACCAAGAGAAAGTCATAGGGCCCTATGGAGGTGTCGGTCACCGATTGTACGTTCACCAACGCATTAATATACGCGCCGGACTCGCTGTTGTTGATGATCCAGTCTTTGGTTTCCGCCGTGATGGTTACAGTGTCACTGTGAGTCTCCGATCCATCGCTCACGGTCAATTGCAACACATAGCTACCGGCCGCATCCGGCACAAAGCTGGGGCTAACTGATGCGCTGTTGCTGAAGGTGGCGGCACTGCCACCCGGTGCGGAGCTGAATTCCCAAAAATAGGTAAGCTGGTCGCCATCGGAATCAGAACTGGCGCTACCATCCACCACCACATTGGAACCGGTAGGTGCGGTAAAATTATCACCAGCCTCAGCCACCGGCGCGGTGTTTCCCTCATTAGCTTGAATGGCCGCCACCAGATCCGTGACTACGGTTCCGTTTACGCTGGCGCTCACGGCTGAGCTACTCAGGTTCGACGCAGCAGAAGACAGATCCGTTTTCTGACTTGCAGAAAACTCGCCGTCGGCCAGATCTGTGGTCAGGGTTGCCATTACTTGCTCCAGCGTTGCCCCCCGATCATTCTGGTACTGGGATACGATGGCCAGCACAGTGCCATAATTACCGGCAGCATCATCGGCCGCCGCTTCTTGATTCAAATCGGTGGGAACCGTGTCGGTAATGTCCACCCCATCCAAACCGAACGCATCGGCCACGGCATCGTTATCCACCTGATTCAGGTCTGCCGCCAATGCCACCGCCAGTTCCGTCAGGGGGCTGACGGTAATGTCTGCATTGCCCGAGCCGGACACAACCGCTCTCAATTGTGGCGCGGTCAGCGTTGTGCCCGTCGATTCATCGGTATACGTACCGCCAGAACACACCACAAACCGACTCCCTGTGGTTGTTGTACTAAAGCTCACCACACCGTCCGCACTGGTTCCACTGTCCAGCAGCGTGCCAGCCTCGCCTGCGGCGGTAATCGAATACAGTTCGCAGTCTGCGCCATCCACTGGCCCTTTCATTACACTGGCGGTAATGGTGTAACGAGTGGGTTCCGTGGTGGAGCTGTCTGATCCCGAACTGCCGCCACCGCCACCACAGGACACGATGACAAGCGAAGTGCAAGCCAGTAAAACAGAAGGTGTAACGTTCATTATTTTCATATTATGCCTACCCGTTGTGTTATGGCCGCTATAAGCAACACGGCCGCTACAGCATTAACGCAGGCATACAGAGCAGAAACTGTACCAATCCAATTTAAGGTTTAGGTTTCAATAGATTAATAGAAAGGCAGGCATTCGTATAAGGGATCTAAACGAAAAACTATAAGCGCTATAGGAACACTTCTCTTATTGCGCCACGTAGTAACTCCAGCGCCGCTCGCCTTGCTTCAACAGATGTCCGTCTTTATAAAGTTTTTTCAACAGATACGATGCTCGACTGTGGCTAACATCCAACAAGGTCTGAGCCGCAGTGTTATCGATCCGCCCGTGTTCACGCACAAATGCTAACAACATGGCCTCTTGATTGGGGTTACTCGCGGTCGCCGCCAGAAATTCCAATTGCGGCAACGGTTCATCTTCGGGTTCCGCCGCAACCACAGTGGCCACTGCAGGTTCAGATTGTGGGGGCTGGCTGTGCAGAAAATGCAGATGGTCTACATCGATGGTTTTACCACGACTGGCGATCAGCGCATATTCCACCAGGTTGCGCAGCTCCCGCACATTGCCCGGATAGGCATAACGGCTCAGAGCGCTCATCGCATCAGGGCTGATAGTGGGTCGTTCACGCCCCATCTGACTGCCCAGCCGTATCAGAAAGTGCTCTACCAGCGGGGGGATATCACTCACCCGATTGCGTAGCGCCGGCACAGCGATCTGATACCCGGACAACCGAAAAAACAGATCCTGACGGAAGGCTTTATCGCGAACTTTCTCCGCCAGATTCACGTTTGTAGCCGCCACCACCCGCACATCCGCTTTGCGACTGTGACGGCCGCCAATGGGGGTCACCAATCCGTCTTCCAGCACTCGTAATAGTTTGGCCTGTAACGGCAACGGCATGTCCCCGATTTCATCCAGAAACAATGTACCGCCATCCGCCTGCATGAAATAGCCATGGCGATCATGGGTCGCACCTGTGTACGCCCCCTTGGTGTGACCAAAAAATTCAGCATCCGCCAGCTCGGATGGAATGGCCGAGCAGTTCACCGCCACAAAGGGTTTGTCACGGCGCGGGCTACCGAAGTGAATCGCACGGGAGATCAGCTCTTTGCCTGTTCCACTTTCACCCAGCACCAGCACATTGGTACGGGGCGCCTGCTGCAAACTGCGCACTTCGTCCAACAGCGCCTTGGTCATTTGACTCTGCCCAACAAAGGCATCAATACCCCAGCGCTCCGCCTCCTGTCGAGTAAGTGCCGACAGTTTTTGATCGGCCAGATGCAACGCCGCTTCGGCCCGTTGACGTTGCTCCATCTGATCCTGCAGATCGCGGTTCAACGCTTCCAGTTGTTGGTTCTTCTGCTGTAACTCCGCCTGCTGCTGCCGGATGGTAAGGTGCGCCTGAATACGGGCCAGAACCTCCTCCCGCTGCAGGGGTTTGCTTACGTAATCGATCGCCCCCACCGCAAAGCCCTTCACCTTACTTTGGGTGTCCGTCAGTGCACTCATGAAAATCACCACCACATCCTGTGTGTGTGGCTGGGACTTCAAACGTTCGCATACACTGAATCCATCCAGTCCCGGCATCATCACATCCAGCAAAACCAGATCAGGGCGGCACTGCGCCGCCAGTTGCAATGCCTGCTCGCCATCGGTTGCCACCACCAGTTCCAACCCGCTGTCGGCCAGATAGTTCACCAAGACATCCAGGTTGTCGGGTTGATCATCCACCATCAGCACGGTTGGGTTAACAGGCATTCGTGATTCCTTATAAGCAAAGATTACCTATACAAATATAAGCGACTATAAGCGATTTACCCAATTTTCTATAAGAAACAGCCTGCTATTGCAAAACTTGGCCCAACTAACCCACTGAAACCAAATGGGTTCTACACTTGGCTCGAAACTTGATAATAACCTCATAACGAACCGTAAATGGTGTAAACCAAGGTGGCAGTACTCATGATGATTCCCTACGAAAATAGCTATAAAACCCCAACCGTTCTGATTGTGGACGATGTACCGGCCAATCTGGACGTACTGGTGGAGAACTTGCAACAGGAAAACATAGAGCTGGTCGTGGCGTTGTCCGGCGAGGAAGGTTATCGGCTGGCCAACGAAATCAAACCTGACCTGATTCTGTTGGACATCATGATGCCCGGCGTGGACGGCTACGAAACCTGCCGCCGCCTGAAAGCCACTCGGGAAACCACCGACATTCCTGTTGTGTTCCTCACCGCAAAGGATAACGAGCGCGACATCGAACAAGGGCTGTGCCTGGGGGCTGTGGATTACATCAGCAAACCGTTCTCCATGCCGATTCTGAAGGCTCGCCTGCGCAATCATCTTGCGCTCAAGCATAAGAGCAACCTGCTGGTACAGTTGGCCTGCACCGACGAACTGACCCGCGTCGCCAACCGACGCCACTTTGATTACGTCATCGAGCGCGAGCTATCACGGGCACAACGCAATCAGACTGATCTGTCTGTCATCATGATTGATGTGGATCACTTCAAGCTATTCAACGACCACTACGGTCACCCCGAAGGGGATCGCTGCCTGAAACAGGTATCCCGTGCGCTCAGCAGTGTCTTGCATCGCCCCGCTGACTTATTGGCCCGTTATGGAGGCGAGGAATTCATCGTACTACTGCCAGAGACCGACGCTGACGGTGCCGCCGATATCGCTGAAAAATTACGTCAGGCCGTGTTCTCTTTATCGATCCCCCATCAGAATTCCGATTCTGATGATCGCGTCACCATCAGCCTGGGGGTAGCAACCTGCCGACCGAAAGAATCACAAATCGTAGAAGACTTGCTAGAATCAGCAGATAAGGCGCTCTATCAGGCGAAAACTCATGGCCGTAACCGGTTCACCGCCGCCTGCCACTCAACTCACCATAACTAGAATGAATGCGCCTGTGTTTGGGAGCACACCTCGCTTATGAAGCAAGCCATCAAATCCAACCGGTTCTTCACCTTGTCTGCTGCCGCCCTGTCGGCGACCCTTCTTTCTACTGCAACCCCCGCCGATTCACTTTCCGAAGAAGGTGAACTACTTGCGTTGCTAACCTTGCTGGATCAGGAAACCGAACTGGCCACTCAAAGCAAAATGAACGCCGATTACGTACCCGGCATGATCACCATTCTTCATGGCAGCCAAATGGAAGCCTATGGTGCCACCACCGTTGCTCAGGCGCTCAACAATGTGGCGGGGTTTTATATCACCAACAACAACACCGGTGATTATGTCACCACTGTACGGGGAATCGGTGCCAGTTTAACGGCCAACAACCTCAAAGTGATGATCAACGGCGTGCCCGTTAACCGTCCGGTGGACGGCTCTGCCGACTGGGTGATGCGGCTACCCCTGACTCAGGTGGAGCGCATCGAAATCATCCGTGGTCCGGGTTCAACTCTGTATGGCGAATTTGCGTTTTCCGGTGTCATTAACGTACTTACCAAAAAAGCCAACCGGGCCGCCCTGTCTGCCGGGAACGACCAGCACACTCAAATCGACGGCATGATGCATCACCGATTTGGGTCAGGGCTGACGCTCTCGGCCAACCTGAACCATCGGGAGCGGGATAACAGCGGAGATCAAACCGGCGTGGATAATTTTTACCGTCAGGGCCTGGGCCATTCACCGGGGGACATCTACGATCACGAACAGGGTGACGTGGTGTTTGTCGACAGTGAATATCAGGGCTATCGCCTGCAACTGCATTACACGGATGTGGAACGGGGTGGCTGGTACGGACGCAATGCCGCGCTGCCGGAAGACAAAGAACCCCGCAAAGAAACCGTGATTAACCTGGATTTCGACAAATCCTGGTCACTGACCCCGGACTTGAGTCTGGGCATCAATCTGAACGCCTTGCAAACTGATCTGGATTACGCCACTTATCTGCCGATACCAGCGGGCGTCTCCGGCCCTGGCGGCAATCCGATTCCAGCCGATCGATTCCGGCAGGACAAAAACAGCGACGAGTCCAAGCGAGCAAAATTATACTTACACTGGAATGGATTCGAGCATCACCAGGTTTTTTTCGAAGCAAGCCAGGTTCACAGTGAAGTAACCGATTCCTCCCTCACGCTCTACCCGGATGGCCAGGATCCAATCTACCCAGGGCCAGACGAATCCCTGGTACTGGAGGGAGCCAAACGCCAACTCACCAGTGCAACGCTGCAGGATCAATGGCAAATACTGGAAGATCTAGAATTGACGCTGGGCATACGTCATGATGATTATGACGACTGGGGCGATGCCACCTCCCCACGCTTGGCCGCTGTATGGCGCAGCAACGATCAGCACATTTTCAAAATTCAGTATGCGGAGGCGTTTCGACCTCCGACGTTGGCAGATCAAAACCCAGGGCCCAACACATTCCAGGGCGTTGTGTATAATCCGTTGAGCGCCGAAACGCTGAAAAGCACAGAGCTTTCCTATCTATACAACGGAATCAACACTACCTTTCGCTCCACCCTGTTCAATATACAAGTGGATAACCTTATAGAATTTCATCTGCAACCGGGGCAGCCACCGGAATGGCGCAACCGGGGAGACGTCAACAGTTCGGGCATTGAGCTGGAATGGGAGCAACAACTGAATCGTGAGTGGCAATGGCTGGCTAACCTGTCCTATTCCGACGCCGAAGACAAATTCGAAGCAGACCAAACACTGGTGGGGTCTGTGGAATGGCTGGGCAACCTTGGACTGCGTTGGAGTGCCTCACCAAGGCAGCAGCACTCTATTTGGGTGAACTATGTGGGCACCCAGGAGGGCTGGGATAGCATCCGACCAAACCGTGCAACCGAGTTCGATGATTACACAACCGTGGATTATTGCTTTAGCCTGACTCGCGTTGCCGGGATGGAAGGGTTATCCCTCATAGCCAGTATCAATAACCTGACCGATCGAGAATATTCAGTGTTAGCTAACCCCGCCCAGTATCCTTACGGGCTGCCACAGGGCGGTCGATCAGGCAGGCTGCAACTGGCGTACGACTTCAATTAACTCCGCCCATGCTCTCAACACGAGGTTTTAGAATGAACAGCGTAAGGCGGCTCCTGATCAGGCGACTACTGATTGGGGCGTTGCTATGCATGCCATCCTTCAGCGTACTGGCCGATGAGTTTATTCAGCGGCGCGCCGACGTGGGGCTGAAGCTGTTCCGAACCTTTGTTACTGCCGATCTGGATATTGAATCCAAGGCACAGGAAGACCAACTGCTGGTCATCCTCACCTACGCCAATGACGCGTCCACCGCCCAGGAGCATCAACAAAAGCTGCAAAGCACATTCACGTCACTGAACAACATCCCGGTTATTGTCCGGGCCGCTAACATTCAACAGATTCTAAAGCAAACCAACCCCAAACCCGCTGCGCTCTTTATCAGTCAACCTCTCAATGACGACGAACGCAAGACGCTGGTGAACTACAGCATTACACAAGGCGTCATCATTTTTTCGCCGTATGAGGGCGATGTGGAGCAAGGCATACTGGCGGGTATTTCTGTACAGGCCACGGTGCGCCCCCTGATCAATATGCACACATTGCAGAAAGGAAAATTCCACATCAAACCCTTTTACCTGAAGGTGGCTAAGCACCATGAGTAATGGAACCCTACCCAAGGTAAAAGCCTGGTATAAACGCCAACAACAGTTCGCCGCGTTATACACCCAACTGTTGATCAGTGCTTTTTTCGTTCTTCTGATTGTGCTGTTTCTGTGGTCTGCCGATCACTTCTGGGAAACCACCCAACAGCCCCGCCTGTATAAAGCCGCCGAAACCCAGGCCCAGGTCTTGGCGGAATCCCAATCCGCTGTGCTGGTTGCCACCCTGGAGCGCACACCGGTGGCATTGTTGCCTGCCGCGCTCCGAGAAACCGTGCAAAAAATGCTGATTGTGGAAGACCCCGCTATCGGCGAGCGCTTTATCCGTCAGCTTACCCTGCAAATTGATTACAGCACCATTGCCGTGGAAGAAGGAAGCTTAGACCTGATCGAGGGTGAGCCCAACTGCAATGCTTGCTTTCGTACCGATATCCTCCTCACCAACGATACAGGCGATATCCTGGGGGTAGCCGGGTTCAGCATCAGCGGCGGCTACTATCAATCACTGATTGCCGAAATGAAACCCCGCCTGTTTGCCGAATCCAGTACTGTGCTGATTCTGGTGCTGATCATCTGGGTCATGGTGTCGGTGATCTTTCACCGCCTGCACGCCGCCAAACGGGTGGTGGAGGCATCCGACCAAGCCAAAACCCGCTTTATGGCCAATGTGACCCATGAACTCCGAACGCCCTTGAATGCGATTTTAGGCTATACCCAACTTTACAAGCAGGATAGCCAGTTGATGCAAAAACATCGACAAGGCATCGAAACCATCGATCGCAGCGCGGATCATCTATTGCTTTTGATCAACGACATTCTGGAGTTCTCTCGCGCCAATGAAGAATCCATGACGCTTCACCCCGCCGAAATTGACCTGGCGAATTTTCTCATCACGCTGGTGGAAATGATCCGAGTGAAGGCGCAGCTGCAAGGGCTTGAATTTCACTATCACTTTGATGAGGTATTGCCAGTCACGATCGTAGCCGACGAAAAACGGCTCCGGCAGGTGTTACTGAATCTACTCAGTAACGCAGTTAAGTTCACCGAACAGGGTTCCATTACGTTTCGCGTGCAAAAACTATCAGACCGCGCTAACGGGCTGGCCCGGTTGCGTTTCAGCGTGGAAGATACCGGTATCGGCATCAACCGTAAGCAACTGCGGGATATCTTTATTCCCTTCCATCAGTTGGATAACGCCATTACTCGGGCAGAAGGTACCGGGCTGGGGCTGGCCATCAGTCAGCGTTTTCTCACCATCATGGATGCCAATCTGCAGGTTGCCAGTAAAGTGGATGAAGGCAGCGCCTTTTGGTTTAACATCGATGTTCCCGCGCAGGGGCAGCAATCCACGACGGCCCTGCTGGAGGGCACCGGCACTAGGCCGCTGACTTACCCCGACCCTGCCTGGATACAACAGCTCAAGGAGCAAGCCAAACGGCACAACGTCCTGGGTATCCGTAACCTCATTAGCGAATTGCAACAGCAGGGTCAGCATGAGGATTTTCTACATCGGATTCAGCCCTTCGTGCAGCAATACCGTTTTAAGCAATTGCTGGAATGGCTGGATCAGCAGGGGCAATGACGCATTGGGCTTATCCATTATGAATCACACCAAACGGGCACAAAAAAGGCGGAGTGGTTAACCCCGCCTTTTCAATTACCGGTTACGCTACCCGATCAATACAACTTGCCAATCGAAGCCCGATCAAAGTCTGCAAGCTCATCAAACCGGCCCTGCTCTACTTTCACCACCCATTCAGGATCCTGCAGCAGCGCACGGCCTACGCCGATCAGATCAAACTCACCTTTTTCCATGCGCGCCAGCAATTCGTCGATGCCGCGCTGACCAATGCTGTCCATCGGGGTGGCAGAGAGCGTGCCTTCCAAAAAGTCTACGTTAAGGCCTACACTGCCGACAGAAATAGAAGGCTTACCGGTGATCTCCTTGGTCCAACCTGCCAGGTTCAGATCGGAGCCTTCAAATTCAGGCTCCCAAAAGCGACGCTGGCTGGCGTGAAAAATGTCCACACCGGCTTCTGACAGGGGTAACAAAAATTGCGTCAGCAATTCCGGTGTTGGCGCCAAGCGTGCGGTGTAGTCTTGTTGCTTCCACTGAGAAAAGCGGAAGATCACCGGAAAGTCAGGGCTAACCCGCGCCCGCACCGCCTTCACGATGTCGATGGCGAACTGGCTGCGCTTCTCGAATGAGCCACCCCAGCGATCGGTGCGCTCGTTAGTGACCTCCCAAAAGAACTGGTCGATCAGGTAGCCGTGAGCACCGTGGATCTCAATAGCATCACAACCTATGCGTTCGGCATCCGCTGCGGCTTGAGCAAAGGCATCGATGCAATCCTGCACTTCTTGCTCGGTCATGGCGTGGGCTTTGTACTTGCCTGCCGAGGTGATGCCAGAGGGCCCCATGCCCGGCACATCGGGGTTGGGGGCAACGCCTGCTTTTCGCACCGTCCCGACATGCCAAAGTTGCGGGGCGATTTTGCCACCGGCAGCATGCACGGCATCCACGACTTTTTTCCAACCGGCCAACGCCTCTTCACCATGAAAAGCAGGTACACCGGGATAACCATTAGAGGCAACCTGGCCAACCGTAGTGCCTTCAGTAATAATCAGGCCCACATTGTTCTCGGCCCGACGTCGGTAGTATGCTACAACATCGTCATTGGGTACGAAGCCCGGCGACATATTGCGCGTCATGGGAGCCATAATGATTCGATTGCGCAGCTCCAATGATTTGCACTGGAAAGGTCTAAATAAGGTGGAAACCGACTTGGACGGGGCCTGCAGGCTCATAGCTGACTCTCAACTGCAATGGATTAGAGCCAGTATTGTAGGTGGGATACCCCACTGGACAGAACGGGGATAAGCGTCAATTTTAGGGCAGATACTGCCGAAATCACCCTATTATGGTGATTACCGAAACAACCTCTTAATAATTAGATAAACAGGAAAGTCTATGTCGGTGAGTGTGAACACGCCTTGTGGCGAAATTATCGGATTGCAGTGTGAAGGTTATCAGGAATTTCGCGGTATCCCCTATGCGGAACAGCCGATTGGCGTTGCTCGCTTTAAGGCTCCGGAACCACTACTGCCGTTCGATGAGCCCTTTAAGGCGGAGCGCTTTGGTGATTCGGCCCCCCAGGACAAAATCCCCCTGTTTGGCATCAACCACACCAGTGAAGACTGCCTCTATCTCAACATCTGGACCCCGGCCAGCGACGACAAAAAGCGCCCGGTCATGGTGTGGATTCATGGCGGCGGCTACCTGACCGGCTCCGGCTCGCAGCTGATCTACAACGGCCGCAGCCTGGCGATGAGTGGTGATGTGGTGGTGATCTCCATTAACTATCGTCTGGGGGCACTGGGCTTTCTCTACCTGAATGACTTAATCAGCGCCGACCACGGCATCAGCGCCAATAATGGGCTGCTGGATCAGATTGAAGCCTTACGCTGGGTGCGCAACAACATTGCCAGCTTCGGTGGCGACCCAGGCGACATCACCCTGTTCGGAGAATCCGCCGGAGCCATGTCCATCGCCACCCTGCTGGCCTGCCCCACGGCCCAAGGCCTGTTCCAACGCGCCATCCTGCAAAGCGGCGGAGCCGACCAGGTACTGACCCGGGATGAAGCCACCCAAATGGCCCGCAAGTTTCTGGAAGTCACCGACATTGACCCCGCCCACCCCGAGAAACTGTGGCAGCTGTCACCGGATCAGATCGTAAAAGCCCAACGACAACTTGCCAAAATGTCGTTTGATCGTGGCATTTACAATCAGGAAGTGCGCCAGACCGGCATGACCCTGCTGCCCGTGGTCGAAGGCAATATCCTGCCGCAGACGCCCTTATCCGCCATCAAAAACGGCGATGCCAAGCACATTCCCCTGATGGTGGGCTGTACCCGTGACGAATGGAATCTGTTTATCAAAATGCCCGGTGCCGAAGGCCTGTTCTCCCAGGACAACGTAAATGACATCGAAAAGCTGGATCTGATCAAGCAAATGGAACAAAGCCTGCCCGGCATGGGCGAGCGCGCTGCCAATCTGTATGAAAAGCTGGTGCAGCAAAACAAACAGAACGGCACCCTGGCGGATGTGTATAGCGCCTTTGAAAGCGACCGCATGTTCCGCATTCCCTCCCTGCGTATGGCAGAAGCCCAAAGCGATCATACCGACAGCGTCTACATGTTCCAGTTCAACTGGGACAAAGGCGGCTTTGGCGCCTGTCATGCCAGTGACATCCCCTTCGTCTTCGGCTGTACGGAACACCCTGCAGGCCAGTTCCTGTGCGGCACCCATGAAGCCGCAGCCAAGCTCAGTACCCACGTGCAAAACTGCTGGATCGCGTTCGCACGCTCATCCGACCCCAGCACCGACGGCGTCGGCAAATGGCAGGCCTTTGACCGTGAGAACCCGGTGGTGATGTGCTTTGATGAGGTGTGCGAGCTGAAGACCGATCCCTTTTCAGACTCGGCCGATTTATGGGAGGGGGTTTTGTAACCCCCTAATCTCTGAAATCCACCATCATCTTTGGTAGAATACCGCGCAGCAATTTACCGGAGAAAGTCAGTACCATGAGCGAACAGGTTTTTCACGTCGGCCAACGCTGGTCCAACACCGCTGAAACCGACTTGGGGATAGGCATTGTCACCCAGGTGGACGAGCGCATCGTCACCCTATTCTTCCCCAACACCGAAGAATTACGCAATTACGCCCAGGCCAATGCCCCTCTCACCCGGTTGGAATTTCACCCGAGAGACATGATCGAGACCGATGACGGCACCAACTATCGGGTACTGACGCGCCATGAAGAAGAAGGCCTCTACTTCTATGAGGCGCAAAGTGACGACGGCGAAGTTAAAATACTGTGCGAAAGCCAGGTACAGGGCAGCAGCAGTATGCCAGAACCCTTGAAGCGACTGTTACAAGGGCACTTTGAGCACTACAAAACCTTCGGTATGCGCGTGAAAACCTGGCAGCTTCACTCACAATACGACCAGCACCCCGCCAAAGGCTTCATGGGGCCTCGGGTCGATCCGATTCCGCACCAATTCCACATCGCACAAACCGTCGCCAAACACTCACAGGCGCGGGTCATGCTGGCCGATGAAGTGGGCTTGGGCAAAACCATTGAGGCAGGCCTGATCGCTCACCAGCTGCTCATCAGCGGCAAGGTCAACCGCATCATCATACTGGTGCCTGACTCTCTGGTGCATCAATGGCTGGTGGAAATGCGCCGCCGCTTCAATATGCCGGTGCGAGTGCTGGACAACGATCAATGCGAAGCGCTCTGCGAGCAGCAGGATACCGACAACCCGTTTATGTACGAGCAGTTGGTACTGTGCTCCATCCAGTTCCTGCTGAGCAACCAGCGCTGGGCCGAAGCCGCCATGGATTCCCCCTGGGATCTGCTGATCGTGGACGAAGCCCACCACCTTGCATGGCAACCGGATGCACCCAGCCCCGCCTATTCCATGGTGGAAGAGTTCAGCCTTAAGGCAAAGAGCCTCCTGCTGCTGACGGCAACACCAGAAAAAGAAGGCCCCGAAAGCCATTTTGCCCAACTGCACCTGCTGGATCCGCTGCGCTATCAGGATCTGCCCCGCTTTATGGAGCAGCAAGCCAAGTTTAACGACATCGCCCTGATTGCCGAGCACCTGATCGACCACGAAAGCCTCACGGCCGACCAGCTCAACCAGTTGAAGCAACTGCTGAACGACGCCTCCAGCCTCAGCCTGATCGAACAACTGGAACACAACAAAGCTGACAGCCACGCAGCCACTACCCTAGCCACCCGCCTGCTGGATCGACACGGCACCGGACGCGCCCTGTTCCGTAACACCCGCGCCAGCATCAGCGGCTTCCCCCAGCGAGAGCTGACCCGTGTCCGCCTGAAGAGCCCACAGGCCTATCAGGATCTGGCGTTGAGCGGCTTTGAGGATCAGCTGTACCCGGAAACACACCTACCCGAGGCAGAGTGGATCGCCCAGGATACCCGCGTCGAATGGCTGCTGGACATCCTCAAAAAGAACCGCAGCAGCAAGTTCCTGGTGATCTGTCATCACAAGAACACCGCCTGCGCCTTACAGGCTCACCTGCATTTCAAAGGCGGCATCCAGTGCAGCGCCTTCCACGAAGACCTGAGCCTGATTGAACGCGATCGCAGCGCCGCCTGGTTCGCATCCGAAGAAGACGGCGCCCAAGCCCTGATCTGCTCCGAAATTGGCAGCGAAGGCCGCAACTTCCAATTCTGTCATAACCTGGTGATGTTCGATCTACCGGCCAGTATCGACCTGCTGGAGCAGCGCATCGGCCGACTGGATCGTATCGGTCAGAAAAACGACATCCAGATCTACACCCCCTACCTGGCCGAAACCCATCAGCAAAACCTGCTGACCTGGTATGACGAAGGCTTCAACGCGTTTATCAAAACCGAATCCTCCCACAGCGTCGTGTTTGAAAACCTCAACCAGGAGTTCAAAGCGGTCATTAGCCAAGACGACGAAGCGGCTCTGGATGCGTTGATCGACACCACCCAGCAACGCATTGCTGAACTGCATGAGCGTTTTGTCCACGGCCGCAATCGCCTGCTGGAAATCCATTCCCGCGGTGACGACAGCGTAGAACCGCTGATTGAAGCCGTGATCGGCAGCGACAACGATCCGCACCTGAAAGATTACATGGAAGGCGTATTCAACACCTACGGCGTTGACGAAGAAGACCTGTCGGACGACATCGTACTGATTCGCCCTGGCACCTCGCTGGAACACAGCAGCTTTCCCAACTTGCCAGAAGACGGCTTCAGCGCAACCTACGACCGCGCAGTGGCACTGGGTCGGGAAGACATCGAATTCATCAGCTGGGATCACCCCATGGTGCGCAACGCCATGGACATGATCATCACCAGCGGCAAAGGCAGCTCCGTCATGAGCCTGCTGAAAAACAAACAAATAAAAGAAGGCACACTCCTGCTGGAAGCCCTCTTTATCGTGGAATGCCCCGCCCCCGCTGAGCTGCAACTGGGTCAACTGCTGCCGGCAACCCCAGTGCGCCTGCTGCTGGATCAAGCTGGCCGCGACATCAGCGCCGCCGTCACCACCGATGCCCTCGACAAACAACTCAAGCGCGTCAAAGGCGACCTGATCACCCCCATGCTGAAGGAAATTCAAGATCCGGTTCTGGCCATGCTCGGCAAAGGCAACGAACTCATGGAAGCGCGCAAACAGGACATGGTGGAGAAAGCCCAAGCCGCCTTCCAGAGCTATTGGGAGAGCGAAAAGCAACGCCTGCAAGCCCTGGGCAACCCGGCAGACAACGCAAAAGCCCTACAGGACGTCGACAAGCGCCTGCAAAAAGGGCAGGAGCTGCTGGCCAAGAACAGCCAATATCGGCTGGATGGCATTCGCATCATGATCACCATCTCTTGAGCCTGGATATCCTGTTTCAGGATGAGCATCTGCTGGTGGTCAACAAACCGGCAGATCTACTCTCCGTGCCCGGCCGGGGGCCAGACAACCAAGACTCCATCGCCACCCGCGCCAGCGCCTTATATCCCCAGGCGCTGGTGGTGCATCGACTGGACTGCGCCACCTCCGGCGTCATGGTGCTGGCCAAAACCAAGCAGGCACAAAGCGAGCTGAGCCGTCAGTTTCGTGATCGGGAAACCGAAAAAACCTACCACGCCATCACCTGGGGTGAATGCCCCGCCCAGCAGGGCAGCATCGACTTTCCCCTGATCGCCGACTGGCCCAACCGCCCCAAACAGAAAATCTGTTACGAAACCGGCAAACCCTCCCTTACCCGCTACCAACTGCTGGAACAGGACGGCCAACGCAACCGGCTGCTACTGATACCGGTCACCGGCCGCTCCCATCAACTACGGGTACACACCATGGCCCTGGGCATGCCCATTCTGGGGGATCGCTTCTACGCACCAGAGGCCGTCATCGCCATGAGCCCGCGCCTGTTGCTGCATGCCCACACCCTGACCTTCCAGCACCCCGTGGACAAACACAGCATGACCTGCACCGCAACTCTGCCGTTTTGACGGTTGCAGGGCACCAATCCCCCCTGTAGCATCAATGCATCATCCCGGCGAAAGGCCTCAACCATGAGCCAAGAAGACCTGTTCATATTTGGCGACGTGCCCCTGCAAAGCGTCGAACTGATTGAGTTGGAAGACGGTGAAATACTGTGGGCACGACGTTTCTACGATGAAGACACCGCCCGACAACTGTATTCACGCCTGCAGGAAGAAATCCCCTGGCGGCAGGACAACATTCGCATAGCCGGCAAAGAAACACCGATACCCCGCCTGCAGGCCTGGTTCGGTGATCCCGGCATCAGCTACACCTATTCCGGCCTCACCCTGCAACCCAAGCCCTGGAACGACACCCTTCAGCACATAAAAGAACAAATCGAAAGTTACAGCGACACCCAATTCAACAGCCTGCTCGCCAATTTATACCGGGATGAACAGGACAGCGTAGGCTGGCATGCGGACAACGAGCCGGAACTGGGTAACAACCCGGTCATTGCATCTTTATCATTGGGTGGTGAACGGACGTTTCAGCTCAAACACCGGCAGCACCCCGAACGCAAGCTGGAGCTGGAACTGCGTTCCGGTGACCTGCTTATTATGAAGGGAGCCATGCAACACCACTGGCTGCACCAAATACCCAAATCAAAGCAAGCCTGTTTACCCCGAATCAACCTCACATTCAGAAAAATAAATAAGGCCAGCACCCCCAAATAGAGATGCACAGCCACATCGCTCCCATTACAATGTGCAGCTCTTATTTCGGACACGCACTGCCAAAGGTCCAGACCACCCATACTATGACGAACATTATCTGCTTACTCATGAAACCCCTCACCCGCTGCCTGCTAGTGGCCCTTATGTTCATGGCCACAAGCCAGCTACAAGCAGCCGACAACAGCAAAGAGCTGTCGGAGAAGGTTATTCTTGGCTGGATAGAAAACGTTCATCTGCAGCCGTCAAACCTGAAAGCCAAGGCCAAACTGGATACCGGCGCCAAAACCAGCTCGATCCACGCCAAAAACATCGAATTTTTTGAAAAGGACGGCGACCGCTGGGTGCGCTTTCAATTCGCCAACAACACCCGTCTGAAAGCAAGCTCGTACACCTCTGGCAAAAGCAAAAAAGTCATCACCATCGAGACACCACTTACCCGCAGCGCGCTGATCAAACACCACAAACACAGCAGTGTAGAACGCCCGGTCGTCACCCTGCCCTTTACCCTGAACGACGTCGAATACGAGGCTGAATTCACCCTGACTGACCGCAGCAAATTCCTCTACCCCGTACTGCTGGGCAGACGCTTTCTCAAAAATGTTGCCATTGTCGACCCCGGCAACACCTTTTTGCGCACCCGCACCATTCCTAGAGAGGAATCAGACACAGCAGAACCGGCGCCAGAGCAAAATAGCCAAAACAGCACCGCCAGCCCGACCCAAAACAAAAATGAAAAGGCCGACATAGCCCAATGAAAAACCAAAGAATCAACGTCGTCGCGTTGATATTGATCGCCATTGCCCTGAGCGCCGTATACTACAAACACGAAAAGCTGGGCTTACCGCTAAAACCGGCAGAGCAGTCGGAGGTCTGGACCGTAGAAGCCAAACTGCAATTCAAAGCCAACGGCGGCCCGGCCAAGGCCAACTTCTACATACCCCGCGATCCGCCCGGCTTCATCAAACTCAATGAAGATTACATCTCCAGCAACTATGGCCTCGCCACAGAAAAGGATGAAGTTAACCGCGAAGCCTTGTGGGCCGTACGCAGAGCCAAAGGCAAACAGGTTCTGTACTACCGCATGGAGTTCACGCGGGACAACAGCAGCACCAAACCCAGAACGGCTCCCAAGCCCAGCTATCCGCAGGTGCCTGATTACGAAGAGCCACTTGGCTCCGCCGTCAGAGCGCTGCTTAAAGAAGTGCGCTCCCATTCAGCCGACGTCATCACCTTCACCCGGGAACTCTTGCTGGAGCTTAACGACCCCAAACCTGATCAGAACATATCCCTGATCAATAAAACCGGCCATGGCTCGGTGGAGTGGGTACGACAGCTGGTTGACATACTGGCAGGTGCCCGCATTCCCGCCCGCATCGTCTACGTATTGCCGCTGCAGGATCTGGTAAAGCACGGCACCCTCATCCCCTGGATCGAAGTACACAACGATTTTGAATGGATTGCCTTCGATCCCGTCAGCGGCCGCCAGGGTTTCCGTGAGGATGTTCTGGTATGGCGTACCGGAGATGACCCACTGGTGACCATTTCCGGTGGCCAACCCGCAGAAGTGGACTTCTCCATCTCTCGTCATGCCTTGTCCCAGGTTTCAATCGCCGAACAGTGGGCAAGACAAACCGAATCCCGCCTGATGGATTTTTCGTTATTTGCCCTGCCGGTACAAACCCAAAACGTGTATCGCATCATCCTGATGGTGCCGTTGGGTGCCTTGGTCATCGTGATGTTGCGCAACCTGGTTGGACTGGCCACGTTCGGCACCTTCATGCCAGTGCTGATCGCCTTGGCGTTCCGTGAAACCTCATTGGTGTGGGGAATCATCATGTTCACCATGCTGGTGATTGTGGGGCTGGCTTTGCGCCTGTACCTGGAGAAACTCAAATTACTGCTGGTGCCTCGACTGGCCGCTGTACTCACCATCGTCATCATGCTGATTGCCGTATTCAGCATCATAAGCGTGCAACTGGAGCTGGAGCGTGGCCTGTCGGTAGCCCTGTTCCCCGTGGTCATACTGGCCATGACCATAGAGCGCATGTCCATCGTACTGGAAGAAAACGGCTCACATGAGGCCTTTAAACTGGGCACGGGCAGCATGGTCGCTGCCATCCTCGGGTATTTAGTCATGACCGATGAATGGCTCGGTCACATCATCTTCGTCTTTCCCGAAACCCTGCTTATCGTGCTGGCCATCACGCTGATATTGGGCCGATACACAGGCTATCGCCTGCTGGAATTGTGGCGCTTCCGCGGCCTGATTAAAGAGGCCGACAAGCCATGAAAATGCCGTGGACCCGTTTGCGGGAACTGGGCATTGTCGGCATGAACCAGCGTAATGCCGAATTCATCATGCCCTATAACGAACGCCGCTTTTACCCCTTGGTGGATAACAAAATCATCACCAAGCAGCGGGCACAGGAACACCACATCCCAGTCCCCAAGCTCTATGGTCACATTGAGCTGGAGCACCAGACCGCCCACCTGGCCTCACTGCTGGCAAACCACAACGAGTTCGTCATCAAACCCGCCAATGGCAGCGGCGGCAACGGCATTATGGTCATCGCAGGCAAGACTTCAAATGGCCACTTCCGCAAAGCCAATGACAGCGTGGTGCACCTGGACGAAATCAAGCACCACATATCCAATATACTGAGCGGCATGTACAGTCTCGGTGGAGACAACGACAGCGCCATTATTGAATACCGGGTGCAATTTGATCCCTGCTTCGAAGACGTCTGCTTCAAAGGCGTTCCAGACGTGCGGCTGATCGTGTTTCGGGGGATCCCCCTGTTTGGCATGATCCGCCTGCCCACTCGCCAGTCCGATGGCCGTGCCAATCTGCATCAAGGAGCGGTGGGAGCAGGCATAGACATCTGCAGCGGCATCACCAACTTCGGCGTTATGCACTCACGCCCCGTGACCCAACACCCGGATACCGGCTGCGCCATCTCAGGCATTCAAATCCCCCAGTGGGATCGTATTCTGGAAATGGCCGCCAACTGCTATGACCTTGCGCCACTGGGTTATCTTGGGGTCGATATCGTGCTGGACAAGCAGCTTGGCCCCATGATGCTGGAACTGAACGCCCGCCCCGGCCTGGCCATTCAAATCGCCAACGGCCAAGGGCTGGAGCCGATTCTAAAATACGCTCAACTGCTGGGCAGTATCCCCGCCTCCGCCGCCAAACGGGTTAAAGTCGGCAAAAATATCCGGCGCAAATTTTCCAAAGAGGGTTTATGAGCGATCACAAAGCCGAACGTCGCCAACGAATTCTGTTAGCCGCACGGGAAGTGTTCGCCAAAGAAGGCTTCCGCAACGCCGAAGTAAAAACCATTGCCACCCTGGCAGGCGTGGGCAAGGCCACCATCTACAAACATTTTGACAGCAAAGAAGATCTACTGCTGTCTGTGGTGCAGGCCGATCTCCAGGCCATCCGCGACATCGCTCTCACCCACCTGGTCGGTGCTGGCCACCCCTTACAGCGGTTCGAAAATACCTGCCTGGCCATCGCCAATTATCTGGATCACAATCGCAACTTCTCCAAAGTGCTGATCAGCGAAGCCGGCGAGTTCATGCCAGAAATCCAGCGCCTGCATCAGGAAGTCGTGTTCGCCAATCAGGCCTTCGCCGATGCGTTCTTCGACGCCATGAAAAGCGAAGGCGCTCTTCCCAACATTCCTAATCAGATTTTGCTTAACCTGCTGATGAACCTCACCATTGGTACCGTCTATTCCTGGACACTGAATAAAGAGCAGGATCTGCGCAGTGAAGTGGAACAGCTGTTTGATTTGTGGAAAAAAGGTACAGAATCAAAGTAAAACGATACGAATATTACCGTTTTGTCGCATCTTGTTACGTATAGCTAATTGCCTACCCGAGTGCTTTGCGCGATATTTAAAGCAAGGGAATAATAATAACGCAATCAAGTTAGGGGTCGGGTGGGAAGGAGCTATCCAGTCCAGGAGACAAACATGACAGACACAACTGCGAACAAAGCATCACATCCAAATCAAACGCAACCAAGCGACAATCCGGAACAAGCCCGACGCAAATACGGCTATGGTTTAGGGCACTTCGCAAAGTCAAAACAGCGTTATATTCGAGCGGTGGAAGCGGTAGAGAAAGAGCTGAGCCGATCATTCGAGCTGGGCTATAACTGATTGCTATTTGTTCGCCTCTGAACCAGGCGTGCGAGTGCAATTACGGCCTGCTGACTTAGCGATGTACAGGGACTGATCTGCCACGGCAATCAGCTCCTGCTGTTCGTTCTGGGGCTGGGGTTTCTTCGCCGCAGCACCGATACTGACGGTCACGTGCACGGAACCCCCATCAACGGGAATACTCTGCTGCTCCACAGCCAGCCGAATATTTTCCGCCACATGCACTGCGCCATCCACATCGGTTTCCGGCAGAATCACCGCAAACTCCTCCCCCCCGTAACGGGCCACCGAATCCGAAGGACGGGTAAGGGTCTTTTCGATCAGCTGGGCCACGGCTTTTAAGCACTCATCCCCAGCCAAATGGCCGTACTTATCGTTAAACGCCTTAAAGAAATCAATATCTATTAACAACATGGCAATTGAATCCTGGCTGCGAATAGCCCGATGCCATTCCCGCTCCAGCTTTTCATCAAAATAGCGACGGTTGCGAATACCGGTTAAACCATCCTGCATCGTGAGCGCCTGCAAGCGCTGATTGGCATTTTCCAGATCAGACATCGCCCCCTGCAACTCTTGAGTCCGCTCCGTCACGCGGGCCTCCAGGCGTTCATTCGCGATTTTCTGCAGCTCCAGCGCTTTTGCCTGAGCCTTAATAAAGGCCTTACGCTGGGTGTTCATGCGATCTGCCAGCGCAAACGCAAACAGCACCGCTTCGGCCACCGCACCCAGCTGCACTGAGTATTCACTGAGCCCGCTGCGGGAGAACAGCCCAAACTTGGACAGGGAATAGAAAGCAATGGCAAACAGGAACGCAGTCCAGGCAATTACAAAATATCGGGCTGGCTTGTACCCCCCAACCCAGCGGGAAAAGCCCACCACAATCCCCCCCAGACAAATCGGAATCACCATCGCAGCATTAAGCCGGATCAGCTCCGAATATCGGGCGAACGGTGCCGCCAATGCCAGCATCAAACACAATGACGCCAGCACCATAATCATCTGATTCAAACGGGGGTAGGATTGTTCCAGCTGCAAAAAATGCCGGGAGAACATCAGCGAGAAGAACAAGGTCAAAGGAATCACGACCACCAACGCGTTCTCCCGCAGCCATGGGCTGTCCGACCAGAGGAACTGGTTGGTGAACCCATGCATTGTCGAAAGAAACAGCATCAAACCAATGGAGAAGGCGGCGTAGTACACCATGCTCTTGTCCCGGAACAGGGTATAAATGAAGAAGTTGTACACCCCCATCACCACCAAAATGCCAAACAGGGCACCAAAAAACAGCAGCTTTACCTGATCACGATTCTGAAACGCCTCCGGCTCCCACATTTCCAAGGGAAACTCCAACGAACCGGATGTGGTGACGCGAAAATACAGATAGTGGGTTTCCCCTGCGGGAATCTGAAACGGCAATACCAGGTTGTGGTGAAAGAAAGGCCGGTCAGAAGACGGATTGCGATCTCCGGTTTTGGATACGTTGACGATATAACCGTCTTCGCCCACCTGATAGAACAGCACCTCATCCAGCACTGGGTTATTGATCTCCAACAGGCGGGATAAGGGCTGCTGACCACTGTTATTCACCAGCAGACGAAACCAAAAGGTATTAGTATCGAATCCAAAGCCAGGGGTGTCTGAATGATTGCCAATCCAGGGAATATCCCCAGCAACCTGATCGGCCAGCAAATCCTCGACGGTATAAACCTGCTGCGTCTGCTCCACATAGACCAAATGGTCTGACACCGTGGCATGACCGTCCAATGCCGCTACGTCCATCACGCGGGCGCTATGCTGGCCGCCAATGGCCAACACGGGCAAAAATACCCCAATCCATGCGAGCAGCCAAAAACGGCCCACATTATTCTTCAAGCCGGTAAACTCCTGAATCCACTGAGCGATAGGTTGTAAAATTTGAACCAAGCAATGTATACAGTCTCCCCTTGACTGACAAGACACTTCAAGACAATTTGACCCCAACCTGACATAAGGCTATTTTTAAACCAATTCGAGTTCAACCGTGACGCAAGTGAAGAAGCCAGTTAGGAGAGAACGCCATGGACGACCAACGCAAAGAACACCGCACCCACCTGATCTATTACCTGCGTGTATATGAACCCGAAACCCATAATCTGTTTGGTCACGTTGTGGATATATCTGCCAACGGCCTGCTGATTACCAGCGATAAACCCATGGAGAAGAACAGCCAGTACATCCTGGAAATTGAGGATGTCTCCAGTCTCGACGATCTTTCCACCGTAGACGTGCAAGTAGAGTGCCGCTGGTGCCAGGGTGATGGCTCAGATGAGTTGTTTGATGCCGGGTTCCGCCTGATCAACCCCTCATCCCGCATGCACGATATGCTGGAATCATATCAGTAAGCCTCCTCTGTAACTCCTGCCTGAGTGCGCCTTTGCCCCATTTAAGAGCGGGGCAGAGACGCTTACTAACAAGCTGACGCTTTCCCCTTAAACATCACGTCAAAAAGCCGCCAAAAAAAAATTACCCACCCCGAACTTTTATTAAGTTGTTGTTTTTATTATAAATAGGTGTTTTTTGTATAATTCTTATGCAAAATGTTGGCACCCATGAATTCATGCCTTCTGAGTGAACTTTTAAAGTGTTTATTCACAAAGTTATCCACAACATCTGTGGAAAACTAAAAAACTTGCCAAGTGAAAATATTGTGCTACCAAACAAACGCAGGTAATCTCCAATCCCGTAGAACAAACACCATTCAAAACTAAAACAAGGCTTCCCAATGACCTCTGTGACTCCCCATATTGGCTTTCCGTTCAGCCCAAAGTTGCAATCACTCTCCAACCAGTTTCTAGAGGCCGCTGCCGACAGTCACGCCAAGTCTGGTGAATACTTCTATAAGGTGATCTTACAGCTAACGGATGAAGTGATTGATTACCTGCTGGTACAAACTGCCGAAATAGCCCAGGTCAACAGCGTTGGTCAGAAAGTCATCAACATGTGCGCCAGCACCAGCAACAAGGCCTCGGCGATGCTGTCTGCCAAGATCTACAAAAAGGCCAGCACGTCTGATATGCAAAAAGTAGCCACACTGTGGCAGAACATGATCAAGAACACTCAGCCAGATCGTTCCGGTGATTGGTATCTCGCACAGCCAATTGATTCATCGCTGGCAAAAGATCTGGACGATATCCTAAGCGAGAAAGGCGATCAGGCTCACTTCTCCCCCACAGATATCGAAAGCATAATGCGGCGTTATGAACGTTTGATTGAAACCATTATCGACGGATTCTTCTTGCGCCCGGCAGAATCGGTCAAATTAGGTGCAGTGACCCGCAAACTACTCCATCTTGGGATCGATGGGGTCAAACAGGCCTCAAATGCCGTCATCCACAAGGTTGTGAAAAAGCTGGAGCCCCAGCAACTGGGCACCTATGTCGACTTCACCAGTCAGTTCTATCTGCGCGCGGCACTGAACTAACCCCATCGACCAAGATCACTCTTTGATCAAGGGGAATGGCGGCAGGCTCTGCAACAGGAGCTTGCCGTAGCGCTTATCAATAATGCGGCGATCGAATATAACGATCTCGCCGCGATCGGACTCCGTACGCAACAAGCGCCCCGCCGCCTGCTTCAGCCGGATAGCGGCATCGGGCACCGCAATCTGCATGAAAGGGTTGCCACCCCGTTTCTGAATCCACTCCGCCAATGTGGCATCCACCGGGTCTTCCGGCACCGAGAACGGCAGCCGGGCAATCAACACACAACTGCAATAGGCCCCTGGTAAATCCACCCCCTCAGCAAAACTGGCCAAGCCGAACAGCACACTGTGCTCCCCTGCATCCACAGCCTCTTTATGACGCCGAACCATTTCCGCCTTGCCCAGCCGCCCCTGTGCCAGCACTCGATCCTGCACGTCGGCAGGCAACAGCTCACACACCTCTTCCATCTGGCGACGGGAGCTGAACAGCACCAAAGTGCCCAACTGCTGCTGCCAGATACGCTGAATATACGACACCAGATGATCCGTATGCTGTACGCCATTACTGGGATCACAGGCCAGATCAGGCACCACAATGCGGCCGCTGGCCTGATAATCAAAGGGGCTCGGCACCACGCTGAAATGGCTGGTAGGCAATACGCCGGAACGAAAACGGAAACGTTCAAACGTACCCAGAGCCGTCAGTGTGGCGCTGGTCACTACGGCAGCAAACGCACGGTGCCACAGGTAACGGGCCAACACATCGCTGGCCAGTACCGGGCAGGCCGACAACTCCACATCCAGGCCTTGCCCGGTCTGGGTGAAGTTCAACCAACGTGCAACCGGAGCGCGATTGTCTTCATCCTGCAATTGATAGCGCATCCACACGGTCATCAACGCCTCTGCTCGCGCCAGCTGAGTGGACATAAGCGGCATCCAGGCCTCCGCATCAGGCTTGGCAATATCCGAACGCTTGCCTTCCATACCCTCCTGCAGCCAATCCACCACCAGCTGCAACTGCTTTACCAACTCCTGCGAGGGCTGCACCAATTGCGCGGCCTGATCACGCAGCGCTTCGGGCACCACTCCGTTCTCAAAGCGATACACCAGCTTGCCCTGATCAGAATCAAGCTGATCGGTACGCTCTGCCAAAGGCGTCAGGGTTGCCAGCAGCAAACCCAGGCTTTCCGACAATCCCTCATTCAAATCCTTTACCGTAGCCGCAACATTAGCCGCCATACCCTGGGCATCAGAGCTGTCCACCAGCGAATCCAGCATCTTGATCAAATCCTGCAACCATCCCAGGGTACTGCGCACCTGCGAAGAGCATGAAAAGTGATTAAGCGCCTTATCAGGCAAATGATGGCCTTCATCGAAGATATAGATAGTGTCTTCCGGCGCAGGTAAAACCACTCCCCCGCCCATGGCCAGATCTGCCAGCACCAGGTCGTGATTTGCAACAATCAGATCGGCCCGATAAATATCGTTGCGGGCCATATAGAATGGGCAATCCTCATAAAACCCACAGCTGCGACCAGTACAGCCGCGATGATCATTGGTCA
The DNA here is from genome assembly GCF_002863865.1 of Ketobacter alkanivorans. Taxonomy (NCBI): domain Bacteria; kingdom Pseudomonadati; phylum Pseudomonadota; class Gammaproteobacteria; order Pseudomonadales; family Ketobacteraceae; genus Ketobacter; species Ketobacter alkanivorans. The sequence continues at coordinate 4,283,600 of NZ_CP022684.1, read as the reverse complement.
CCCTGCGCCAAGTCAGGTCTTCCACCGCATCCTGCCAGCGATCCCGATCTCCGTCCCAGTCGCGGGCCTCAATCGCCTTATCCATCGCCCGATATAATTCAGCTTCGTGCTTATCCACCGCAAACTGCTGAAAATCATCCCATAGCGCCAATGTAGAGCCCGCATCCTGACCCGGCGTCATCAGCCGATCCAGCTTGCTCAGACATAAATAGCGTCCACGCCCCTTGGCCAGCGCATAGGTGAACGAAAATCCGCTCTGCTTGAGCGTTTCCGGGATATCCTTATTAACCACCTGATCCTGCAGCGCCACCGTGGCCGTCGCCAACACCACCTTTTTTCCCATGGCTTTCGCCACTGGCATCACCCCCAGCAAATAAGCCAGGGTCTTGCCGGTGCCGGTGCCAGCCTCAATCACCACGATGTGATTATCACTGGTACGCTTGGCCTCGCTGTCTTGCTCAATAGCGGCCAACCCCTTGGCGATCTCGGCAATCATCAAACGCTGCCCATAGCGAGGCTTCAAACTTTTTCTGTCCAGAAATGTACTGTATGCCTGCTGAATCTGTTGCTTGAGTTCGTCTGATAACATCTGCCGCGGTGCCAATGGATAATAATGAGCGCTTATTCTACACTAGCGAGCCGCAATAACCGATCAGCAAACAACAGAGGGCGAGCTGAGATGAAAGCCATTAAGTATCTGATTTTGGGACTTTTCGTAGGAGGCGTTTTGGGAGTCGCCGCTGGCGTCAACATCGGCAGAGACCAGCCGGTATTAAGCAACCCCTTCAACGATAACCGCATCAACACCCGCATGAAAGATTCCGGCAGTGAACTGCTTAAACAAAGCGGTGAAGCCATCGAAGATGCCGGGAAAGCCATCAAAGATCAGTTCAATTGATCAACGTTCGGCCTGAGACGTATACAAAATAATGTCTTAAATCCCAAAACCCAAGGCGCAACATTTATATTGTTTTTTTGTGTAATTTTAAAAGTTTATTTATTGATAGGAACTTGCCTATAAGGTATGAGCGATGTACCGTATGGGCGTTTCAGACTCTTATTAAACGATGCAAAAACTAACAAAAACGTTATAACCACAATAATAAAATGTAGGGAGCTACACATGCATTTTACTTTTAAAGGTCGCTTGGCCAAAAAATTGGCTACTATAGCGACAGCATTTGGGATAGTTCTGTTAAGCGGCTGTTCAGCTGCAATCTATAAAGTAACAGGGGACACCATGACCAACATCGGAGAAGATGTAATGGTTCCCTACTTGCTGACAACCGACGATTCAAAGATTGCCTGTGCATCCGGCGAAGCACTGACTCCGCTGCTGCTCTCATTCTCTACCGTCACCACACCACCAGATCAACTGGAAGTATTGCTGGGCTTGGTGGGTGGAACCTGCGCCACTCAACGGGCGTTCCAACACGAACTTGAATACATTCGGTTCTCAGGCGAAAAGCGCATCACGCAAGCTAAAGATGCTCGCATTCAATCCAAGCGCTGGCATGCAATGGCAGCCGCCCGCTACTACCACAGCTATCAAGCACTGGTACGCGCCCTGGGCGAGCCCGGCGAAGAATGCCCCTTATTTGATAATGACTTCGAACAGTTGATTTGGATGCTGGGTGCGGTTGCCGGCCTGCAGGCTGCACTGTCTGACGTACAAGCAGACATGGCCGTAGGCGTTCCCTTCAATGTAGCCCCCAAAGCAGAACGTGGTGCTGCCTGTCTGGATGACGCCAAGCACAACAAAAAATGGTGGGGCCTGCCCAAAGCCATTCGCTCTGCACTGTGGACCATTATTCCCGGCGTAACACCAGCTGGCACCGATGCCTGGGCCGAGCTGACCAAAGCCCGCCACTTGGGTATGGATGAAGGCGTACGTTTGGCATCCGCATTGGATGCTCTGGTGTCCTATAACGACAGTAACAATCGCCGCGTACGTGAAATCATTCGCGAACATGCGAACTCAATCAAGTCCACCGCGCCAAACCGAGAGTATCGTATGATGGACGTGATGGCTGCGGATATTCTGCTGGAATTATCTGATCGCATGTGGACTGAAGCCACCGGTACCCGCACCCCCATCGGCGCTTACGGCACCTTCTGGGATGATAAAAAGAAAGAGATAAAACTCGACCAGAACTTGCTGGATGATCTCCTTTAAGACAATAAAGAAACTATCTACACAACATCGACACCAACTTGGTGATACACAAGGGGCTGCTCAGGCAGCCCCGGTTATCGCCACAATAAAAACCATAACTTCCGGATGAGGCTATGAACAAACTGCTAAAATCTGTATTTACCCCAATCGCCGCCGGTGCCATGGCACTGAGCACTTCCGCTTTTTCTGCTGACCTGCCCAAGCGAACTCTGTGTGTATGGGATATCGTCGGCAAGTCCGGCCCAGTTGCCAGCCAGATGGAAGATTATCGTCTGGAAGCTATCAAGTGGGGTGTAGATCTTGAGCTGAAAGTTTACACTGATGAAAAGATCGCCGCCGAAGACTTGAAGTCTGGCGCCTGTGACGCTGCTGGCATCACTGGTTTGCGGGCACGTGAATTCAACTCCTTCACGGGCACTCTGGATTCCATTGGCTCCATCCCCTCATCGGATCACATGCAAGTGGTTCTGCAATATCTGGCAGATCCCAAGCTGGCTAAACTGATGACCTCTGGCGAATATGAAATCACCGGCATCCTGCCTGGTGGTGCCGCCTACCTGTTCACCAACGATCGCACCATTGATACCGTTGCTGAGCTGGCCGGTAAAAAGTTCGCAGCAATGGATTTCGATAAGGCGCAAGCCATCATGATCGAGTCCGTGGGTGCATCACCTGTATCCGTATCACTCACCAACTTTGGCTCCATGTTCAACAACGGCAGCGTTGATATCATCGGTGCTCCTGCGGTGGCCTACAACGCTCTGGAGCTTTACAAAGGCCTGGGCGACAACGGCGCTGTGATTAACTTCTCCATCCTGCAACTCACCGCTCAGATCGTGGCACGACATGATCGCTTCCCGGCAGGCTTTGGTCAAAGCTCGCGTGAATACGCCTGGAACCAATACAGCCGCGCTATGGAAGTCGTAAACGCCGCTGAAAAAAGCATCAAGCCCAGCTACTGGCTGGATCTGCCCCAGGGCGACAAAGAAGGCTACATGGAAATGTTCCGTCAATCACGCCTGACCCTGCGAGATCAAGGCCTGTATGATGGCAAAATGCTGTCCTTCTTAAGCAAGGTACGTTGTCAAAAAGACCCAGCTCTGGCGGAATGCACCGCGAAAGATCGCGAATAAGCCGCAGCGGAGAGACAAAAGCAGGCGTGGCTTTTAAGTCAGCCTGCTTTTTTTATGCCCCAAAATACAATCATCCTTACATTACAAATCGAATTAGTGTAAAAGTTTGGGAAATCATTGTGTGATGTATGGCACACAATGGCTGACACTCTTATAATTTGCTGCTTTATTTTTTTCGACATTACTTGTATTGCTTGTCTTGCTGCCATTAACGAGAGGGATAACGACTGTTTTGCTTCAGACCCTGTAATATTTTTACTGGAGCCCAGTCTAGTTAGCAGCATTAGCAACAATTACAACAAGCTTAAATCACAAAAATTAGATGTGGTGGGACATGAACATGAATTTTTTGGGACGCAATCTGCGCGAGTGGCTGTCCTCTTTACCCGTTTTCGTAGTGCTTTTGGGGGTACTGTTACTCAGTATCGGAGAGAACCTGAACTCTCAGCTCAACAAACTGGGCAACCATATCTGGCCTGACTATCACATCCTCAGACTTGATGTCCCCATACCATCCTGTGACCCGAACATAGATCTGGAAAGCGAAGTAACCAGAATCGTCGCCCAAAAGCAGCAGGAGGCGGCCAACGACCCCTTCGGCGGCATGTTTGGCGGTGACGATATAAACGAAAGCGCTATTCGAGAATCTCTGGGTAAACAAGTGCTTTTGTGCAAAATGAAACACGAAGCAGCCCAGAAAACGCTGGAACAAAAAACGCCTCAATTGGCTAAATTCGTTTCGGTGGATATGGCGCTATCGGCCCTGTCCCAGTTCCGCCGCGACAACAATCAAATCTTTCTTGCCATCGTATTCTTTGTCTGTGCCCTCACCGCCACCCTAACCCATCATCATATTGGCCTGCGCCCTATGCAGACCGTGCTGGATTATCGTTTTGGTCTGTCCGCACAACTGGTGGCAAACATTGCCCTAACCTACTCCTCCTACAGCTACCTGACCAACGGCTGGGCTTCAGGCACCCTGATACAAAACGAGCACATACGCTGGTTCTATCTATTTGGCTTCGCGACTCTGACCCTGGCAACCGCGTTCAGAATGCTCACCATTCCCAAAGATGCCAAACCCGGCGGCACCATTGGTAAAGCCTTACTATCAGTACCCCTATTTGCCTACATGGCCATCAGCTCGGCTCGCTTTTTCATTTTTGAAACCGACAACCCTCAGGGAATGGTGTTGTTCGTTGACAAGATCATGGATCAGGCATCCCTGTTCCTGAATATTGGCCTGTACATCTGGGTCGGTATGCTGCTGAAACAAACCTATCTGGGCGAGTATATTTTCCGGGTATTCAAACCCTGGAAACTGCCCCCTGAGCTGCTGGCCTTTGTTGCCGTGGTCATCATGGCGGTTCCCACAGCTTACACAGGTGCATCTGGCATCATCATCATCGCCATGGGTGCAGTGGTATACGCAGAGCTGCGTCGCGTCGGTGCCCGTCGCAACCTGGCATTGGCCGCCACTGCCATGAGCGGCAGTTTGGGTGTGGTACTGCGTCCCTGTTTGCTGGTGCTATTAATCGCCATGCTGAATAAGGAAGTCACCACCGACATGATGTACGGTTGGGGTATCAAAGTCTTCCTGCTGACGTCGTTCCTGTTCTTCCTGGTATCATTGCTCGCAAAACAGGGCCCGATGAAAGTCGCGCCGGTATCCGAAGCGCTGATGCCCAGCCTCAACGCATTCCGCCCTCTTATTCCCTACATCCTGATTTTTGTCGTGACTGCGGCAGCCTATGCCTTCCTGCTGGACGCCCATTTGGATGAACACACAGCACCAGTCGTGTTGCCCATGATCATCCTGCTTCTGTTGGTGTATGAATACACCATCAAACACGCCGAGCGAGAGCCCCACGAAACCTATGAGGGCGAACAGCGCGCCTCGTCACTGGAAATGTCCGTACGTCGCGCCACCACTGATACAACCGTGCACATCGGTGCCCTGCTATCCATCATGGCCCTGAGTCTGACAGTGGGTGGTGTCATCGAAGATTCCGGTATCTTCGACCAAGTTGCCGCCCAAAGCGATTTCTTTGGCAGTGTCTGGAGCGCCATGATTGCACTGGTTATTGTACTGGTCATCATCGGCATGATCATGGATCCGTTTGGCGCCATCATCCTGGTGTCTGGCACCCTGGCCCAGGCCGCCTACAGTCAGGGCATCAACCCTCTGCATTTCTGGATGATCACCCTGGTGGCATTCGAACTGGGTTACCTGAGCCCGCCGGTGGCGGTAAACCATCTACTGACCCGACAAGTGGTTGGTGAAGAAGAGATCGAAAAAGCCAAGGAAGAAACCAGAGGTATGAACTTCTGGATGCGGCACGAGCGCTACGTTCTGCCACTGACGGTCATGACGATAGCTCTGGTTCTGGTGGCTTTCGGTCCGCTGGTCTACATGGAAATGTTCTAAAACTGCATACGGGGCCAACGCGTTAGACGCTCTGCCCTATACTGAGAAGGCGACATTAAGTCGCCTTCTTCGTTTCCATACACCCACTTTCAGGAGAGAAGTAGATGAACAACCTGGTGGATGAACTGATTAATCTGTTGGATCTTGAAACCATCGAACTGAATCTGTTCAGGGGCGAAAGCCGCGATGTGGGTGGACGCAGCGTATTTGGTGGCCAAGTCATCAGTCAATCATTGGTTGCCGCTTATCGGACGCTGGAGGAGCAAAGAGAGTGTCACTCCCTCCATGCTTACTTTCTGCGCCCCGGCGACATGCAAGCGCCCATTGTGTACGAAGTGGACAGAATTCGAGATGGCGGCAGTTTCACCACCCGCCGTGTGATGGCGATTCAGCACGGTGAAGCCATATTCAACATGTCCGCCTCATTTCAAATTGTGGAACGAGGCTTTGAACACCAGGCTGCGGATCTACCGGATGTACCACCCCCGGATGACCTGGAATCAGAATATGAACTAAGGCTTAAAATCGCGGAACGGGTTCATAAGCGTGTGCGCCCGGTCTTGCTGCAGAAGCGCCCGATCGAAATGCGTCCAGTGGATCCACTGGATTTTTTGAATCCACAAGCCAAAGCGCCCCGTAAGCAAGTATGGTTTCGGGCCTCTGGCAGCATGAACGATGATCAAAGCATGCATCAGGCGCTGCTGGCTTACGCATCGGATTTTGGCCTGCTGGGTACCGGCATGATGCCTCACGGGTTATCGTTTATCGATCCGAATCTACAAGCGGCCAGCCTGGATCACACACTGTGGTTCCACCATCCTTTGCGCATGGATGACTGGCTGCTGTATGACATGGAAAGCCCTTGTGCGATGAATGCGCGCAGCTTTAACCGCGGGCAAATATATCAGCATGGCAAACTGGTGGCCTCCGTGTGCCAGGAAGGCCTTATGCGGGTAAGAAAGACCTAAACACCCTCAAAGCAGACTTCGACAAAAAACTCACCGGCCTCAAGGGTAAACGGCACCACGATGCGCGGCCCTTTGGCCTTGTGGGTGACCTTGTGATTAACACCGGTCACCACCATAGGGGTTGAAAGGCCGATGGAATATCCCTTCTGATCCAGCAGGTTTTTGGCACCACCGGTCACCATGTTGGTGATCTCCCCCACCAAATCAATGACCGTGTCATCAATGTCGGTTATCTCCTCACCCAGCATACGAGCGGTAATTTCCAAAATCACAGGGCGAGAGAAACTGACCGCCAAAGACGCTTTAAAATTATCCCCCACCAAGCCGATGATGCCGGTAATCTCACCACAGGCAATATCCTCATCCTTAATGGCCACCTGTCCCGCCTGGGGTTCCAGCATAGCCATGGTGGCCAGCACGTTTGACATGGACTCCAAAAATGGATTGACGATATCAACATTGATTTTCTTCATAGACCCTCCTTAGAGATTAAAGTATAGGCAGCCTATGGAGAATTTCTAAAACAATGTCATTTGCGAGCGCAAAATAGATTCCAGTGAACGGCCTTCACACTGGAGGATGCCGTCCACCGCAGGTGCCAGCTGCCTGGTCAAGTAATGATCATAATCAAGGGCAGATGGGTGATGCTCCATAGGTTCAGGCCCATTCACGGTCATCACATAGCTCACCCAGCCCCCTCTTTCATAGCGTGGGGCGCGCCCCTGCTGCTGCAGCCAGACATCGGCTTTCTTGGCGGCTTGGGCGTGAGGTGGAACATTCTTCTGATAGTCCACCAGGCGTCGCCTAATACGTTTACGGTAAACCAATTCCTCATCCAGCTTGCCTGCCAGCAGGTCTTGCACCACCTGCTCCAAATACAGATCTGGACTTTCATCGTGAAACATCATCCAAAACACATCGTATTGCAGCCTGCGAGCCAGCGGCGTCCAGTCCGTACGCACATTCTCCAGCCCTTTGAATATCAGCTTGTCCTGTTGCTCGCCTGAATCCCCGTCCAACTGACGCACCATGCCACAATAACGCTTTTTACTGCCCGCTTCAGAGCCTCGCATGGTGGGCATGAAAAACCGCTGGTAGTGGGTTTCAAACTCCAGCTCCAAGAAAGATTCCAGGCCAAATGTGTGATCCAGATAGTGTTGCCACCACTGATTCAGAAACACAGCCAACCGGGTGCCAATCTGCTCTGCCTCCTCATCGTTTTCGGCGGATTCCAGCCACACAAACACCGAATCCGTATCACCGTAAATCACCCGATGCCCCTGCTGCTCAATAAGCTGTCGGGTCTGCAGCATGATGTCGTGGCCACGCAAGGTAATGGAGCTGGACAGCAGCGGATCAAAAAAACGGCACAACGGTGTTCCCAGCACGCCGTAAAACGAATTCATAATGATCTTGATGGCTTGGGAAAGTGGTGCATTGCGGACTTTCTTAGCCTGATCGCGGGCATCCCACAGCGTTTTAATGATGTCCGGCAGCAGATGCTGCTGCTTGCTGAACACCGCGCCGTTAAAGCCTGGAATCCACGCGCTATTCGCACTGCCAGCAGCATTATCAGGACGCTGATACACATAAGGAACCACTGCCTGCAAATCACTCTCATAGCGCCCCTTCAGTAACGACAAGGGATCGATGCAAAAGGTACGGATAATACTGGGGTACAGGCTTTTGAAATCCAGAACCAACACGTGGCGGTACAGGCCAGGATCGGACTGCATCACATAGCCGCCGGGGGCCGTAATATCGCTTTGTAACTCGCCGATATTCGGGGCCACGTAGCCTTCTCGATGCAGGCGCGGCAAAAACAGATTTTCGAACGCCGCCACAGAACCGCCCACTTTATCCATCGGCAAACCAGTCAGGCGAGAGCGCTCCAGCGCAAAGTTCAACAGGTCGGCTTTGGCGAAAATATCCGACACCAGACAGCAATCTTCCAGGTTGTAGCGGGCCAGAGCCGGTTTGTCGTTGTGAAACAACTCTGTGATTTCATCACCCCGGTTATCCACATCGTGAACCAACTTACCCCGCTCCAACAGCTGGCGGGATACATATTCGAGCGAAAAAGACTCAAAATTCCAGGTGGCGGCTTTCAGGGTATCAATGCCATCCAGCACCACCCGCCCAGGCACCAGTACAAAATAGTGCTGAGTTTCATCCCGCGCCTGACGCCACTCCGGGGCCTCCTGCATACGCCCCAGACTGAACTGCAGCCGCAACAAATCGCAGCGTTTCTGCAAGAACCGCAAATCAAAGTTCACCACATTCCAACCCAGAATCACATCCGGGTCATCCTGCTGAAACCAACGCAGAAACGCTTGCAACAGGGCCTTTTCGTGATCAAACCACAACACATCGGTATCAGTGCAGGGCTGCGCCTGACCCACCATAAACACCCGCTTTACTTCCTGGCCCCTGCCGCCAAAGCAGTGTGCTGCGATGGAATACAGCTGCGAACCGTCCATGGCCGTTTCGATGTCCACAGAGGCACAGCGCAACGCAACTGGATTGCGCTCACCGCGACGTAATGGGGGGTTGGTAAGCGCCGTGACTTGGCCACTCGATGCCAGGTGAATCTCAATATCACCCGTAATAAAACGTTCACTGAGAAAACGGTCCACGGTGCGGATATCCGCCTCCCACAAAGGAATGCCGTGGGCGTCGAACAGGTCTCGGCATTGCGCCAAGGTACGCTGGCCAGAGCAATACAAACCATGCACCGGCTCATTAAAAAAAGATTTCAACGCCAGTGGCCGCAGCCGCCAGCCTTTACCTGCTTTTGAGCCGCGCAGTAAGTCGTTTACTCGCTGTACCTGCCCGGCGGGGAAAAAACTGACCGTTTCCTGCCCTGTAACAGTAACCTGCACCGGCCCTTGATCAGAATACACCCAATATATAAGCCGCAGACCATCTGCCTGCTCCCGCCACTGCCGGGTCAGCACAAACCCCGACAGCACGCTGTTTGCAGTCGTCACCGGGATCAGCCGAACTCCGCCCACACCGGACAATGATCGCTGGGCTTCTCCAGCCCTCGAATCTCATAGTCAATTCCGGTTTCCCGCAAACGTTTCAACAGCGGGTTGGTGGCCAGGATCAGATCTATACGCAAGCCTCGCTTCGGCTCTCGTTCAAAGCCTTTACTGCGATAATCAAACCACGAGAACAGATCGTCCACTTCCGGCTTCTGCACTCGAAAGGTATCACTAAGCCCCCAGTCCATCACCCGCTGCAACCACTCCCGCTCCTCGGGCAGAAAACAACATTTACCCGTGCGCAACCAGCGTTTGGCATTGTCAGGGCCAATACCGATGTCTTCGTCCACCGGTGCCACATTCATATCCCCCATCACAATCAGATTCTGTTCAGGGGAATAATCCGTTTGCAATTGCTGCAGCAAACCAGCGTAAAAACGCTGCTTATTTGGATACTTTTCAGGATGATCCCGGCTTTCACCTTGCGGAAAATAACCGTTAAGCACCGTTACAGGCTCACCATCAAATTCATACTCGGCCAATATCAAACGCTTTTGGGCGCTGTCGTCATCGCCATCAAAGCCTTTCTTTACCCAGTTGGGTTTCTGCCGCGATAACAACGCCACGCCGTAATGCCCTTTCTGACCAAACCACTCGCCATGCAACCCCATGGCCTCCAGATCTCCATGAGGAAACAGAGCATCTTCCACCTTGGTTTCCTGAATGCCGATCACATCGGGGTTATGTTTTTTAACCAGCGCTTCAATCTGGTGCAAACGGGCGCGAATACCATTGGTATTGAACGAAACAAACTTCATTTTTTCCTCACAAGCGGAATCTTAATCACAGCAACAGTTTACCAGTAACCAAGCAGCCTTTCTTTAACCATACGAAGGCACTACAATGTCCAACGTCACCTGAGCGACATAAATGCTCGACGAGTCACTGATGAAGAAAAAACTGATTAAAAAATCACCTACAGGGTGCTCTGAATGACTGATCTTAGCCACATCTCTATTTTTGAAGGCCTACCTGACGCGGAATTATCCGCTCTCCAGGATCTCTGTATTACTCGCACATATCCAAAGAACACTGTCATTATTAACGAAGGTGATCAGGCCAACGCCATGTTCATCTGCACCAGCGGCAAAGTAAAAGTTTACGTCAGCGATGAAAACGGACGTGAATTCGTGCTCAACTCCATGGGGCCTGGGGAATACTTCGGGGAGCTGTCATTACTGGATGATGAGACCCGATCTGCCTCCGTCATCACCACCGACAAATCCACCTTCTCTATTTTATACAAAGAAGATTTCAGCAAGGTCGTAATAAACCACCCTGATATTGCTCTGGTACTGCTGCGCAACCTGGCTGCCCGCATCCGTAAACTGACCGAGAACGTAAAAACTCTGGCGCTACAGGATGTTTATGGTCGAATTCGCAAAACCCTGATGGATCTATCCATTGATAAAGATGGCGAAACCGTCATTGAGGAAAAACTGACCCAGCAGGACATCGCCAACCGCATTGGTTCATCGCGAGAGATGGTAGCTCGAATCCTTAAGGATCTGGCAACTGGTGGCTACATCGAAATCGAGCGCAAGCAGTTCCGCCTGCTGAAGAAACTGCCTGAAAGCTATTAATTCAGTCATTTCGTGACGCTTATCAAACAAGGCTGACCCAAGCACCGGGCCAGCCTTTTTTGATGCGAAACCTCACGCAGGTTAACGCAGAATAAATTCAACAAATCAGCCAATGAGTGTGTTCATTTTTGAGCCTGAATGTAAATTTATGTTATTGTATCCACGTTGTTTTGGGGAACAACATCGGCAGTTACTGTAATACGCTGCCAAAGGCCAACAATAATCAGAAATCAATCAGAGCTACAGGGACGCGTTGGGGAATTTGAGTTATGTTTTCGGCGACTAAAGGATTTCGCTTTACCGGTGCAGCAGGTTTGATTGTCATCTTGTTGGCCATTTTGTTGAGTTTTTTCTACCCGGCTGGAGCGGGAAACATCCCACAAGAGTTCAGTGCCTCCATCATAGCGCTGGAGTTTTCCTCCTCATTTTCTGACGCCAGCCTTTTGTTTGACGATAACACCGCCCTCATCCAGCGCTTCCACACCGGACACCAACTGGATATGTTGTTTTTGGTGGCCTACAGTGCGTTTCTGGCCTTCGCCAACCTGAGCGGCTGGTATGCCCAGCGCCGCACCCTGAGCCTGATCGGCATTATCGCCGCCGGTATCGCAGCCAGTGCTGATTGCGCCGAAAACCTGCAACTGATGCAAATTACCGATGCCCTGCTGGGTAGCGCAAGCGCGCCTGATTTTTGGCTGATGCGCCTGTACGTAAGTACTAAGTTTTTAATGATCAGTATATCCATGCTTTGCCTGATCCCGCTGCTGTGGAATCAGGGTTTTCTCGGCAAAACATTCTGTGCCGCCACCTTATTGTTGGCACCGGCAACACTGATGACGCTGTCAGGCTACTTCCTATTCAGTTCTGCCATGACGTTAATGACCATAGTGGCATGGTTGTGTTTGTTGCTGTGGGTGTTGAAAGTCAGGAATGGGTTACCGGGATCGCTGGATGAGGCGCAGGATTCACATTAATCCATCGTAGTTAGATGTTCCCGCTGCCCATCCTCCCGCAGTAGAAAACACTGAGTGCCTACACTCTCCATTGCTGGCTCCACCCAAACACCCCCGCCCATCGGTATCCCCAGCGCGGGCTTATTGAGCAACGAAGGCCAGCCTTGATGCTCCTCATGCACCGCTACATCCATTGGCAACCAGTTAAGATAATGCCTCGCCCCTGATGCTGGCTGCTCCGGATCGATCCCTCGGGCCATATGAATCGCCCCGGCAGACACACCGATAATCAAACCACCCGGTAGCGATCGACAACGCTGCAACCACTCCACCACCGCAGGCGTGCCTATAAAGTCCCAGCCCTGGGAAACACTGCCACCGGCCAGCACCACCAAAGGGCTGGGCTCAAGCGGCAACTGCTTTTCATGGCAGATAAAGCGCGTGTTGCACTTGCGCCCGAGCAGGGTATCAATCGCCTGACAAGCAAAATCGTAAAAAGAAGGATCGTTGCCATTGGCCGCGCCGATGTAGGCTGCCTCAACCGGTGCATCAAAACGATTGCGAATACGACTGTGCAGCGCAGGTGCGCTGGCGGCCCGAAACAACAGCTGGCTATCGGCCAGCAATAAGAGCGCGTTAGACATGGTTACAACGTGAATCCTGTGTCATCTCGCCACACACATTTAGGATGAATCGCTTCTGCAGCCACGTGGCCCCGCTGCCGTTCCTTAGGGTACCCCATGCAATGTGACAAATAGGTGACGCCTTCAAGACAACGCTGACGATTACGATGCTGGTGGCCATAAACGTGCAAGGTACTGCCCAAACGACGCAATTGGGCCTCGATGCGCGCAGAGCCCGCCACCCGACTGAAATTAAACTCGGGCAAAGGATCAAACTTACGTGCCAACTCCAACGCTGCCGCCAGATCCTTATGAAAAATCAGATCCTGTCGCGGCAGAAAATGGCTAAAGCTGATAATGGGATGATCAAACTCCTGTCGAAGGTGGCGCTCGTTTTCATCTGCAAACAGCTGCGCCAGAGGCTGATCCAGATCGTCTGGCCACCGAGCGTGGATAAAATCACCCCACATCTCATCCGTACGGTCTTCGGCGTAATCCTTTTCAACATAAAGGGAATGCTCAGGCTGATCCTTATCGTCATACCAGGACAGCAACGGCACCAGCCATACTTTCTGAAAGTCGCCCATCAATACCGGCTCGGTCTTTACCCCGGTACGCTGGCATAAATCCTTAATAGCGTAGAATTTCTCCAAAGAATCCTCATGCCCGGAGCGACGCACCCATAGTTCATGATTGCCGGGCACAAACAGCACATGTCGGAAGTTCTCCGCCAGCACACTGAACAGCTCCTGCAGGCGATCCAGGCGATCGGTCGCATCCCCCGCCACAATAAGCGCATCTGACAGGTGGCCCCGTTCCGCAAACTCCACCAAGCGGTCGAAATTCTCCTGATAATCAATATGAACGTCGGAAATCACCCAAACTCGGGAAGGAATCATGATACTACGGGCCCTGCAGGTTGTTTTGCGATGGGTTTCAGCGTGCTTTTTATCGAATTAGCCACAGGTTAACGACTTTGACACCGTTTGCAATCAAGGCACGCCGTGAAATACTATGATTTGATGAAAGCCAAGCCAATTAAGAGGCACCATGAGCAGTTACCAAGATCTTGCCAGACAACAGCAATGCCACAGCAGCTTCGAGTGGTTACGCAGCGAAGCCATTGAATCCCTTAATGTAGTGGTATCCGAATACCGCCACAAAGCCACCGGTGCCATGCACTATCATATCGCCGCCGATAACGATGAGAACGTCTTTATGGTGGCCCTGCGCACCGTTCCCACCGACTCCACCGGTGTGGCGCACATTCTGGAGCACACCGCTCTGTGTGGCAGCGAGAAATACGCCGTACGCGATCCGTTTTTTATGATGATCCGCCGCTCCCTCAACACCTTTATGAACGCCTTTACCGCCAGCGACTGGACCGCCTACCCGTTTGCCAGCAAGAATCGTAAGGATTTTGACAACCTGCTTTCGGTGTATCTGGATGCGGTATTTTTCTCCCGCCTCGATCCGTTGGATTTTGCCCAGGAGGGCCACCGTCTGGACTTCGCAGAACCCGGCAACCCCGAGTCCGAGCTGGTGTATAAAGGCGTGGTATACAACGAAATGAAAGGGGCCATGAGTTCCCCCACCAGCGAACTGTACGAGCAACTGGGCAGCTACCTGTTCCCATCCACCACCTATCACCACAACAGCGGCGGCGACCCGGAAACCATTCCGGATCTGAGCTATGAGCAGCTCAAAGCCTTCTATCAAACCCATTACCACCCCAGCAACGCCGTGATCATGACCTTTGGCGACATGCCCGCCGATGAGCTGCAGCAGGCTTTCGAAGAACGCGCCCTGCACCGCTTTCAAGCGCTGGATCGAACCATCTCCGTTAGTGACGAAAAACGCTACGGAGCCCCTCTGCGCGTAGAAAGCGCCTACCCCACCGATCTGGAAGAGGGTGAAAGCGTTGATAACAAAACCCATATTGTACTGGCCTGGCTACTGGGCCACAGCACCGATCTGGAAAGCCAGCTGAAAGCCGAGCTGATGACCGATGTGTTGCTGGACAACAGCGCCGCGCCTGTGCGTAAACTGCTGGAAACCTGCGGCTTGGGATCCTCCCCTTCCCCCTTATGTGGCTTGGAGGATTCCAACAGAGAAATGGCCTTCATGTGTGGGTTGGAAGGCAGCTCCCCCCAAAATGCAGCCGAGTTGGAAGAAAAAATACTGAGTGTGCTGCAGGATGTAGCCGACCACGGTGTAAGCCAATCACGGCTGGAGGCCGCTCTGCACCAGCTGGAGCTGAGCCAGCGGGAGATCGGCGGCGATCATTACCCCTATGGTTTGCAAATCATGATGGGAGCCATCTCCACCGCCATGCACCGGGGCGACCCCATTGCCCTGCTGAATCTTGATCCCGTGCTGGAAAAAATGCGTGAAGAGATCAAACAGCCGGACTTCATTCAAAAGCTGGTTAAAGAGTGTC
Source organism: Ketobacter alkanivorans (assembly GCF_002863865.1). NCBI lineage: Bacteria > Pseudomonadati > Pseudomonadota > Gammaproteobacteria > Pseudomonadales > Ketobacteraceae > Ketobacter > Ketobacter alkanivorans. The sequence continues at coordinate 4,268,249 of NZ_CP022684.1, read as the reverse complement.
TGCTGGACAACCCCCATCGGGTACGCTTGGTGATGAAGCCCGATGCCAACCTGGAGCAGGTCAAGGAAGCCTACACCAAAGCCAAACTGGCCAAGCTTAAAGCCGCCATGAGTGCAGAAGACAAGCAGCAAATAATCGACCTGGCCAACGCACTGGAAGCCCGCCAGCAGCTGGAAGAGGATGAATCCGTGCTGCCCAAAGTAGGGCTGGAAGATGTGCCCGCAGCCATCCCCATGCCTGCCTACAGCGAGCAGACCCTGGCCAGCGGCAAGCACACTCAATATGCCCAGGGCACCAACGGCCTGGTCTATCAACAGGTCATTTACGATCTGCCACCACTGAGCCAACAACAACTGCAGCTGTTACCCATCTACACCCGCTGCGTAGGCGAACTGGGGGCTGGCGATCAGGATTACCTGCGAATACAAGAGCGTCTTAGCGAAGTCACCGGCGGCGTATTCGGCTTCTCTGTGTTACGGGGGGCTATCGACAACGAGCAGGCGGTAAAGGGCGTGCTTGCCTTTTCCGGCAAGGCGTTGAAACGCAATAGCGAACCCCTGTCGGAGCTGATGCATAACATCATTGAGCAGCCCCGCTATGATGAGTTGGAGCACCTGCGGGAGCTGGTGGCCCAGCAACGGGCACAACTGGATCAAAGCATCACCGGACAAGGCCACAGTCTTGCCATGATGGCCGCCAGCAGTGGCATGAACCCCGCCGCTCTGCTGTCCCACCAAGTGGGTGGCTTGGCAGGCATTCGCGCCATTAAGGATCTGGATCATCATCTGAATGAGTCCGATAATCTGCAAAAACTAAGCGATGATCTGGCAGCCCTGTCATCAACCTTGCGCAGCGGCCAGCGCCAGTTTCTGGTGGTCGCAGAACAAGACGCCATCGCCAGCAGCAGTAGTTATCTGGATACATTCTGGAAGAGCAAACCCGCGGGTGGCAGCGCTGATCTGAAGCTGGATGAAGTTCGCCAGCAGGTACAGCAAGCCTGGCTTACCAGCACCCAGGTAAACTTCTGCGCCAAAGCCTATCCAACGGTGCCGTCAGATCACCCTGATTCTGCTGTGTTATCCGTGCTGGGTGGATTCCTGCGCAACGGCTATCTACACCGGGCGATTCGGGAACAAGGTGGTGCCTATGGCGGAGGAGCATCCCAGGAATCCAATATTGCAGCGTTCCGCTTCTACTCCTATCGCGATCCACGCCTGACAGAAACCCTGGCGGATTTCGATCGATCCATCGACTGGTTGCTGAGCAAAGAGCATGGCTATCAACCGCTGGAAGAAGCGATCCTGGGTGTTATCGGGGCCTTGGATAAACCCAGCTCACCGGCAGGCGAAGCCAAGCAAGCCTTCCAAAGCAGGCTGTTCGGGCGAGATGCGCAGTTCCAGCAACGCTTCCGGGAGCGGGTTCTGGCCACCACTGAGGCAGACCTGAAACGGGTGGCCCAAACCTATTTGCAACCCGACCAGGCCAGCACTGCAGTCATCACACACAAGCCCGCGTGGGAGGCTTCAGCATTGCAGGGCTTTGATTTGTTTCATGTGTAAAACCTGATACCAACCAGCACATAAAGGCCGGAGCATCCTACCCTTGGGAATGCTCCGGTGCTTCCGATAACGTGGGGCTTTGCCTGAAACTGGAATCATCTTGTAAGTCGGATTTGGGCAGGAGTATGACAGGGGTGATCAGGGTTTTTTGGTATGGTTGGTAATCTTAATGCAGTTGGCGTCACTCAACTTAATTGAAGGGTTCTTAATATGAACAAAGGTTTGCTGAATCACCAGCGCATCAGTCCCAGCACGATGAGGCACCATCCCCGTGAGTCGCAACACCTCATCACGCTGTTCACCCCAATGATCCAGCTCCGACTCCGTCAGCAAGCCATAAATAGAGTCCAGCTTGAAGCCCTGCAATACATGAGCCTCATAAAACATTAACGCCAGCCAGGTACGATCAACACCCCAACCATCACTGTAAACGGTCTTGCCTTCCAGCAATTCGTTCAGCTCATCGGCCACCAAACGAGGGCACTGCCCTTCCGCCAGCAACTGATCCCGCGAAATACCATGAACGCTTTCGGCGGATTCCTGCCAATGCGTCCAATCTTCCATGGGCTTGATCAGCCAAACATGCAAGGCACCGTCAGGCATAGCCACACCGATTTCAATAGGGTAACTGCCAGATCCAAACCCGGAGGCCTCAATATCTAAAATAATGGGTGTTTCCACAAACCTTCTTGCCTTCGATATCCCGCTCTATCTAATGGGCGGTAAAAGCTCTCATCTCGCCGCGAAGATGGAGTAAACATAACATGCGCTTTCGCTCTGAAACCGAACCTTACTGGCTTATAAGACATGCTTATTTTGTAAGCGTAAGAGTATATCGTTTTTTGCACCAAATTGTGTGCAGTGTTATTCACAAAATCTGTGGATAACTTTGGGGATTGATTTGGGTTAAATTGCTACAGAGCCTGTTTTATCACGGGGATGCGCCCACTGCCTGTTTTTTGATCAGCTTTTTACTGATTAGAAAACAGCATGTTAGGTGCCTGACACTATTCATCCACAGATAATGTCAATTTCATGACAACGCATTCTAGAATTATAAATTCTGTTGATTAAATTTCTGATTGTGCCTGCCTTAGCGCGTAAGTAACTGCTGACCGACCCACTGACGGGCAAACTGATACGCGGTACGACCGCTGCGAGTGCCCCGATTGTCTGCCCAGCGTACACACAGAACCTGCAGCTCATCTGTCCACGGGATTTGGATACCATGGGGCTCCGCCAGACGCCGTAACCAATGCTGGGCAATGTCCAGATACATGGGCTGGTTGATCGGATAGAACGACACCCACAACCCAAACCGGTCTGACAGCGATACCTTTTCCTCTACCACCTCGGCATGGTGAATCTCTGTCTCGCTGTTGCTGGCGCCAGCATTATCCGACATGTACTCGGGTATCAGATGACGACGGTTGGAGGTGGCGTATATCACCAGGTTTTCCGGTGACTGGTACATGCCCCCATCCAGTGCACTTTTCAGCGCCTTATAGCCCTCATCCTGAGCCTCAAACGATAAGTCATCGCAGAACAGCAGAAATCGGTACGGCTCCCCGGCAATAGCTCCAACGATGGCCATCAAATCCGCCAGATCGGATTTATCCACCTGAATCACCCGCAGACCCTGCGCGCTGTACTCATTCAGCAGTGCCTGCACCAAAGACGATTTCCCGGTGCCACGGGAACCGGTCAAAAGCACGTTATTGGCCGGCAAACCGCGCACAAATTGCTCGGTATTCTTCACCACTTTTTCTTTTTGGGTATCCACACCGATGACATCTTGCAGTGTAATACGCCCGGTGTTGCCCACTGCCTGTAAATGGCCACTGTAACTTTGCCTCACCCACAGCGCCGCGTGGGTGTTGGTCCAGTCGACCGGTTTGCTGGGCTTTGGCAACAACGGCTCCACCCGTTCCAGAACACGATCCAGCTTCGCCACCAGTTGAGGCAGTAACAATAATGGTTTCACACGATCACCTGAGTTTCTTCAACATGGATTCGAATTCTTTTTGTCGCGCATCGGCTTCACCTGAAAGCCCACCCAAACCGCCCAGCTTGGCCTGCAGAGGTTGCATCTGCTGCTGCAGGGCTTGATCCAGTTGTCCCTGCACTTGTTGCCGCAGGGCATTGGAGCGCTGTTTCAGCTCGGCCGACAGCGCATTTTTCAGAATACCATTCAGGTTAGTAGACACCTTCAGATCAGGGTTCTGCAACGGGCCCTTAGCCGTTCCCGCCAGCGTGAGTTTTTGCAAAGATGACAGGCTCGCGGCCAGCGTTTTTTGCCAATCGGCCTGGCCTGAATTTTGGTCGCCCCCCTGATTCAGGGCCATATCCAGATCAGAAAACACCCCATCCAACTTCAAATCCAGCTGACTGAATGATTGAATGCTGGCGCTGGCTTCCAGATTTAAACGTGCTTTGTTCACCAACAGTCCCAAGCTATCTGATTGCGACAGAGCAACCTGTTGCAAGCGGCTGTCTCTTACCGACAGTGAAAGGCTATCCTGTTCAGACCCACCCTTCTGGTGTGCCAGTAACCCCTGCAGTTTGATGGTTCCAAGCGCATCCCCCACCGCATTGACATCAATACTGACAGGTTGTGACCACAGGGCTGGCGCGTCGGATAGATTTTTGATGTCTCCGTTAATGATGCCGCTGCGCCCTGCATGCTCAAACGGGCCGGATAGGCGGATCAGCTTAACCAGAAAATCAGGCGAGGTCTGAATCTCGGCAACGCTCTGCTGGGAGGCATCAACCGAGTCGGAACTACCTCCCAGCAGCAGTTCATAGTACCCCTTACCGGTTTGCAGCCACTGCTGCACCTTGCCACTCAATAATTGATTACCCAGATTGGCGATAACGGAATCGGACAAGCCCAGTTCGTTGATGATCTGGTCAATGGATTTTCCCGACAACCCTGCCAGGTTTTTATAGTCTTGCTGCAGTTGGGCGTACTCCTGCTTTAACTGCTTTTCACCGGCTTTCAGTTTGTCGATGTCCTGCTGCAGGGCTTTGGAGATTTTATTGGCCTGACTGAGTTTTTCCAGAGCGTTTGCTTTTTTGGCCCGTTGCCAGTCGGCCTCATACTGAGCCAGCTTGTCTTCGCTGGGCAATTGTTGCAGCACCGATTCCCAACGAGCCTGACGCGCATCGATTTCGGTGTTGAACGCATCTATTTTACTCTGATAAAGCGCTTTTTCTTTCTCCACCAGCGCAGAAGGGTCAGGCAGCCCCAGATCCGGCATGGTAAATGATGAATCCTGTTGTGGTGGCTCTACTCGATTCGGCAAGGCCCCGGAATGTTCGCGTGCGGTATCCAGTGCAATCCCCTCCACCAGTACCTCTTCCAGATAGATCTTGCCGCCGATGGCTTCCATCAGGTTCAGCTCAGTGGCGATCGCATGAAATTCAACCGCATTGGTCATGGGTTCGCTGGGGTTTGTAATGGCAAGGTCGTTCAGACGAATACTGGTCGGGAACCAGGAGAACGATACAGAATCCACTTCCACTTTCGCCCCTACCGCTTCAGACCCCAGGTTTTCGATTGCCCATTTTATAAGCGGCGAAGGCAACACCCACAACGCAACACCCGCTGCGAAGATAATAACCAGCAAAAAGAGAAAGAGGCGCTTGATTGTTTTCATGAAATCCCTGCCGCAACAATAAATGTGGCGCTATGGTAGCAGGCAGGGATTTAGTTGACGATGGGGCCACACACAAACAATGTCGATAACCGCTATAGCTGCGCCATCTGCTCGGAACGTATTCCACACAGGGGCACAATGGCATTCATAACCGATTCCATACCCTGCACATACTCAACACTGATAATAGCGCCATCTTTTACCCGTACAACCGAAATGAAATTCTCTTGAACAGGCAGCGCATCGGTCGCCTCGCCATCGTAATCCAGCCAAATCGGGAATCCATACCCACGCATTTTAGGCAGCGCAATCAAGCGGGTAATCAAGGATGGCATGCCACTGACATTAGCCACAAACACCAGCTTGCCCTGCTCATAACAAGCAGGCTCAACACGCCCTATGGCATCCCGCACATCACGGCTGGTATCCATGTCGTCAGCGTACAACAGAATTTCCATGTTATCTTCATGCACAAATGGATTGGCGTATTGATCCTGCAACAAAGCAAAATCCAGCGTGTTACCAATTTTTAATGGCTCCGGTGCTGGCTCACTGGCGCAAGCAGTCAACATGGTAAAAAACAATATAACAGCAGATAGACGCATTAATGATCTTCCCTTTACACAGTAGTATGCCTGCATAGTAAGAAGGGATGTGGTCAGCATGCAACCACTGCTTCAGCAAAGGTTGATCTGGCTCAGAATAAAAATCAGAGCGCCTGCTCCGTCAGCAGGGGTTTAACCGGGCGCCCATTACTCCAAACGCCCAAATCAAATGGAATAGCAACCCGCCAACCTGCCACCACCGCGTCCAACCCGGCAAAGTAATAACGCCAGTCCAGGCCATCCAGCTCACCGGAAACCGAAAAAATTCTGAAATGAGCAGGTAACCCTTGAATCTTGTCCAACGGCGCGCCGTGGTTGGGCGATATGGACGGGTAGCCGTAACGATCGCGCTGGGCGATGTACAACTCACGACTGGGGGCAGATGCCAGAGCAGCAAGAATCTCCCGGCTTTGCTCCAGAGGCGCGATGGTGTCGACATCACCGTTCAGTATCACCACCGGAAACGCAATATCAGGGGCATATTCACGCCAGGGGATCTCAATGATTTCCAAAAATGCGCGTACAAAGGCAGGAATGCCTTCCTGTGCATTCACCTGTGGATGGCTTAGCACCCCTGCCGCTATGGGAACCCCACCCTCTGCCTGCCACGCCAGCGCGATCAAGCCGCCTAAAGAATGACCGTATAAATAGATCTCATCCGCTTGCACCTGAGCACCCAGCTCATCCAAAGCCTGATCCACAGTCACCACGGCCCGCTGCGCCCAGACCGATTGATCCGCTGGCGCAAACAGCCCGGCTTCCGATAAAAACCCGCTGAAGGTTGCCTTTTGATACTGGGGGAAAATAACGATATTGCCTTGCTTAACCAGGTGTTCAATATGGGTCTGGTATAGCTTGGGAATAAATGCGGCAAAGCCATGCAAGAACACCACAACAGGCGCCTTAGCGCCGTATTTCAACCGATCAGGAACGTAATACCAGACCTGATCACCTTCACTGGCGCTGCCAAACTGATACTCCTGAAAAGTATCGGTCAGGTAATTCTCCCGCGAGCCAAAACCGCGCTCCGGTTCACCTGGAGGCTTGTGCCAAAACGCTGCCTGCACTGATGACACCATCAGCAAACAGGCTAACCCCATTGCTCCCAACCTGCCCATGCCCCACGCCCTCTCACTTTATTGTTATTATCGAACAGTATTCACACAACCAGCCCCATCCTAACCAAAGCTGACCCACCGGTCTACCCTGCACGCATTCGCCCTTCCTATACGTAACCGGTTTCACTCAGGCATACCATGCAGTATCCTGTGCCGCACAATAACAACCTAATTCCATTTTTATGACTGCAAAAAAATCCACAGGGGTGGGCACGCTGACGGGAGGGCTTTTAGGGCTTCTACTGACACTGAGCTGTCTGATCACTGCGTTCTGGTTCAGCTGGCATGGCCTGGCTCAAATCAACTTCGGTTATTCCCTTGGCTACAAGATGCTGCATATCGATCAACACATACAGCGCTATGGGCCGAGCAACCGCTATCGTGACAACTTTGAACTCACCTCATACGATCAGCATCAGCAACTGTTCTCCGATATTGTAAGTGCCATTCAACAAGGTGGGGCAGGCCTGGCGCAGATCACTTACACCACCCCGGATCAGACAACCAGCACCCTGCTCCGGGAGGCAGAGGTGATACATCTGCAGGATGTAGCCAATCTGATTACGTTGTTCAACCAAACCGCTTTGGGTAGCCTGATTTTGTTGCTGATACTGGCAGGTGTTTATCGCTGGCAGAAAAAGCCGCCCCCTACGCTGAAACACATTGCCACTGGCACGCTGATCGCATTGACGGTGATTGGCCTAGGGCTGTTAATAGCTGGCCCCACCAGCGCCTTTTACTGGCTTCATACCAAAGTGTTTCCGGATGACCACCAATGGTTTTTCTATTATCAGGAATCACTCATGACCACCCTGATGAAGGCACCGGATCTGTTTGGTTTCATCGCCGCGCTATGGGCTGTGGTGGCATTAAGCCTGTTTGGATTGGGTCAGTGGGCCTTACTGAAACTGCTGAAAGCGTAACCGAAAGGTTACGCTGGCTCTTTATCTGACTTTTCGGCAACCGATACCGCAAACCCCGGATGCAGCAATTCGAACAACGCCACAAACTCATCGGTCAACTTATGCTTGGGAGCCATGTGAATCAGAGGAATACCGGTATCGTGGGATTCACGCATTTTCACGGATGAAGAAATGTACGTATCCAGAATGGGCAGGCCTTCTTCCTTCAACTCATCCACCATGCGCGTAGGCAAGCTGGCGCGCGGCTGGAACTGATTCACCACTATGCCTTCCACTTCTAAATCATCATTGTGATCCTGACGCGTCTCTTCTACGTTCTCGATCAGGTTGTATAACGCCTGACGGGAAAACTCATCACAATCGAAAGGTATCAGGCAACTGTCTGCCGCGATCAGGGCCGACAACGTATAAAAGTTAAACGCTGGAGGGGTATCAATATAAATGGCGTCATATCCATTGAGCTTTGCCAGAGCATCACGCAACTTGAATATTTTATGTTTGGCTTCCAGTTGGGACATGATTTCACCCAGTTCTGGATTGGCGGCAATCACATGCAGGTTGTCGAATTGGGATGGCGTAATGAAATCTTCAAGGTTGCGCTTGTGACGATGACGAAATGACAATGTTTGCGCAAAAAACACACCGATGTCGGTTTCACCGGTTTGGAAATCACGCCCCAGCAAATACTGGGTTGAGTTACATTGGGAATCCAGATCAATCAGCAATGTTTTTAAGCCGCGGTGGGCACTGATAGCAGCAAGATTGGACGCTATGCTGGATTTACCTACACCACCTTTCTGATTGAATACCACTCGGCGCATGTTCCATTCCCCGCAGTTTTTTGTTGATAGTGACTGGTTGGCGATTTCCAAATAGCCATTTCTAAATAGAAAGCCGCGCCCATTTTATAGAACGCTCGGGGTTATGTCTTCTCTATCGGGAACTTTTCCGCAGGCATTTCCACATCACTGCCAAACCAGGCTTGCAAACGCTCCAATGCTTTGGCGCGAATCTCCGGGCTGACGTAGGCACTGACACTGGCCAATGCAGAAGTCAGTACAGCCAGGTCATCCACAAACCCCAGCACAGGCGTTATGTCGGGCACCGCATCCGGCGTGACCACGAAATAACCCAGCGCTGCAAAAACACTGGCCTTAGCCCAAGCAGGTAGATCAGGCGAACGCGCCAGGTAGTACAATTGCAGTGCGCGTGACACCAGATCCAGCCCGGCACGGGAGCAAACTTTCTGCAACAAGGCCAACACCAGTGCCGGGGAATACGCACTGCTGTATTTATCCAGTTCAGGGCTTGCGCCCGATTGACCCACTGCCATGGCGATTCTCCAATTAACAATTGCAGTTGACCTAAGCGGCTTTTGCAAATAGCGTATAAGCCAACTCAAGCCAACATTTTTCGGCTATAGGGCTACTATAACAATAAAATTGCCTAATCACCTTAATGGCCAATTTAGCGCCATTGCGATTCCGGTGTTACCATTAACGATGCCCTACAAGAAACTGATTCACACTGGCAACGTCTTTTCCAGGAGCAAAGGATTATTCCATGAGTAAAACCGACGACATCAAGCGCAATTCCAATAAAATTTGGCTCGCCGGTCTGGGTGCCTATTCCATGATCCAGGAGCAAGGTAGCGAAGCGTTTGAAGAGTTGGTGGGCAAAGGGCAGGTCTTTGAGCGCATCAACCACACCAAGGATATTGAGGTAGCACCCGATTCACGTCTGGATGAGCTGAAGGTGCGCGCCAACCAGACCATGGACCGTATCGAGCGCGCCTTTGATATGCGCGTATCCTCCACCCTCGGCAGGCTGGGCATCAGCCGCAGATCGGATCTGGATCTGCTGAACGAAAAAATTGATCGCCTTGCCGCGGCCCTGGATAAGATCTGCGACGAACTGAATCACGACGACTGACACTATGGCCTATACCTTACTCACCATCATTGCCACCGCCCTCCTCAGCAGCCTGCTGACGCTGGGCATCGCTCATTTCATCTTTCAGAAACGGCTCAAACACCACTACGACGCGGGGGTAAGCGAAGCGATCGAGCGCTTTAAAGCAGAAGTGGGCCCGGAAATCGAAGCCAGAGTAAAACAGGGCGTGCTGGAAGGCTTTAAATCTTTGCCATCAAAGGAAATGCTGCGGGACACCACTCGTACCATCGCAAAAACCGGGCTGGATCTCATGGGTGATAGCTTGAAAATGGCCACCCGCCCTGCCCGTACCCGTGGCACCGGTCGCCGCCCTGGGGGAACACCGCTTGACGATGATTGATCAGCGCCCGCTGATCATCCGAGGGATTAAAATCACCATTGAAATGATCACCAGCACCAGCGTATCCATGGAAATGGACTCGAGCTGGGGCACCTTCAAATAGCCGTTATGTGCCAGGAACGCCACAACCAGCAGACAAAACCCAATCACAGTACTGATACGGTTAGCCCGACGATCGGCCGCCAATTGCTGCTTGATTGCTTCAATTTCACGAATTTGCTGCTGCTGTAACTCTCCCTGGGCGCGCACAGCCATCAGCGTTTCGTTGGCCAACTGAGGCAAATGCTCCAAGCGTACGATCCAGGCGGGATCATTGTTCTTTAAGGCCTCAATCAGCCCCGCAAAGCCTTCAAACTCTGGCAACCAGCCATTCAACACCCGCTTCGCCAGACTCCAGATACTGAACTCCAACGCGATATGCAGCATATCGTTGAGAAACTCCAGATCGCCGCTAACCCGCACGCCCTCCGCCTCCAGCACGCTGTCGGCACTGCTGCCCAAAACGTATTGGGTCAGTAACGAAGTGGGTAAGGTAATGCGAGAATCCACGGTATCTTCGTATTCCAAAAACAACTGCACACCGTCCTCACAGACGGCCACAAACACCATCCAGTCCGGCGCAGTGGTTTTGATTCGCAATACCCGGCCAACGTGATCCTGCAAGCGCTCCTGGGCCTCAGGCTCATGGGACAGCGCCAGATTCACAGCAGCTTCCAGCACCTCCATCACAAGGTAACGAACCATGGATTCTTCGTTTTCTGACGCTATAGCCAAGTTATTTCCCAATCGATTGTTTTATTATTTATCGGCAATTGATCGACTTTACCACCATCCCGAAGCTGTGTGAATTAATCTCAAAAATCTCAAGATTTATTCATTTAGCAAGGTATAATAAGCCGGTTTTTTTGGCCATTATGCCATTTATTTGACTTTCGCATGTGCGTCTATAGTAGGCCAATTGTTGTCAGTTTGTTGTCGGCTTAACAAAATTACAGTATGGGAATTCAGGGACGTCAGGGTCGCTTTGACCTTGCACCTGAGCACACTTTGTTAGGGAACATCACTCGATGCTTGAGTTTTACAACGAGTTTGTAAATCACCCCGATTTTTGGAAATACATCAGCATTCCGTTTGTTGCGGCAATTGTTGGCTGGACTACCAATTGGTTAGCGATTCAGCTCACATTCTATCCGATTAAATTCATCGGCATTCCGCCCTGGCTGGGCTGGCAGGGCATCATCCCCAAAAAAGGGAAGAAAATGGCTGGTATCGTGGTGGAAAACACCCTCGATAAGATCAGCACCATGCAGGAGATCTTCGACGAGTTCGAACCTGAAAAGATTGCCCACCACATCATCAAAGTGGCCGACGCCCGCATCGAAGAACTGACCGATGACATCATGGCCGAGCGCAACGCCGTATTGTGGGAAAACCTGCCCAACGTACTTAAAAACCGCGCCTATAATCGCGCCCGGCGTCAACTGCCCGAGATGATGGATAATCTGATCGAGGATATGCACGCCAATATCGAAGATCTCATTGACCCGAAAGACCTGATCATCAAGAAGCTCTCCGAAGATAAGGACATGCTGAATCGCGTGTTCTGGGAATGCGGCGAAACCGAGTTCAAATTCGTGATCAACTCCGGGGCCTTCTTCGGTTTCCTGTTCGGCGTTGTGCAGATGTTCGTCTGGTGGCATAACAAAGACTGGCTGATTCTGCCTGCCTTTGGCCTTTTGGTTGGGCTGGCCACCAACTGGCTGGCGCTGAACCTGATCTTCCGCCCACTGAATCCCACCAAATTGACGCCATTCGGCCCCACCGTGCAAGGCCTGTTTCTGAGCAGGCAGAACGCAGTATCCGAGGTATTTTGCCGAATCATCACTGCCGAAATTCTCACCATTGGGCATATCATGAATGAGATTTTCCGCGGCCCCAAAGCCGATCGCGCCAAAGCTATGCTGAAAAAGCACATGCGCCCGGTGATCGATGGCGGCATGGTCAAAACCGTGGCCCAGCTCACCGTAGGGCCTGAAGGTTTCGTCGACCTGAAACGCACCATTGAGGAAAAAACCATCGAAATGTCCCTGGCCTCTTTCGATGATCCCATCTTCAGCAAAGAACGCGGCAAGGTTGTGGAGATGATGTTCCGCACCCGCATGCAAGCCATGTCTTCTGAAGAGTTTCAGGAGCTATTACGGCCCGCCTTCCAGGAAGATGAGTGGATTCTGATCACAATGGGGGGTGTTCTGGGTCTGCTGGCTGGATTCGCCCAGCTGTTCTTCATGTTCGCGGGTGTCTAAATACGGTGCATTGTTCTTTTTGACACAAAAAACCTACAATGGAGCCAACGCATTAGCCACGAAATTTGTCCTACAATGCGCTGGCTTTTTAAGTAATATAAGAACCCGGCTTTACCGGGCTATCAGCGCCTGCTGAGCCAAATATAACCATAATTACAGGCATCCGATGCGCCGCGCCATTTCAGCTATAGGTACCTCACCGGTTCCATTGCAGTTGGCTCTCCCGATCCCAAGAGCGCACACATTAGGAGAAGAGTCCATGAGACCTGGAGGTTTTGCGCAAGCATGAGTGCGCTATCCCCGGAAAGCTTGATCAGCTACGTTCCTGTGCTGTTGCCATTACTGATGGCAACCGCTGGCTGGTGCGTTGGCCGACTGGCCCGTCTACTTGCCCTATGGCCTCGATACTTCGTCGGTATCAAGCCAGTTATGGGCTGGCAAGGCTATTTTTACGCCAACAGCTTGCTGTACACCAATCACTGGTCCAAAGAGCTGCTTGAAAAGCTCTCCGGTCTGCAGCAAATCTTCGAGCATATCGGCCCCGAAAAGATCATTACCCACCAACTCAGCAACCTGCGCCCTCAGATTGACGGCATCATTGATGATGTGATGAACGAAAATAACGCCGTGATGTGGGAGAACCTTCCTGTACTGGTTAAAAATCGTTTCTACGTACGGGCACACCGCCTGCTGCCTCGCATCATCGATGACATCATCGAAGAGCTGGGAGACGGCCTGACTCGCATTCTCTCCTATGAGCGCTTACTGAAGCAGGCCGAAAAACAGCAACCCGGCACCCTCAAACGCATCTACGACATCCTCAGCCGGCGCACCTTCGACAGCATCGCCCGTTTCTGCGCGGTTATGGGCTTTACCGTGGGGTGCTTCCAGGTGGTTATCGCCATTTTAGTGCAGGCCAGCAGTATTTATTATTGGGCGGTAAGCGGTGCCATGAGCGTCTTTTTCTTCTTTTGGATATGCCAGCGCTGGATTCGTTACCCCTATAAGCCCATCACACTGGGTCGCTGGAAGATTCGCAGCCCCTACGCAAAGGTTCGTCAGGCGCAAGATGAAGAGCTGGCCAAGCTACTCGCCCATTCCGTACTGTCGGTGCAGAATATTTTCGGTGCTTTGCTGAACGGCAGCCGCTCTCGTCACACTCGCACCATTATTCGCAAGCGCGTATCGATACTGGTGGAAGACATCAACGTGCGCACCTTTGTACAGCTTACGGTTGGCCCCATCGGCTATCTGGAGCTGAAGCGAACCCTCACTGACAAACTGACAGACGCCATTATCGAGCCCCTTGAAGAAGAGCTTTTCAATCAGGAGCGCGCCGCCGTTGTGGAGATCCACCTCAAGCAGCGCCTGGCCAGGATGTCTGATCGCCTGTTCTATGCTCAGTTAAAGCGCATTCTGGAGCCGCTGTCCATCATTGGCGGCATTGGTGGATTCTGGCTGGGAGCACTGGCGGGTATCCTGCAATGGCTACTACTCTATCTCTGATTCTGCATTGAAAAATTCGGGCCTGCGGCGCTCGCCGCAGGCCTTCTCTAACGACCCAGACAGGCGATCTCATCATGCCAAAGGCTTGTGATATTAAAAAAGGAGCGGTTGTCTCCATTAACGACCAACCCTATATCGTCAAACACATCGAAGTGCGCAGCCCGTCTGCCCGCGGTGCCGCCACACTCTACAAAATGCGTTTCAATCACGCCCAGACCCATCAAAAGCACGATGAAACCTTCACCGGTGATGACATGCTCAAGCTGGTGGATTTCAGCCGCCGTGCGGTACAGTTTCTGTATCAAGAGGGTGACAGCTATATCTTCATGGATAAAGAGGATTACAGCCAGCATCCCCTGGACCGAGACATCATCGAAGAGCAAATTCTCTACCTGACCGACAACCTGGAAGGCATTCAGGGGCTAATCGTTGAAGAACACTGTGTCGGAATCGAGCTACCCCAACATGTGGTGCTGGAAATTGTGGACACTGCTCCCAATATGAAAAATGCTTCCGCCACCAACCGTACCAAGCCCGCCACTCTCAGTACCGGGCTGGAAGTACAGGTGCCTGAATACATTGAGTCAGGGGAGCACATCAAAGTCAGCACTGTCACGGGCAAGTACGTGTCCCGTGCCTGAGCAAGACAAACTCAGCCCCAGGGTAGCCAGTGCGCTGCCCTTTCCCACCCCCATCAAAAAAGGGCAGGATTTGTGGTGGTGCAGCTGCGGGCTCAGCGCACGCCAACCCTTTTGCGATGGCAGCCACAAAGATACCGGCTTCTCTCCGGTAAGAGTCAATCCATCAAAAGATCAGATTTACTTCTTTTGCGGCTGTAAACACAGCAGTAAAGGGCCGCTGTGCGATGGCCGCAGCCATCAACAATTTACAGCCCAGCATCCTGCCGACGATATCTAGCGGATACAGCGATAGAGCGCATCAATCAGCTTGCGCGGACGAGGATCAATCAGCACGTACGGACCCAATTGATTCATGGTGTAAGCAAAGCCAAGATCCTGATCGGGATCAGCAAAGGCCAGCGCTCCACCAGCCCCGGGATGGCCGAAGGCATTACTGCCCGGACCGAACTCAGCCTCCACACTGCCGGGTTGCTGCAGCATGAATCCAGGCCCAAATCGAGTATTGGTAAGCAACACGGGATCTTCGCCATTACTTTCCTCAAGATAGCAGCGCGTTAATGCCGCATCCGAGATCACACCCTCTCGCCCGGCCACCTTGCCAAACAGCGTAGCCAGTGCGGAAGCGGTTGCGTGCAGATTGGCTGAAGGTATCTCTGCTCTGCGCCACTCATCAGTATTCGCCCCATTCATAATGGTCATGGGATTGGTCAGCGCCGCCGCCGTGATGCTTGTGGGGTTGCTCATAACATGGTTAAACAAACTCACACGTCCCGCCTCCGGCAGCTGCGCGGCCGCCTGCAAACCGGCAACCCGAGGAAAATCCACGTCAGCAACGCCCAGGTGCATATCCAACCCCAGCGGGCCTGCGATTTCCTCTCGCAGGAAGTTGCCCACGCTGACGCCAACGGCCCGACGGAACACCTCACCCACCAACCAGCCATAACTGATCATATGGTAACCGTGCTGAGTACCTGGCTCCCACCAAGGCTCTTCAGCCGCAAGGGTTTCCACCATCCGCTCCCAATCATAGATCGCCTCACCGGGCAGGGGCGTTTTCATCGCAGGCTGACCCGCCTTATGATTCAACATCCACTTAACCAGAGTTCGCTTCTTACCATTGCAGCCGTATTCAGGCCAATAATCAGCCACCGGCCGGTCCAGATCCAATAACCCCAGATCAACGGCCCGCTGCGCACAGATTGCCGTCACCGCCTTACTCACAGAGAACACATTAACCAACGTATCCTGCTGCCACGGCTCTGCATCACTATTTCTTTGACCCGCCCAAAGATTAGCCACCAACTCACCCTGCCAGTAAACAGCACAGGATGACCCCTGCTCATTAAACTCTTCATGTACACCTGCAAAGGCATCCCGCAGAGCTTCAAAGCGGGGATCACAGCTTCCGTGAACTTCAATCGATGACATAACACTTCCCGTAACCATCAGTAAAATTGGTATGATAAAGCAATCAGCCCATTAAAAACCAAGGTGTTACAACATGCAAAGCCAACCGGGAGGAATCTACTCGCTGGACTCACTGAAAAAGCTCGCCTACCTGCTGGACGACCAGTTCAGAGTACCGTTTACCCGCATCCGATTGGGCTGGGATTTCATACTTGGCCTAATCCCAGTGGCCGGCGACCTGTTGACCGCATGCATGTCGCTTTTCATCTTGGTTGCAGCCCGAAAATATAATATAAGTGGAAGCGTGATGTGGAAAATGCTGGGCAACATCATTGTGGATTTTCTGATCGGCCTGATCCCTGTAGTGGGTGATTTTTTAGACGCAGGCTACAAAGCCAACGCCATGAACATCAAGCTCCTGCTGGCCGCAATTGAACAGAAAAATCACGATAACTTGCGCAAATAGCATCATGACTCATACTGAAGCAAGTGCAGTAGAACAATAACTAGCAGTAACCGGGCGAAACGCCTCTATAACAAAAACAATGGCACTCAGGTTATGACAGCACTGCAAACCCTCGTGGTGGATGATTCCCCCTCCGCCCGCACCGTGTTAAAGCGGCTCCTGGAACGCAAAGGTGCCAAAGTCCATATGATCGAATCTGGTTCCGCTGCACTGAAATATCTGCGCAGTCACCGTCCTGACGTGGTCTTTATGGATCACACCATGCCCGGTATGACGGGGCTGGACGCGGTAAAAGTGATGCGCAAAGACCCGGCCACAGCCTCCATTCCGGTCATCATGTATACCAGCCAAAGCGATCCCGACTACCAACAGCTCGCCATGGATCAAGGGGCTTCAGGCATCATCCCCAAACCCGCCACCTGGACCAAAATTGCCAACGCTCTGGAGAAGATCGTGCCGCCCCCCTATTCCACTGAAGACACAGAGGATCAGCTGGCCCTCAGTATCAATAAGGAGTTGTCATCATTAAGGGATCATCTGTCCTTCAACATGGAGCGACAAATTGAACTGCTCCACGACGAGCTACTCAAGGAGGTTGACGAATCCATCAGACGCAACCACACCCAGCAAGAGAGCCAGCCCGCACCAGCGCTTTCCAACCTGATCCACACCATCACCGACAGTAAACTGCACAAAATGAACCTGGAACTGCGCCAGCATATGACCGCCAAGCTGGACGTGCTGTTACAGGATATGAAGGATGAACAACGGGCATTTCAGCAGGAAATCCAACAGCAGCTAAACCAAAGCCTGCCCCAGCCCGACGCCGTCGGTAAATCAGCCTCCACCGACACACCGCTACAACAGCTTTTGACCCGATTACGCTCAAGCTACTGGAGCAACCTGCCGGTATGGATAGCGTGCGGCATCCTGCTGATAGCGCTTTTTTCCTGGCCCACGGGGTAGCCAACCCTCGCCAGAGACACCTGCAAACCCCAAAATCTTACTCAATAGACATAATTGATTCTCATCGCTGGCAAAGTTTGTCATAGTTTACAATAATTTAGTTGAATGCCATGACGGGCAGAAACCGGATTTCCGTATATACTGGAAGGTATGCCCTTTTCGTCAATGCGTCTTAAGAAGAAGTGCCCATGTCAATCAAACATGCATTGGTGGTAGATGATTCAAAATCTGCCCGATTTTCTCTGAAAAAATTGCTGCAACAGCAGGATATAAAAACAGATTTTGCTGAATCCGCCGGTGACGCTCTGAATTACTTATCCAGTAATACACCAGACATCATCTTCATGGACCACCTGATGCCAGGAATGGACGGCTTCGAAGCAACCAAAGCCATCAAATCCAACCCGGATACCAAAGATATCCCGGTTATCATGTGCACCTCCAAAGAAGGTAACGACTACGCCCAGCAGGCCATTGCCATTGGCGCCTATGCCATTCTGCCCAAACCCGCGCCAGCGGCCACCCTGGCAGCCATACTCAATCGGCTGGATCCTGGCACCGTAGCAAAAGAGGAAGCCAAGGCAGCCGAAGCGAAGCCCACCCAATCCCAAAGCGTTGGTGTCAGCACACGGGTTGTGGAGAACATGGTGCGCAAGGTGTTGGAGGACAAATTTGAATCGTTCCAGAAATCCCTTTCCGACACCATCCGCGATGCACTTCTGAAAGAAATGAAGCAAGAGCTGGATCGTGCCAAATCGGATCTAAGAGCAGAATTCAACAACCGCCTGGACAGCCAGATCCGCGAACAAGGCACCAGCCTCTGCCAACGCGTAGCAGGGGAGATGATTGACAACCGCCTGGAAGAAGTGAATCAGAAAGTCAACGAGATGGTGAGCAAGAGCAAGACCAGCATCGACAACGCGCTGGAAGCGACTCGCCGCCCCTCGCCCGAGCTGATTGAAGAAGTGA